>CAVEYE010000133.1:0-41488 GCA_963619595.1 bacterium | reverse complement strand
AGTTACGAATTTATTGTCAAATATAGGAGATTCAGAAATGAAAACACGCACAATCCTTATTATCTCGGCGCTTGCGGCCCTGACCTCGTGCGGTTCAGCGGCCCGGTTCGCCAGCGATGCTTCCAGGCAGAAGTATCAGGACGGAATCTACTATACGTCAAACGTCAAGGCCAAGCCGTCCGTCGATGAACTGGCCGTGTCCACCGACAACGTAGACGGGAGCGACGCTCTTGTGGCGAAGACCAAGAACTCGCCCATCTTCATGAAGAGCGGAGAAAAGGTGGACACACTCTTCATCCCCGAGAACAAGAACGCCAGGATAGACCTCGATGCCGGCACAGGTACGACATCGGTCTATCTCTATGACAATGACAGCTGGAACGTCTGGGCGGCATACCAGCCGTGGTACGCCACATCCTGGTACAGCTGGAACCGTCCGTTCTACAGTTCAATCTACTGGGGAGCCAACCCGTGGTACTACGGCGGATGGTACGGTCACACACCTTGGTACTATGACCCATTCTACTACGATCCTTGGTACTACAGCTACGCCTGGGGCTGGGCAAGCCCTTGGTACTACGGAAGCTGGTACTACGGCGGGCTTTACAGTCCGTGGTACTGGGATTCCTGGTACTATGGCGGATGGCACGGCGGCCCCGCCGGTCCTCACCACCATATGGACCGCGATTTCTTCTCTCCGGGCAGCGGCAGAGCCTACACCCCGCGCCTGTCCACCACAGGTTCAAGCGTAAGAGGCGGCATAGGGTCGACATCCCGGTCATCCGGCGGAAGGAGTTCGTCTATGTCAAGGACGAGGGGCGGCTCGAACGGCTCCACAAGGACATCCTCGGCGACTGCCGCTTCAAGGTCGGCAAGTACAGCCTCGCGCGGCGGAGTACGTTCATCGGCCATCACATCAGTCGAGAGAGCGGCAGGTTCCACCGTCAGGTCAAATTCCTCAAGATCAGCGAGGACATCGACGGCCACGGCGGGCAGGGCTGCAGGCACAGGCTCGTCTTCCTACGGGACAACGGCCAGGTCCACCGCATCAGGAATGAGGTCATCGACATCATCCTCAGTCACTTACACCAGACCGGCCACAAGCAGGTCATCCTCAGGCGGGCTTTCATCCGGCAGCCACAACGGCAGCTCTTCCACCGGAAGCGCCACGGGAAGTTACCGTTCATCCGGATCCTACAGGTCATCCGGCAGTTATAGCGGCAGCTCTTCAAACTCAAGCTCAAGCAGCCGTTCAAGCGGCTACTCGACTTCAAGCCGAAGCTCAAGCTCTTCATATTCAGGCAGCTCAAGCCGTAGTTCGAGCGGATCGTTCGGTGGCGGTTCATCCTCCAGAAGTTCAGGCGGCTCGTTCGGCGGTGGCGGCGGCTCAAGAGGCGGCAGCGGCGGAAGAAGGTAGCCACGCCGCAGGCCGCCCGCGAAGCGGCGGAAACAGAACAGAACAAACTTAATTATTCAACTTTCGCAAGTAACTAAATGCATGTGACAAAGTACCTTATCTCACGTTACCCTTCCCCTGAATCCCCTTCCTCGGGAAGGGGATGTGCTCCGTCACATAAGTGACGGGAAATAAGGTGTTTCGCACATGCTAAACTTAAATTAATTATTTTGCCATTAATATTCACGGAAATGAGAAAAGCATTCTTCACTGTCCTTATGGCATTGTCTGCGACAGCCGCAGGCGCGCAGACAATGTACGACGGGCTCACATACAGCCAGAACAACTACTACGGCACTGCAAGGTCGATCGGTATGGGCAACGCGATGACAGCCGTCGGAGGCGACCTCGGATCGGTCGGCATCAACCCTGCCGGATCGGCCGTGGCGGGATATTCACAGTTCACCATCACTCCGAACCTGACGATCAGCGCGATGAACGCATCCTACAGCGCCTATCCGGTCGGCGGAGTGGACAAGTTCACCAATGAGACAAGCAAGAATCTCACAAGGTTCTCGATGCCTAATTTCGGTCTCACCTTCAACTGGGACACAGGCAGCAGGAGCGGCCTCACGTCCGTCACCTACGGCATCATCGTCAACGGGACGAACAATTACACCGGCCAGATGCTCGGAGGCGGGCAGAATGACAGGACAAGCTACCTCAGCTGGATGGCGGTCAACGCAGAGGGCTATGACATAGACTTCCTCAACGGCTACAGCGACGCGCAGGGCAACACGATAGATTCCTGGGACAACGCCTATTACAATCCTGACGACAGAGGGTACTACGCTCCTTGGACCGTGATCGCCAACGCCCAGGCCGGAGCCATCTCCAACTACGGAGACGTCAAAGACCCTGACTACTACTGGCGCTACATCGGAGCCACAGAAAGCTTCGCCTACAAAATGGACGAGAACGGCGACTACTTGAAGGACGAGAACGGCAACTACATCTACGACATCACTCTGCCGGGCAAGCTCAATCAAGCCTACGGCCGCAAGGTAACCGGAAGCAAGCGCGACGTCATCGCCAATCTCGGCCTTAATTTCGACCAGAAATTCTTCCTTGGATTTAATCTCGGAATCACTTCTCTCAGAAGGGATTATGATGAATATTTCAAAGAAGCGGCCTCAAACCCCGAGAACTTCCCGGTTGAATTCAAGAACGGAAAGACCTGCTTCAGCGACTACCGCACCCGCTACTCGCTCACGGCCGAGGGCAGCGGAGTCTACGGCAAGATAGGCTTCATCTTCAGGCCTGTGGACGGAGTCACCATCGGAGCGGCGGCACAGTCACCTACCGTGCTGGAGATCACCGAGCGCTATATGCACGACGTGAACGTCAACTACACCAACTCCACGTTCAACGGCTCGGCGCAGACCCCGGAAGGCACCTACACCTACAAGCTGCGCACCCCGTACAGGCTCAACGCCGGAATGGCCTTCACGTTCAGCGGAATGGCTCTTCTGAGCGTGGACTACGAGATGACCGACTACAGCAAGATGAAATTCATCAGCAAGGACAGCTGGGACGAGACCTTCAACACAGTCAACGACGACATCGCCGACTGCATGGGCATCTCGCACACGGTGAGAGTAGGAGCGGAGTTCAAACCTACGCCTGAGACGGCTATCCGCGCAGGCTACAACTTCACGACCACCCCGGAGTACATCTACAACGACGGGTACTACGACTCGACCCTGCACGACAGCCTCCACGCCTTCTCCGTCGGACTCGGCTACTCCTCCACCGGTTCCTTCTTCGCGGACCTCGCGGCGAGGATGACCCTGCTGGCCGATGAATATATCTCCCCTTACGCCGACTACCTCGTCGACGTGGCCTCTCCGCTGATTCTCAACAAGAGGAACATCTTCAACGTCACGGCCACCTTCGGCTGGAGATTCTAAAGACGGCTGTCCATAGACAAGATCCGTAGATTCAGATAAAAACAACCGCCCCGCCGGACAGGACACAGCCTATCTGACGGGGTTCAGTTTTTTCAGATAGGAAATCGAATCCGGACCTTCGTTAAACAGAAGGTCCATTATGGAAAGGTTCGGAACGAAACCGTACTTCCCGGCGAAAACCTGGAAGTATGGTTTTTCCAGTTCCAGATCCTTGAGTATGCGGTCCGGACGCTTCGGATGGATCAGTTCCCTGTAGTCAAGGCCGTAGCGCCCCGTGTCCACAGGAACTTCACGGGAGAGTACGGGAAGATATTCATCAGTCACCCTGAGGTCCACGGCGACTCCGGTCTTCCGGAGAAAGAATCCGGTCAGGCGGAGGTCCATCTCGAACACGGTAGCGGGTCTGGATTCGAGGATCGAGAAGAGTTCGTCCTTGTAGTAGTCGAAGTAGGCCGACGATTCGTAGGCGGAGGCTATCGCCCTCTCCGTGCGGACGAGCCAGGGGGTGGAGTAGTCGACCAGCACCTCGGTCACCGGCCGTCCGTAGGTGTCTTCCGAATGCTTGACAGGATAATTGAGGCACTGCGGGCCGTCACAGGCATAGAAACGGAAACGGTTGCGCCAGGACTGTTTCTGGTAGTGTTCGCAGGCGTCCAGATAAACGACAGAAGGCTTCACCCCGTCCTTGGACAAGATGAAGTCTTTAGCCATCAACGCGAAGTAGCTGACCGGCGGGAACCAAGCCACGCTCAGCAGCACAGCTCCGCTATTCGAGTTCTCCTTTCTCGTGGGAGTCGTTGGACTTGATGATTCCACGCTTCGAGCTTCTGATGAAATTCAGGATTGTGTCGCGTTCCTCGCTCTGCGGGAATCCGGCCTCGACTTTGGCGCAACCGTCAGAGATGTTGTAGCCGGAGAAATAGATCGTGTCGTAGATGTCCTTGATGTTGCGGATGGTCTCGTTGGAGAACCCGCGGCGGCGGAGGCCGACGATGTTCACGCCGGCGTAGCAGATAGGGTCGCGGCCGCAGAGGACGTAAGGAGGGATGTCCTTGTTGATCTTGGACATTCCGCCGACCATGGCGTGGCAGCCGATCCTCGAGAACTGGTGGGCCTTGGCCCCGCCTCCGACAATCGCCCAGTCATCGACCACGGTCTCGCCGGCGATGCCGACATAGCTGACGAGGATGCAGTGGTCGCCTACGACACAGTCGTGGGCCACGTGCACATAAGACATTATCAGTGTGTTGCTTCCGATCTTCGTGACAAACTTGCCGGAAGCCTTGGTGCCTCGGTTGATGGTCACGCACTCACGGATGGTCACATTGTCGCCGATCTCGACATAAGTAACCTCACCCTCGTACTTGAGATCCTGAGGGATGGCACCCACGACGGCGCCCGGGAACACCTGGCAGTTCTTGCCCATCTTCACATAAGGGTAGATCACCGCGTGAGGATGGATCTTGCAGCCGTCGCCGATCTCGACATTCTCGTCGATGAAGGCGTACGGTCCGATCTCGATGTTGTCTCCTAATTTTGCTTTAGGGCTTACGGAAGCCAATGGTGAAATTGTGTTCATGTTGTTTCGTCTATGTTCAGGATTCAATATCCTAGTTTCTTTCTGATTTCAGCCGCGGCCCTCGTGTTGAGGGTGTGGCCAGGCTTGAACGCCGTGACCTTTGCCTTGAGCCAGCCCCCGGAAAGCCTGAGGTCTCCGATCAGGTCGAGCAGCTTGTGGCGGCCGCACTCGTTCGGGAAATGGAGCTGGAGGTTGTTGAGGTAGCCGTTGTCGCTGATCGCGAGTTCCGGGACATTGAAAAGGGCCGAAAGCCTGTCGATCTGCTCCCGGGTGACAGGATGCTCCACGATAACTATGGCATTGTCCACATCGCCGCCCTTCACCAGATTGTTCTGGAAAAGGAACTCGATCTCGTGGAAGAACACGAAGGTGCGGCAAGGGGCTATCTCTGCGGCATAGTCGGTCTCCGGAGTCCAGGAGGCTTTCTGCACGCCGAGAACCTTGGAGCCGAAATCCACGGTCAGGTCGATCGAAGGAGTCTCAGCCGGGATTATCCTTACGTAGGCTCCGGACTTCTCGTCATGGACCTCGATCTCTTCAGTGATTTCCACATACTTGCGTTCCGCGTCCTGCTCTTTCAGTCCATCGCGGGTGATGGCCTCGACGTAGAGACGGGCGCTGCCGTCAAGGATAGGGACTTCTACATTGTCGATCCCGACATAGGCGTTGTCCACTCCAAGACCCGAGAACGCCGACATCAGATGTTCGATGGTCGAGACAGAGGCCTCGCCTTCGGAAATGGTGGTGCTACGGGCAGTGGAAGAGACATTCTCCGCAAGAGCCCGGACGGAAGCGCCGCCGAGGTCGGTTCTAAGGAACACTATTCCCGTGCCGGCGGGAGCCGGTTTGAGGGTCATCCGGGCTATTTTCCCGGTGTGAAGACCTTTGCCCTGGAATTCATATTCACCGGCAAGGGTATGCTGCTTTTCTAAAGTCATATCTAATCTTCCGCGGGCCGATGACGGCGGTGGACGCACCGCGACGCAGGCCACAATTAATTGCAGTCCGCAAAGATAGCAACGATTTTTGAATATTCAAGGATTACCCTGCCAATTAGTAGCCATCCGCTACTATTCCCGTCCTTTCCGCACTATTCTTCGCCCTGACGCTTGAAGACAGCGTAGCTGCGGAGGTAGTTTTTAAGTGGGATGCAAGGAGAGCCGAGCAGCACCTCGCCAGGTTTGCGGATGTTGCCGATGACTCCTGCCTGGGCTCCGATGGTCGTGTTGTCGGCGATGTTGAGGTGGCCGGCGATGCCGACCTGACCTGCCAGAATGCAGTTCTTGCCGATTTTGGTGGAACCCGCGATGCCGCACTGGGCGGCCATCACCGTGTTGTCGCCGATCTGGACATTGTGAGCGATCTGGCAAAGATTGTCGATCTTCACTCCGTTGCCTATGATGGTGGATTCCATCTCCGACTTGTCGATGGTCGTGCCGGCTCCGATCTCGACATTGTCGCCGATGACGACGTTGCCGATGTGCTCGATCTTCTCCCAGGTGCCGTCAGGAAGAGGAGCGTTGCCGAATCCGTCAGAACCGATCACGGCGTTGGCGTGGATGATAACATTGTTTCCGATCACCATTCCGGGGTAGATCACAACTCCCGGGTAGATGATGCAGTGCGAACCGACCACGGTGTTGTCACCTATGTAGACATTCTCGTAGATCTTGGTGTAATCGCCGACCTTCGCATGGTGGCCGACATAGGAATGGCTTCCGAGATAGACCTTCTTGCCGAACTTGGTCGTCAGGAACCATGAGGAACGGAATCCCCTGTGCCTCTTGTCGGTACGGCTCTTGGTGGTGACGTACTTCAGCAGGTCGGCCAGAGCCTTGTAGGCATCGTCGACTTTGACCATGGTCGAGGCCACGGCCTCCTTGGGGGTGAAGTCCTTGTTGACCAGCAGGACGCTGGCCTTGCAGGTGTAGACGTATTTCTCGTACTTCGGATTCGCAAAGAAGCACAGCTGTCCCGGTTTTCCGTGTTCGATCTTGGCGAATGAGGTGACTGTGGCCTGTGGGTCGCCCTCGACGGTTCCCCTGAGAACCTGGGCCAGCTGCTTCGCCGTGAATTCCATCTTCATATTCGTTCCTTTATTTTCGTTCCTTCATAAAAATAGTCCGCAAAGTAAGCAATTTATTTTCATATTTACCAAAATAACCTTATCTTTGCATCGTTGTGAGAGATAGGAGGACGGAAGCGTCTCCTATCTTTTGTTTTAGAAGGCTTTGTTTCAGAAGATAAGCGCCATTATGCAGAAAGAACAGATACTCGCCGGCATCGAGGATGCGGTACGCTCCCGCGGATGCTTCATCGTGGACCTTGCGGTCAGCAAGGACAACGACATAACCCTTACCATCGAGAAGGAGACCGGGGACATCGACCTCGAGGACTGCGTGAGCGTCAACAACGCTTTCGTGGAGATTTTCGACAAGGATGTCGAGGACTACTCGCTCACAGTCACTTCGGCCGGACTCGACCAGCCTTTCAAGGTCGCCAGGCAGTACCAGAAGGCCATCGGCTCGTCCGTGGAGGTCCGTTTCAAAGGCGGGCTGAAGATCACCGGCGTGCTTACGGCGGCTGATGACGAAGGGATAACCCTCAGATATTCAAGGAAAGAGACGGTGGAAGGCAAGAAGAGGAAGGAGACGGTCGAGCATGAGGAAAGGTTCGGGTTCGGCGAGCTGAATTCCGTGACTCCGCACATCGTGATGAAAAAGTAAGCGGCACATTGAAATAGAAAAAACAAAAAATAGAAACTCAAATGGAAAAGAAGAAAGAAGTAATCACCTTGATCGATGCCTTCAAGGACTTCAAAGAAGAGAAGAACATCGACAGGCCTGTGATGATGGGTGTCCTCAAGGACGTGTTCCTCACCCAGATCGCCAAGACTTTCGGCTCTGCGGACAACTTCGACGTCATCATCAATGTCGACAAGGGTGACTGCGAGATCTACCAGAACTTCGACATAGTCGAGGAGGTGGAGAACCCTAACACCCAGATCACTCTTGACCAGATCAAGGCCGAGACCGGCGACGACGACTACGAGATCGGCGACGTGTACACCAAGAAACTCTCCCTCGAATCTTTCGGGAGAAGGGGCATTCTCAACATCAGGCAGAACCTCCAGGGAAGGATCATCGACATCGACAAGGCCAACATCTTCAAGGCCTACTCCGACAAGGTCGGCGAGATCTTCACAGGTGAGATCTACCAGACCTGGTCCAAGGAGGTCATCATCCTCGATGATGACGACAACGAGCTTCATCTGCCTAAGACAGAGCAGATTCCTGGTGAGAGGTTCAAGAAGGGCGACACAATCAGGGCCATCATCAAGAGCGTGGAGATGAAGAACAACACCACTCCTTACATCACTCTTTCAAGGACATCCAACGAGTTCCTCGAGAAGCTCTTCGAACACGAGGTGCCTGAGATTCTCGATGGCCTTATCACCATCAAGAAGGTTGTCCGCGTGCCGGGCGAACGCGCCAAGGTGGCCGTGGAGTCCTACGACGAGAGGATCGACCCGATCGGGGCCTGCATCGGCGTGAAGGGTTCCAGGATCATCGGAATCGTGCGCGAGCTCCGCAACGAGAACATCGACGTCCTCCAGTGGACGAACAACACACAGCTCCTCATCCAGAGGGCGCTCAACCCTGCGAGGGTCTCCTCGATCGACCTCGGTTCTTCCGAAGAGGACAAGATCAAGGTCTATATGCAGCCTGACGAGGTCAAAAAGGGTATCGGCCGCGGCGGTTGCAACATCAAACTCGCCGGTATGCTCGTCGGCAGGGACATCGAAGTCTGGAGAGAGCTTCCTAAGGACGAGGCCCAGGAAGAAGAGGACGTGCTGCTCAGCGAGTTCAGCAACGAAATCGACCAGTGGGTCATCGACAAACTGGAGTCCATCGGCTGCGACACTGCCAAGAGCGTGCTCGCTTTCACGCCTGAAGACATCGCCAAGAGAGCCGACCTCGAGGACGAGACGGTGGCGGACGTGTTCAGGATTCTCCGCGCCGAATTCGAGGACTAGCGCGTCCGAAGACAGGTCCGGGAGAAAAACCGATCCCGCAGGAAGAAACATAAAAAAGAACATAAAGGAATATCTTCATAGAAAATCGGTCGTGTCCTGCGGCACGAACATAAATTAAATAGGGGTTGAATATGGCAGAAATCAGACTGAACAAAATTATAAGAACCTACAACATCGGGCTTCAGAACCTTGTCGACTTCCTGGCCAAGAAGGGAGTCGAGGTGGAGGCCAATCCTAACGCCAAGATTCCTGACACGCTGCTTCCGGACATCGAGAAGCAGTTCGGCAAGGACAAGGAACTCAAGAACGCTTCCGAGAAAGTGGACGTGAAACTCAACGAGATTCTCGAGAAGACGGCCAAGAAACAGCAGGCCGCTGACGACTCCGACGATGAGCCGGTCAGGGAGACGGTGATAAAGACCGGAATCATCACGCCGGCCGCTCCTAAGGAGGAGCCGGTCCAGGCAAAGCCGGAGCCTGTGAAGGCCGCGCCGGTGGCGGAGACAGCTCCGGAACCTGTAAAGAAGCCGGAAACCGCGCCCGAGCCTGTCAAGGAGACGGTGGTTGAAAAAGCGCCGGAGCAGAAGCCAGCCGCGGAGCCGGAGCCTGTAAAGGCCGTACCGGAGGCCGTGCCTACAGAGAAAAAGCCCGAGATTGTGGAGCCTGTGCAGAAGGAGAGTACCGCGCCAACCCCCGCGGTGGACAATTCTGCCAAGGGCGACACCAAGCCTCAGGAGAATCAGGACAAAGGCCGTGACGGCCAGAGACCTGACGCAAGACCTGCACAGCAGGGGCAGCAGAAGCCTGCGCAGCAAGGTCAGCGCCCTGCCCAGCAGGGACAGCAGCAGCCAGGTCAGCAGGGTCAGCAGAAAAACGCCCAGCAGCCTCAACAGACCCAACATACCCAGCAGCCTGAGGCCGGAAAGCCGGCCGGGCAGGAGCAGGGCTCAGGCCTGAAAGTCCTGGGCAAGATCGACCTCTCGCAGTTCGATAACAAGAAGAAAAACGGCAAGAAGAGGGAGAGAATCGCCAAGGGCAGCCAGAAAGTGGATGTCGCCAAGGAAGGGAAGCAGGCCGACAACAACGCCCGCAAGAACACCCGCAACGACAACCGCGGCGGCCAGCAGAACCAGGGACAGAACCAGGGCAAGAACGGAAAGAAACGCAACCGCGGCAACGACAGTTTCAAGCCGGCTCTGACCGAGGAGCAGCAGGAGGCGATGCAGAAGGAAATCCAGAAGCAGGTCAAAGAGACCTACGCCAGGATGAACGACAACAAGAAGAGCAACTTCGGAGCGAAATACAGAAAGGAGAAGAGGGAGCAGGCCGCGGCCAAGACCCAGGAGGAGATGGCACAGGTTATAGCCGAGAAGAAGGTCCTGAAAGTCACCGAGTTCGTGACCGCCAA
The DNA here is from genome assembly GCA_963619595.1 of bacterium. Classification (GTDB taxonomy): domain Bacteria; phylum Bacteroidota; class Bacteroidia; order Bacteroidales; family UBA932; genus Cryptobacteroides. The sequence continues at coordinate 31,099 of CAVEYE010000133.1, read as the reverse complement.
CGACCTTGCCACCCTTATGAACAACACCCCTGTCAATGAGGTAATCAAGGCCTGCATGGAACTCGGTCTGATGGTGTCCATCAACCAGAGACTCGACGCCGAGGCGCTGGTGCTTGTCGCCGAGCAGTTCGGCTACAAGGTCGAGTTCGTGACCGCCGACCTCACGGAGGAGATAGCCGGCAGCAGCGAGCAGGTCGACCGCGAGGAAGACCTTGTTCCAAGGCCGCCGATCATCACGGTGATGGGCCACGTCGACCACGGCAAGACATCGCTGCTCGACTATATTCGTAAATCAAATGTCATAGCCGGCGAGGCGGGAGGTATCACCCAGCACATCGGAGCCTACAACGTGGAGCTTCCTGACGGCAGGAGAATCACCTTCCTCGACACCCCTGGACACGAGGCGTTCACCGCCATGCGAGCCAGAGGAGCCCAGCTCACCGACCTTGCGATCATCATCATCGCGGCCGACGACGCCGTGATGCCTCAGACGGTCGAGGCCATCAATCACGCACAGGCGGCCGGAGTACCTATGGTCTTCGCCGTCAACAAGATAGACAAGCCGGGCGCTATGCCGGAGAAGATCTATCAGCAGCTGGCGCAGATGAACATCCTGACGGAAGCCTGGGGCGGCAAGTACCAGAGCCAGGAGATTTCCGCCAAGAAGGGTCTGAACGTGGACAAGCTGCTTGAGAAGGTTCTCCTTGAGACCGACCTTCTCGACCTCAAGGCCAATCCGAACAAGAACGGTGTCGGAGCCGTCATCGAGTCCTCCCTGGACAAGGGCCGCGGCTATGTGGCCACCGTGCTTGTGCAGGACGGAACGCTCAAAACCGGAGATATGGTGCTGAGCGGCAGTTACTACGGCCGCGTGAAGGCCATGTTCAACGAGCGCGGACAGAAAGTCAAGGAAGCCGGACCTTCCACTCCTGTGTCCATCCTCGGTCTTAACGGAGCGCCGAGCGCCGGCGACAAGTTCAATGTCATGAACGACGAGAAAGAGGCCAAGGCCATCGCCAACAAGCGCGAGCAGCTCCTCAGGATCCAGGGCATCAAGACCCAGAAGCATATGACCCTCGAGGAGATCGGAAGGCGTATCGCCATCGGCAACTTCAAGGAACTCAACGTCATCGTCAAAGGCGATGTGGACGGTTCGGTGGAGGCTCTCTCGGATTCCCTCATCAAGCTTTCCACGGAGCAGGTGCGCGTGAATGTGATCCACAAGGCCGTGGGTGCGATCTCCGAGTCAGATGTGATCCTCGCGGAGGCTTCGGATGCGGTCATCATAGGTTTCCAGGTACGTCCTTCGACCGACGCCAGGAAACTTGCCGACGAGCAGGGCATCGAGATCCGTCTGTACTCCGTCATCTACGACGCCATCAACGATGTCAAGGACGGTATCGAGGGTATGCTTGAGCCTATCAAGAAGGAAGAGATCACCGGCACGGCAGAGATCAAGCAGACCTTCAAGATCTCCAAGGTCGGCACCATCGCCGGCTGTCTCGTCAAGGACGGCAAGATCGCCAAGACCTCGCAGTGCAGACTTATCAGGGACGGTATCGTGGTCTACACCGGCGACCTAGCCTCGCTCAAGAGGGGCAAGGACGATGTCAAGGAGGTTTCCGCCGGAATGGAGTGCGGTATCGGCATCGAGAAGTTCAACGACCTGAAGGCCGGCGATGTCATCGAGGCCTTCGTCATCACGGAAATCAAGCAGACGCTGAATTAATTTTCACCACCGCTTCTACAGACCGTTGTAGAGGCGGTAGAGTTTTACAGTGCGGACAGCCTCCGGGACATCGTGTACCCGAAGGATGTCCGCTCCGTTTTGAAGGGCTATGAAATCAGCCACCTGCGTGGCCGGCAAGGCCTCGGCGGGAGTGATGCCCAGAGGTTTGTAGAGAAAGCTCTTGCGGGAAAGTCCGACCAGAATCCGCCTGCCGAACTTCCGGAGAGCGGACATCTCCCGGAGCAGAGTCCAGTTCTGCTCCACGGTCTTCGCGAAGCCGAAGCCCGGATCGAGGATCCAGTCCTTGACTCCGTGCCTGTCAGCCTCGGCTGCGATGTCCTCAAAGAAACTTACGACAGCCCCGGTGATGTCCCCGTAGTCAGTCAGTGCCTGCATATTTCTTGGAGTCCCTCTTGTGTGCATCGCGATGTAAGGCAGACCGAGCTTTCCGACCATCGACCACATCGGTCCGCAGCCTCCGCTGACATCGTTGACAATGAACGGGCCGACGATGTCGTACGCCTTCGAGACGACCTCGGGACGGAATGTGTCTATCGAAACCGCCACGCCGGGATATTCATTGGACAGAATCCGCAGGACAGGCTCAAGCCGGCACCATTCCTCCTCCCCGCTCACAGAATCCGAGCCGGGGCGGGTCGAGCAGGCCCCGAAATCAAGGATGTCGGCCCCTGAAGAGAGCATCTCCTCAATGCGGCGGCGCAGCAGAGTCCCGTCGAGAGTGCCGTCGGCGCGGAGATTCCTGCTGCCGGCGAAGAAAGAATCATCTGTGATGTTGACGATGCCCATCACACGGATGTCTCTGGAAGTTCCCATAAAGAAAATAATTTTAGACCCTTTAGAAATTTATGTCCCGAGGGCAGGCAAAGATAGGTAAAAAATGAATATCTTCGCGAAGATACAAAACCAATCGCGATGCTTGTTGTTCTGGAAGGGTTGGACGGCTCCGGCAAGTCCACACAGGTCAAGAAATTAAGGGAATATCTCGGCAGAAGCCGCTCCTGTCTGGAGTACATCCACTTTCCGAGGTATGACTCCCCTGTCTACGGCGACCTGATCAGCCGGTTCCTGAGAGGCGATTTCGGCTCCAACGAGACCGTGCATCCGATGCTTGTGGCCCTCCTTTACGCCGAGGACAGGCACGGAGCCGCACCGGAGATGAAGGCCACCCTCGAGAAGGGAGGCACGGTGCTGCTCGACCGCTACGTGTACTCGAACATTGCCTACCAATGCGCCAAAATCAGCGGCCTGGAGGAAAGGGAGGCTCTGCGCAAGTGGATTTTCGACACTGAATATGGCGACTTCGCTCTTCCTAAGCCTGACCTGAACATCTTCCTGGACGTTCCCATCTCGTTCGTCGAGAGCAGACTGGAGTCCGACAGGAAAGGCAGCGACAGGGACTATCTACACGGGTCGCAGGACATCCACGAGGCTGACATCAATTTCCAGAAAGAGGTCCGCTCGGTCTACCTGAGGCAGACCGAACTGGATCCGGACTTCATCAGGGTGGACTGCTCGGCCGCCGACGGCTCGATGCTTCCTCCCGAGGAGATCTTCGCGAAGGTAAAGACAATCATCGACAGACACATCGGAACGAAATGAACGACAATCTGATCTCAAGACTCAGAAGGCTCTGCGCTTTCATCATAGGCATAGTGTTCCTGCTTGCGGGAATATTCAAGACACTCGATCCCGTCGGAGCGGGTCTGGTGATGGAAGGCTACCTGAAGTTCTTCCATCTGGCGTTCCTGCTGCCGGCAGCGAAAGCTCTGGCCGTCGCTTTCGCCCTCGCCGAGGCCGTTCTCGGAGCGGCGCTGGTCTCCGGAGTCTGGAGGAAGCCCGTGGCGGTGGCGGCCACGGCGCTGATTGTCTTCTTCACCGTCCTGACCCTGCTGCTCGCCATCTTCAACCCCGTCACGCTGACCGACTGCGGCTGCTTCGGCGAGGTGGTCCACTTGACGAATCTCCAGACCTTCCTTAAAAACCTTGTCCTGCTGGCTCTCGCCCTGGCCGCTTTTCTGCCTTTCAAAAATCTGGGAGAGAACAAGAAACGGAAATATGCCTCCTTCGGCATCGTGTGCGCCTCCATCATAGGCTTCGCGGTCTACTCCCTCGTGTCTATCCCGCTTGTGGACCACACCGCGTTCACGCCGGGCAGCGAGCTGTCCGCGGCAGGCGACACCGACCGGGAAGGGACGCAAGGCTACTACAAATCCACATTGATCTACGAGAAGAACGGCCAGCAAGGGGTCTTCGAACTGGACAAGCTTCCGGATTCGACCTGGACCTTCGTCCGTTCGGAGAACACTTTCATCAGAAGCACAGAGATCGAGGACAACTCCCCGTCCCTCCCGTTCACCGACGCGGCCGGCGACTACCACGACAACCTGGCCGTCCAGGGTGATGTGCTGGCCATCTCGGCCTACAATCCGGCCAAGGTCAAAGAAGAACGCTGGGGCGAGGTGGCCGACGCTCTTGACAGCGCCGCCCGGGCCGGTTTCACTCCCCTGCTGCTTCTCAGCTGCACCGACGGACAGTTCCACAGCCTGAAGGCTCTGGTGCCGGACGTGCTTGGAAGGCTTGAAGGCAGGACATTCTTCGCCGACAGGAAAGACCTTGTGACCCTGAACAGGTCCAACGGCGGAGCGGTCTGGCTCAGCGACGGCCAGATCGTACGCAAATTCGCAGCCGGAGACCTTCCTTCCGGAAAAGCCCTTCGAAAGATGGCCCGCAAAGACCCTACAGAGGAGATGCTTAAATACAGCACAAAAGGACGCCTCCGCTTCCAGGGATTCGTCCTTTACGTCTTCGGCATCCTGCTGATTTTATAGGTTGCAGGATGATCCGATCATTTGAAAGCCCGGCCCGGCCGGAGCCGGGTGAGGCTCTCCGTTAAAATCCAGTGTAGTTCCACGGAGTGATGGCCCTGAGTTCGGCCTTCACGCTTTCGCTGACATCCAGTCCCGAGATGAAGTCCTCGATGGTCTTCTCGTCGATGGCCGCGCCCGTACGCGTGAGGTTCTTCAGAGTCTCGTACGGATTCGGATAGTTCTCCCTGCGGAGAATCGTCTGGATGGCCTCGGCGACCACCGCCCAGTTGCGGTGAAGCTCGGCGTCGATCGCCGGACGGTTCAGGATGAGTTTCCCGAGTCCCTTCTTCAACGACGCAAAGGCGATCATTCCGTGAGCCACAGGAACGCCGATGTTACGCTGCACGGTAGAATCCGTGAGGTCTCTCTGAAGCCTCGAGATAGGAAGCTTCATCGAGAGGAAGGTCAGCACGGCGTCAGCCATACCGAGGTTGCCCTCGGCGTTCTCGAAGTCTATCGGATTGACCTTGTGAGGCATGGCCGATGAGCCGACCTCGTTCTTTGCGACCTGCTGGTGGAAATATTCCATAGAGATGTAGGTCCAGATGTCGCGGCAGAGGTCGATGAGGACCGTGTTGATGCGGCGCAGGCAGTCGAAGACCGAAGCGAGGTTGTCGTAGTGGTCAATCTGAGTGGTAGGGAAAGAACGGCGCAGACCCAGCGAGGTCACGAACGAATCGGCGAAAGCAGGCCAGTCGATGTCCGGGAAGGCCACCTTGTGGGCGTTCATGTTGCCGGTGGCTCCGCCGAACTTGGCGGGCCAGGTCAACTGGCCGAACTGGCGGAGCTGCTCCTCGAGCCTTGAGACGAAGACCTGGAACTCCTTTCCGAGGCGGGTCGGAGTGGCCGGCTGGCCGTGTGTCCTCGCGAGCATAGGGACATCCTTCCAGGCCTCGACATCGGCGGAAAGGATGGAAATGATTTCTTTCAACGCAGGAATATATTCATTCTCAAGAGCTTCCTTGAGCATCAGAGGCTGTGCCGTGTTGTTGATGTCCTGAGAGGTGAGGCCGAAATGGACGAACTCCTGCCAGCGGGATATCCCCAAAGCCTTGAAATTCTCCTTGATGAAGTACTCCACAGCCTTGACATCGTGGTTGGTGACCTTCTCGATGTCCTTGACTTTCCGGGCGTCCTCCGGAGTCATCGACTTGTAGATCCCGCGCAGCCGCACGAACAGTTCTTCGCGAGTCATCCCGGTGCCTTCGCCGAAATCGGAGAGCTGCGGAAGCGGAATCCCGCAGAGGGCGATGAAGTACTCAATCTCCACGCGCACCCTGTCGCGGATGAGGGCGAACTCGCTGAAATACTGCCGCAAAACGGCTGTTTTGGCGGCATACCGACCATCAATCGGAGAAACCGCCAGAAGAGAGTTAAAATCCATATTCTATAAATTTATTATTTTTCAAGGACATACACATCGTCGCCAGGTTCGGCGAATCCGAAGTTCTCCCGGGCGAAACTCTCCAGAGAGTCTTTGTCGGAAGTGAGGCAGCCTATCTGTCTGTCCATCTCGGCTATCTCGGCGCTGTACTTCTCGATCAGCCTGTTCTGACGATGGATCTCCGCCCCGGCCTTGACCCAGCGCACGACGTTGTTCTGGTTGACGAAGCAGACCATCACGAGAAAGAAAAGAGTGGCCACTATGGCATAATGAACGAAGCTGCGTGTCTCGGCGCTGCTGTTCTTTCCTCCGTTCCAGATGTTCCTCAACTTTCCCAATGTGTAAGAATAATTAACCGTGCAGGAATAATATTAACGCAAAAATAACTAATTTTGTGGGAATAATTCAAGAACGGATACACTAAAAACGCAAAATATATGAAACCAACTCTTCTTGTCCTCGCAGCAGGAATGGGCAGCCGTTACGGCGGCCTCAAACAGATGGACGGCCTCGGCCCGAACGGAGAAACCATTATCGACTATTCGATCTACGACGCCGTCAACGCCGGCTTCGGCAAGGTGGTGTACATCGTAAGAGAGTACTTCAGAGAACAGTTCGAGCAGACCGTCAAAGAGAAATACAGCGGCCTGACCTGCCCTGACGGAACTCCTCTCGAGTTCGATTTCGTCATCCAGGAACTGAACAAGATACCTTCACAGTTCACCCTCAACCCTGAGAGGCAGAAGCCTTGGGGTACGGCGCACGCCGTGCTGATGGCCAAGGATGTCATCAAGGAGCCTTTCGCAGTCATCAACGGCGACGACTACTACGGCAAAGAGTCCTTCAAGATCCTCGGCGACTGGCTCAGGGCGCATGAAGGCGGCAAGGGCGTGTGCAGCATCGTCGGCTTCGAGCTTGACAACACCCTTTCCGACTATGGCAAAGTGTCCCGCGGCATCTGCTACTACGACAAGGACCTCCACCTCACCGGCATAGCCGAACACCTGAACATCGGCAAAGAGGCGGACGGCAAAGTCTACGGCGACAACTCCGTCAACGGAGAAAACCACGTCGAACTTGACGGCAAGGCGCTCTGTTCCATGAATATGTGGGGCTTCACTCCTGATTATTTCCAGCTCAGCGAAGAGGTCTTCACCCAGTTCCTCGAGCAGAACATCAACGAGCCTAAGAAAGAGTTCTACATCCCTTACGCCGTCGACATCCTGATGAAGGACAACGGCTACAAGTGCGAGGTGCTCTCCACCGACTCACACTGGTTCGGAGTGACCTACAAGGAAGACAGGCCGGGAGTCGTCGCGAAGTTCCAGGAACTCGCCGACAAGGGTGTCTACCCTACCCCGCTCTGGAAGAAATAATCTTTCAAGATGTCTTTTCTGAAACCTCGCAAGGTCGAAAGAAACTACGACCTTCTGTCCGGCTGCGCTTGGTACACACCAAACGTGGCCGGAATATTCTCTGTGCTGGCGTTGTTCCTTGTCGGGATGATTCTCGGGATGGCGCTGATGCTTGTCCTGAACTTGTCGCTGCCGGGATTCCCGCTCTACTACTCGACGCTGATAGTCTACCCCGCGCAGTTCCTGCCGGTGCTGATGTTCGTCCGGCTCAAGAGCCTTGGCAATTCCACATTCGACAGGGGGTACGCTCTGGACAGCAGCCACTTCGCTCCGAAAGGAGGAGCGGTGACCGCCATCCTGGCCGTGTTTGCCACCCTCTCGGTAAGCGTCATACTCGACCCGCTGATGGCCTGGCTTCCTTCGATGGACGAGAATCTCGTCCGCACGATGGAGAAGATGATGGAAGGACCGCTCTGGGTCAGCCTGCTGAGCATGTGCGTCCTCGCCCCAGTGCTTGAGGAGTGGCTCTGCAGGGGAATCGTGCTGAGGGGTCTTCTGAACTATTCCCGCAAGGGTGAACCCGGTGAGGACGGCCACAAGAGAGGGATGAGTCCGGCTCTGGCCATAGTGATCTCGGCCCTTTTCTTCGCCGTGATCCACGGCAATCTCTGGCAGGGAATCTCAGCCTTCACGATCGGTGGCTTCTTCGGCTACGCCTACTACAAGACGGGTTCGCTGAAACTCACGATGCTCCTTCACTGCGCCAACAACACCGTCTCGGTCCTGGCTTCCAAACTGCCTGTTTTCGGTGACGGGGCGATGGCCGCCGACGCCAATCTTTGCGAGATACTGCCGCTGCCGTGGTTCGCTTTTATGTTCGCCGTCAGCGTTGTCATCCTCGCCGTGGCCGTCAAAGTGATCTCGGGGATCAAGACGGCATCAGAGCAGGGCAACTGCGACATCATCCCGAGCGCCGAGGATCTCGCCGATGGAAAAGATCTTTAACGACCCGGACACCGGTCCGGTGACTGTCCGGAAAAACGCACGCTCCCGCAGGATCACTCTCCGTGTGAAATCCGACGGGAGCGTGACGGTTTCCATTCCTTCTTTCGCCTCCTATCAGACCGGGCTGGATTTCTTCCTGCTGAAAAAAGACTGGGTGGCAAAGGTCCGGGTCAGACAGAAAGAGCGGGCCGGGGACGAGCATATTCCTTCGCCGGAGGAGATCGAGCAGATGCGATCGCTCGCGAAGCGGGTGCTTCCGGAACGACTCCGCGAACTTGCAGCAAGATATTCATTCACAGTTAATTCCGTTCGCATCAAGCACAATTCCTCGAACTGGGGCAGCTGCTCCCGCAAAGGCAACATCAACCTGAACCTCAACCTCGTGCGCCTCCCGGACGACCTTCGGGACTATGTGATACTCCACGAACTCTGCCACCTGAGGCATCCCGACCACGGACCCGGCTTCCACGCCCTCCTGGAGTCCCTTTGCCCCGGCCACCTCGCCAAGCGCCAGGCCCTCCGCGCCTACCGGCTGTACTGAATATGTCAGCCGGGCGATAAGATTGGTCCGTACACACGGCTGCCGCAATGGGTCGATGACATCCGCAGATGGGTCACAGCATCAGCCATTTGTCAGCCACGGCATAAAAAAAGAGGGTGGCTAAAACTCTCTTTTTAGCCACCCTCTTGCAAGTATCACTAACCTTGATCATTCAAGGTGCGGTTTCCATTAGAAGAACTCTTCAGTGTTCTTGTCGGCGTTGTCGCTGTGGTCTTCTCCGGCAGACTCTTCGGTCTTAGGAGTGAATCTGCGGTCACCGCCATTGCGGCGGTCGCCTCTGCGGTCATCCCTGCGGTCGAAACCTCTGCGGTCACCACCGTTCCTACGGTCGCCGCCGTTTCTGCGGTCGCCGCGGTCTGAACCGCCTCTACGGTCGCGGTCACCGCCGCGAGGACGGCGCTCAGGCTCTACATAGCCTTCCGGCTTCGGAGTCAGGGCTCTCATCGAAAGCCTCATCTTGCCGGTCTTGGAATCAATCTCAAGCAGCTTGACATCTACTTCCTGACCTACCGTAAGCACATCCTCGACCTTGTCGGTCTTCTCCCAGGCGATTTCAGAAACGTGCAGGAGGCCTTCCTTGCCAGGAAGAATCTCGATGAAGGCTCCGAACTCAAGGATGGAGACAACCTTGCCGTGGTAGGTCTCGCCGACCTCTGGAACGGCGCAGATGTTCTGGATCCAGTCGTAAGCCTTCTGCATCGCCTCCGCATCGTTCGTGGCGATGTCGACAACGCCCTTGCCGTCAACCTCGTCGATGGAGATGACAGCTCCGGTCTCGGCCTGGATCTTCTGGATGGTCTCGCCACCCTTTCCGATGACGGCGCCGATGAATTCCTTGTCGATCTCGAAGGACTTGATGCGAGGAACGAACGGCTTGTAGTCCTCGCGAGGCTTGTCGATGCACTTCATCATCTCGCCCATAATGTGCATCCTGCCCTCGTGGGCCTGCTGCAGAGCTTTGGCGAGAACCTCATAGGAAAGTCCGTCCACCTTGATGTCCATCTGGGTGGCGGTGATACCGTCCTTTGTTCCGGCGACCTTGAAGTCCATGTCTCCGAGGTGGTCCTCGTCACCGAGGATGTCGGTGAGGATGGCGTAGCGGCCGTTAGGGTTCTTCTCGTCGGTGATAAGTCCCATGGCCACACCTGCCACCGGCTTGCTGATCTGCACACCTGCGTCCATAAGGGCGAGGCAGCCTCCGCAGATGGAAGCCTGTGATGATGAGCCGTTTGATTCAAGAATATCCGAAACCACGCGCACGGCGTAAGGGAATTCAGGAGCCTTAGGCATAACGGCCTTCAGGGCTCTGAAGGCAAGATTGCCGTGGCCTACCTCGCGGCGGCCTACGCCTCTCTGGGCCTTGGCCTCGCCGGTGGCGAATGGCGGGAAGTTATAGTGAAGGACGAACTGTTGAGTGTCCTGTACAAGGACTTCGTCCATCTCTTTCATGTCCATCTTCGTGCCGAGGGTGACGGAGGCGAGAGCCTGGGTCTCTCCACGGGTGAAGATAGCCGAGCCGTGGGCGCAAGGCAGACAGCCGACTTCGCACCAGATAGGACGCACCTGTGTGGTCTGGCGGCCGTCGACACGCAGCCCCTCGTCAAGAACGAGGTTTCTCAGGGCCTCTCTCTGCTCGTGGCCGAAGTAGCGGTTGATCATCATCTTCTTCTCAGCCTGCTCCTCTTCGGTCAGACCGAGCGACTCGACGCACGCCTTCTTGATCTCCTCGAAACCGTCCTCTCTCTGATGCTTAGGCTTCGCTGACTTGGCGAGAGCGTAGCACTTCTCGTAGGCGAAATCGTGGATCTTCTTCTTGAGGTCCTCGTCCTCTTCGTCGTGAGGATAGTCTCTCTTGACATCCTTGCCGAGTTCCTTGTTGAGTTCTTTCTGGACGCGGCAGTGCTTCTTGATCTCCTCGTGGGCGAACTTGATAGCCTCAAGCATCACATCCTCAGGAACTTCCTTCATCTCGCCCTCGACCATCATTATGTTCTCCTCGGTGGCGGCGACCATAAGTTCGAGGTCGGCGCTCTCCATCTCGCTGAACGCAGGGTTGATTTTGAACTGACCGTCGATCCTCGCGACGCGCACTTCGGAGATAGGTCCGAGGAACGGAAGGTCGCTGGCCGCGAGAGCGGCCGAGGCGGCGAGTCCGGCGAGAGCGTCAGGCTGGATGTCCTTCTCCGCCGAGATCAGCCAGATGTTGACGAAAACTGCGAGGTGGAAATCGTCCGGGAACAGAGGCCTGAGAGCCCTGTCGACAAGACGTGAGATAAGAACCTCGTAGTCGGAGGCTTTGCCCTCCCTCTTCATGAATCCGCCAGGGAAACGCCCGGCGGCGTAGAATTTTTCCTTGTAATCCACCTGAAGTGGAAGGAAGTCTGTGTCTTCTGCCGCTTCTTTCGCGCAGGTTACCGTGGCCAGGAGCATCGTGCCTCCCATCTTGACCACCGCCGATCCGTCAGCCTGTTTGGCGACTTTACCGGTCTCGATCTCGATTACCCTACCGTCGGATAATTCGATCTTCTTTGTAATGATGTTCATTGTACTGTGTTTACCGCGTCTTCAACAAAATGTGTACGAAAACTTGCCAGTGTCATTCCCGAGTCAGTGTCATCTTAAAAAAAGAAAGGGACGGCTGTGGTGCTATCGCACAGCCAATCCCCTTTCTGTTCCTATCGTATGACTATCGACGGAGACCGAGCTCCTTGACGATTTTTCTGTATCTCTCGATGTCGGTCTTCTGGAGATAATCCAGAACCTGACGTCTTTTACCTACGAGACGGAGAAGGGAACGGCGGGTGACAGCATCCTTCTTGTTCTTCTTCACGTGTTCCGTGAGGTGATTGATACGGTAGGAAAATAAAGCAACTTGACTCTCTGGTGAGCCGGTGTCTGTATTAGACTTTCCGTACTTAGCGAAAATCTCTTGCTTTTTGTCGGCTTGTAAATACTCTGCCATTTTCGCAAAAAATTTTGTTGATGATTAAAATAACGTCTTCTTTCCCGCACCTTGCGGAAAAGCACGCAAAGGTAGGCATAATTTTCAGATAATCAAAATATTTTCTGAATATCCCGACTCAGTCCGGATCGCAGGAACCGTGAGCCGCGGTTTCAAACTAAAGGTTTTTGTCGTAACTTAGCGGAAAACACCACCTGAAATGAAAAAAAACGTCATACTTCTGGAACTTCTGGCTCTGGCCATCATGGCCGCGGCCTGCCGCACCTGCCCGGAGAGCGCTCCGAAGCAGGACCCGGTCGACTATGTGAACATTCTTATGGGCACGGCTTCGACCTACGAACTCTCGACCGGCAACACCTACCCTGCCGTGGCCCTGCCGTGGGGAATGAACTTCTGGACTCCGCAGACGGGACGGAACGGCGACGGGTGGACCTACACCTATCAGGCCACAAGGATCAGAGGTCTGAAACAGACCCACCAGCCGAGTCCGTGGATCAATGACTACGGCTGCTTCTCGATAATGCCGGTGACAACCGGACCGGTCTATGACGAGGACGGCCGGCAGAGCTGGTTCTCGCACAAAGCCGAGACCGCGAAGCCCTACTACTACCAGGTTTACCTGGCGGACCACGATGTCGTCGCCGAACTCGCCCCTACCGAAAGAGCGGCGGCGTTCAGGCTCACCTACCCAGAAAAAGACACCTCCTACCTCGTCGTTGACGCCTACAGAGGAGGAGAGGTCGTGGTCATAGGGGAAAAGAATATGATAGCCGGCTACTCGGTCTCGAACCACGGCGGAGTCACGGACAACTTCAGGAACTGGTTCGTGGTGGTGTCGGACACGCCTTTCGAGACACAGACGGTGGACGGCCACATAGCGATGGTAGGATTCAGGACCGCGAAAGGCCAGAAAGTCAACCTGAAAGTGGCCTCTTCGTTCATCAGCCGCGAGCAGGCTACGCTGAACCTCAACGAACTGGGCGACAGAAGCCTCGACGAGATCGCCCGGGCCGGCCGGGAGAGATGGAACGAAGTCCTGGGACGAATAGCGGTCGAGGATGACAATCCTGACAACATGCGGACATTCTACTCCTGCCTCTACAGGTCGGTGCTCTTCCCCCGCGACCTGTCCGAGACAGACGCTGAAGGCGGAAGGGTTCACTACAGCCCCTACGACGGAGCCGTCCACAAGGGCTATCTGTTCGCCGACACAGGCTTCTGGGACACCTTCCGCAGCCTGTTCCCGCTTCTGAATCTGGTGTATCCGGACCAGAGCGCCAAGATGCAGGAAGGTCTGGTGAACACCTGGAAGGAAAGCGGTTTCCTGCCCGAATGGGCCAGCCCGGGTCACAGGGACTGCATGGTCGGCAACAATTCCGCCTCTGTGGTGGCCGACGCCTGGCTAAAGGGCATCCGCGGCCAGAATGCGGAGGAACTGTGGAAGGCAGTCACGCACGGAGCGCATTCAACGCACCCCAGAATCAGTTCGACCGGCCGCGCCGGCTGGGAACTCTACGACAGCCTCGGCTATGTGCCTTGCGACGCCGGCATCAACGAAAGCGCGGCCAGGACTCTTGAATATGCCTACGACGACTGGTGCATCTACCGGTTCGGAGAGGTTCTCGGCAAGAGTGATGAAGAACTCGCGCCGTATGCGGAAGCCGCTCTCAACTACAGGAATCTCTTCGACCCCGAGTACAATCTGATGGTAGGAAAGAAGACGGACGGCTCGTTTGAAAGGCCGTTCAGCCCGCTTAAATGGGGAGGGAACTTCACGGAAGGCAACAGCCTCCACTACACCTGGTCCGTGTTCCACGACCCTCAGGGCCTCATAGACCTGATGGGAGGGGACGAAGTCTTCGCCGGGATGCTCGACAGCATATTCACTATCCCTCCCGCCTTCGACGACAGTTACTACGGCTTCCCTATCCACGAAATCAGGGAGATGCAGGTTATGAATATGGGGAATTACGCCCACGGCAACCAGCCGGTCCAGCATATGCTCTACCTCTATGACTGGTGCGGCCAGCCGTGGAAGACGCAGATGCGGGTACGTGAGGTGATGGACAGATTCTACAACTCCAACTTTGACGGCTACTGCGGCGACGAGGACAACGGCCAGACTTCGGCGTGGTACGTCTTCTCGGCCCTGGGATTCTACCCTGTCTGCCCCGGGTCAAATGAATATGCCATCGGAACTCCTCTGTTCAGGAAGGTGGTGGTTTCGCGGCCGGACGGAAAGGAAATCATTCTGGAAGCACCTGACAATTCGGAAGATAACTTCTACATCAAAGGCATAAGGGTCAACGGCCGGGACTGGAGCAGGAACTGTTTCCGTCACGAAGACCTCGCCGCCGGGGCCAGAATCAAGTACTTCCTGCAGTCCGGACCCGACACGGAGAGAGGAACCGCCAAGGAGGACAGGCCATATTCATTCACAGGTAAAACATATCCACACAACAATAAGGAATAAACCATGGGACGCAAAATCATTCTCGCAGCGGCCGCGCTTCTGTCCGCGGGCGTACTTATGCAGGCAAAGGACTATGAATCAAAACGTCCGGCTCCCGCAGACAGGCTGTTCCGTTCGGAAGCCGTTGAAAACAAGATCATCGAGGTGCAGGGGCTGCTGAAAAATCCCCGGCTCGCCTGGATGTTCGCCAACTGCTACCCGAACACGCTGGACACCACAGTCCATTTCGGCAAGGACGACAATGGAGATTTCCGCACATTCGTCTACACCGGAGACATCCACGCCATGTGGCTCAGGGATTCAGGCGCGCAGGTGTGGCCGTACCTTCAACTTGCCACTCAGGACGAAGAGCTTAGGAATATGCTTGCGGGAGTCATCAACTGCCAGTTCTCGCTGATCTGCATCGACCCTTACGCCAACGCGTTCAACGACGGGCCGACCGGCGGTGAATGGGCTTCGGACCTGACTGACATGAACCCCAATGACCACGAACGTAAATGGGAGATCGACTCGCATTGCTACCCTATCCGCCTTGCGTACAGGTACTGGAAGGTGACCGGAGACGATTCCGTTTTCGGGGAGACCTGGCTGAAAGCCATCAAAGCCACCCTGAAGACCTTCAAGGAGCAGCAGCGGAAGGATGGACGCGGGCCGTACAGATTCCAGAGAGTGAGCGCGGTGCAGACCGACACCAAAAGCAACGGCGGCTACGGCAATCCCGTGAAACCGGTGGGTCTTATCGCCTCGGCTTTCCGTCCATCGGACGACGCCACCATATTCGAATTCCTCGTACCTTCCAACTTCTTCGCCGTCAGTTCGTTGCGCAAGGCAGCGGAGATCCTCGACACGGTCAACAAGGAGACCGGACTTGCCAAAGAGTGCCTCGACCTCGCAAACGAAGTCCACAAGGCGCTTTATGAATATGCCGTCGTGGAGCATCCGAAGTACGGAAAGATCTTCGCCTTCGAAGTGGACGGATACGGCAACGCGCTGATGATGGACGACGCCAACGTTCCGAGTCTGTTGGCAATGCCATATCTCGGTGACATCGATGTGAACGACCCTATCTACCGGAACACGCGCAAGTTCGTCTGGAGCGAGGACAATCCTTACTTCTTCAAGGGCAAGTCAGCCGAGGGGATCGGCGGTCCGCACATCGGCTACAACTACATCTGGCCTATGAGCATAATGATGAAGGCATTCACCTCCCAGGACGACGCCGAGATCAAATGGTGCATAGAAACTCTGATGAGGACCGATGCCGGAACAGGTTTCATGCACGAGTCCTTCCACAAGGACAACCCTTACAAATTCACACGCGCCTGGTTCGCCTGGCAGAACACGCTCTTCGGTGAACTGATCCTGCACCTTATCGACTCCGGCAAACTCGACCTCCTCAACTCGATCAAAGTCAAGTAGTCTCCGCGGTCATCCGTTATTTTCTCCGGAAACACATCCCTTCGTCGTCGTCGGAGTTGTAGTTCGCCTGGTAGATCACATCGTAACCGCTGTCAGCGCCGGTCGTCAAAGTGGCCGCATCGGCAGAAGTGGCTTTGACACAGGATATTCCCGCAATATAGTACTTGCCGTTGGAGGTCTTCTGCGCACTCTTGACATAGCGGTAACGAAGCGTACTGAAGCCATCGGTGAGATCGAACCAAAGCCAGTCATAGTTCGTGCTGGAGAACGATTTATCACCCGGAGCGAACAGATAGCCGGACCAGATGCCGGAAGAACACTCAGGCAGATAGGCCATGAACCTGCCGCCGCCGGCGGACTGGGCGGAACGGCGGTCGAAGAACACGCCGAACTTCACGGAATGGCCTTCATAGTCAATCTCAACGCAAGCATCCAGAACCGAATCGAAATAAAGCCCCTTTATGCCTAGATTGTTGGTGTGGGAGCCGCCTGACGCGTCTGCGAGAGTCTCGGCTTTCAGAGGATCGCCGAAAGTCACGGCATTCTCATAGGCGGCGACCTTTCCCTTTCCAAGAGTGTTGTTGATGTCGAACAGCTTGGATCGCAGCGACCAGTTTCCCTTTAAATCCTCCACGGAGATCTGGGTCACTGAATATGTCGACCCGTCAGGCAGCTTGACAGTGGCGGAGCGAGGTCTGCCGGTGGTGTTGGCCGTCCATGAAACCCGGCCCGAAGAATAACTCAGCCAATCACTTGAAGCGGTCCCGTCACCTGCAGGGACAGCCACGCCACCTTCGGAATCTCCCGTCCAGACATTTCCGCTGTTGGATCCGGAAGCGCCGATAGTGAAAGTCTTGAGAAGGGTGTTGCTGGAAGCCTCCCAGGAGTCATAGGCCACAAGCGACAGCTCGTAGGAACCGTCCTCATACTTGCCGAGGCTGCGTGTCCATTCACTCTTCATCCCCGTCGGCCTAGGATATTTGTAGAAGTCCGCAAGAATCTTCTTTGTGGTGACGGTCTCCCCGTTCTTCTTCAGAGTCAGTACATAATGGTGGACGAACTCGTCATCCTTCCCGGCGGCCCAGGTGGCCGTGACGTAGCCGTCGGCCACGCTGACATCCAGGGAAGACAGGGACGGAGCGCCGTTGGCCAGGCTTAGGGTCGTGTGGTTGTATTTCACAAGATGGGCTTTGTCCACCGTAGGATAAGGTGCCGTGACAGGATCTCCGATGATGTCCTTGTTGTAGAAATCCATCCGGAGAATACGCATGTTCCCGCTCTCGTCGAACTGAAGCAGGTTGCCCTGGGAGAACTCCTCGCAGTCTTTCATCACCGTGGACGACCGCATGTCCTCATAGTTGCCGTTCTCGATGGCCATATACCGCACGGAACCGCAGCCACAGGCGGTGAAATCTCCTTGCCAGAAACTGCGCGGGTCGTTCAGCGGGAAATGCAGATGTCCGCCGAAGATTATCACCTGAGGATACTTTTGGAGGACAGGTGTGAGCGCGTCGGAAGCCCAGAAACTTCCCAGAAGGCTTCCATAGACGGTGTTGTAGACCATAGGATGGGTCAGCACGATGACATATTTCTCAGGTTCGGACTCGGTGATGGCCTTCAGCTGGCTGTCAAGCCAGTTGATGACCGCGGTGTTGTAGCCCAGAGTCCAGGCAGGCGAAACCGCCAGGATGTGGTAGCCGCCTATCACGCAGTGACGGGCTTCATATTCAGTACGCATCGTGTTGTCACGGTCGGAGAGGAAATAATTATCCCCGAAAAGTCTGGCCATATAGGCGGCATTGGAGACCATACTCGATGTCCAACCGCCCACATCGTGGTTGCCGATGGTGTAGACCATAGGAATCTTGGTTACATCGACCTCGCTTTCGAAGGCGGTTTTGAAGATTTTCAGCTGCGCTTCGCTCCGGTCATCAATCAGGTCACCGACCACAAGCACGCCATCCATACCGTCGGCATCCTTCTCGGCGGACTTCGCCTTGAGCTGACGCAGGGCCGAAATCCATTTTTCCGTGTATGACGAATTGCCGTTGATGTGCACGTCGCTCACGACCGCGAACGAGACCGCGATGGCGTTCTCATTGAATCGTGACTTCTTACTTGAAGACTCCTCAAGGGACGGCGCATCATAAACCTTTCCAGCCTCTACGCTCAGAGCCTCAGTGCTTTCCGCTTCGGCGACCAGTTCTCCCTCGGCATCATAGGCCTTGACGGAATAGCCTTTGGCAAGCACGGTGCCGGGGATGACGTTGAACCAGCAGTCTCCCGCTCCGGAGACGGAGACCTTGAGGCTTGTCTGGTCCTCGAACGAAGCGGACTCCGGACGGCTGACGTCGAAATCAGAAGTCGAAACCACAGCGTCGAAATTCAGAGCCTCTCCGTCACCGCCTTCCAGCACCAGCGACTTCACAGCCTCGTCTGTCACGGTGACCTTGATGAATGAATATAACTGTTTGAAATCCAGCGTAGACTCTCCTTTCACGCCTTTGGCCACCGCCACGGTGCGGCTTTCGGAAGTCACCTGGGAAACCGTCCAGCAGGACGTCGGCGAGCAGCCCGTAGCCCCGGCTCCGGAAATGAACGCATAGTACCCGTCACAGTCATCTGTGACCTGTCCTTTCGACTTGATGACGGCCGTGTTGGAGACGATGGATGAGACAGTCATTGTCTCCTGCGCCGTCTTACCGCCCTTCACTCCGATGACCTGCACGGCGTCCCCCACCGTCCAGACCGTCTTGAACGGAGCCGGGGCGGAAGCGTCAAGAGTGACCGTGAAGGTGGCCGCCTTCGCCTCAGGTTCAGGCTCGGGCTTCGGTTCATCCTCTCCGCAGGATGAAGCCAGGAAAACGAGCGTCGTCAATGACAACGCCATCAGTTTCAGTGTTTTCAACGATGTGTCCATAACTAAATTCCTTATTGGATTCCTAAAAAGGAGACAGTCAGTCCGGCATAAACGGGACTTGCGGCCGGGCCGCCGGGATGACCGGCAGCACGACCGCAAGAGCCAAAAACATTATTTTCCTCATTCTAACTCATTCAATGTCAGCAAGTGACAGACTTATTACAGTCCAAGCTGCTTGAAGAAATCATTGCCTTTGTCATCCACAAGGATGAAAGCCGGGAAGTTCTCGACGCGGATCTTCCAGATAGCCTCCATTCCGAGGTCAGGATATTCAACGCACTCGATGCTCTTGATGCTCTCGTAGGAGAGGACCGCGGCGGGGCCGCCGATGGAGCCGAGGTAGAAGCCGCCGTGCTTCTTGCAGGCGTCGGTGACAACCTGGGTGCGGTTGCCCTTGGCGATCATCACCATGCTGCCGCCGTGGTCCTGGAAGAGGTCCACGTAAGGGTCCATACGGTTGGCCGTGGTAGGTCCCATCGAGCCGCAGGCCATTCCTTCCGGAGTCTTGGCCGGGCCGGCGTAGAAGACCGGATGGTTCTTGAAATATTCAGGGAGATCCTCGCCTCTGTCAAGTCTTTCCTTGAGACGGGCGTGGGCGATGTCACGGGCCACGATGATGGTGCCGTTGAGGCTCAGACGGGTGGAGACAGGGTACTTGCTGAGGAGCTTGCAGACCTCGCTCATAGGCTGGTCGAGATCCACGACCACGCCCTCGCCTTCTCCGGCCTGGCGCAGCGGCTCAGGAATCCACTGTGTAGGATTGTCGTCCATCTTCTCGATCCAGACTCCGTCCTTGTCGATCTTCGCCTTGATGTTGCGGTCGGCGGAGCAGCTGACTCCGAGACCGATCGGGCAGCTCGCGCCGTGGCGCGGCAGACGGATGATACGGATGTCGTGGGCGAAGTATTTGCCTCCGAACTGCGCTCCGAGGCCGATCTTGCAGGCCTCTTCAAGCACCTGCTTCTCAAGTTCGACGTCACGGAAAGCGCGGCCGGTCTCGTCGCCGGTGGTAGGCAGCGAGTCATAGTAGTGGGTCGAAGCCAGCTTGACGGTGAGGAGGTTCTTCTCGGCCGATGTGCCGCCGATCACGAACGCGATGTGGTAAGGAGGACAGGCCGCCGTTCCGAGAGTCTTCATCTTCTCGACAAGGAAAGGAACGAGGGTGCCGGGGTTCAGCACGGCCTTGGTCATCTGGTAGAGGTAGGTCTTGTTGGCGGAGCCGCCACCCTTCACGACACAGAGGAATCTGTACTCCATTCCTTCCTCGGCCTCGATGTCGATCTGGGCAGGAAGGTTGCACTTCGTGTTGACCTCCTTGTACATGTCCAGAGGAGCGTTCTGGCTGTAGCGCAGGTTCTCCTCGGTGTAGGTCTTGTAAACGCCCTTGGAAAGAGCCTCGGCGTCATCGAAGCCGGTCCAGACCTGCTGGCCCTTCTCGCCGTGGATGATGGCTGTGCCCGTGTCCTGGCAGAAAGGCAGCTTGCCTTTCGCGGAGACCTCGGCGTTGCGAAGGAAACGCAGGGCCACGTACTTGTCGTTGTCGGAAGCCTCAGGGTCGCTCAGGATCTTGGCCACCTGCTGATTGTGGGCAGGTCTGAGAAGGAAGTTGACATCCCTGAAAGCGGCGTTGGCCAGTTTCGTGAGGGCCTCCGGAGCCACTTTAAGGATTGGATGACCTTCAAACTCGCCGAGGGACACGCCCTCGCTTGTCAGTTTGTAGTACTCTGTCGTGTCCGGTCCAAGCTGGAACATCGGAGCATATTTGAATTCTGCCATATTAATGAAATGATTTAGTAATTATCGGGTTATCAATTAGTTAAAATTAATCAGTCGATGTCTTCAACGGGAGCGGAAGCACCGCCTGCGCCCTCCTGCATCAGATAGCGCTTCATGAATTCGTTGAGGTCGCCGTCAAGCACGCCCTGGGTGTCGGCCGTCGACCAGCCCGTCCTCAGGTCCTTGACCATCTTGTACGGATGCAGGACATAGGAGCGGATCTGCGAACCCCACTCGATCTTCTTCTTCGTGCCTTCGATCTCGGCCTGTTTCTCCTGGCGCTTCTTAAGTTCCAGGTCATAGAGCCTCGACCGCAGGATGCGCAGCGCGTTCTGCCTGTTGTCCTGCTGGAAGCGGGACTCCGTGTTCTCCACGACTATTCCTGAAGGAATATGCCGCACGCGCACGCCGGTCTCCACCTTGTTGACGTTCTGCCCGCCGTGGCCTCCGGAGCGGAACGTGTCCCACTCAAGGTCGGAAGGGTTGATCTCGATGTTGATAGTGTCATCCACGAGAGGATAGACGAAGACCGAGGAGAACGTGGTCTGCCTCTTGCCCTGGGCGTTGAACGGAGAAAGGCGCACGAGTCTGTGCACTCCGTTCTCGGCCTTGAGGTAGCCGTAGGCGTAGTCGCCCTCGACCTGGATCGTGGCGGACTTGATGCCGGCCTCGTCGCCGTCCAGCAAGTCGGTGACCGTCATCTTGTAGCCGTTCCTTTCACCCCAGCGCAGGTACATTCTCATCAGCATCGCGCTCCAGTCGTTCGCTTCGGTGCCGCCGGCTCCGGAATTGATCGTCAGCACGGCTCCGAGGCTGTCGCCTTCCGCGCCCAGCATATTCCTGAGCTCCAGCGCCTCCACATCCTCGACGGCCGATGAATATGCCTGCTCGAGTTCCTGCGTCTCCGCCGTGGTGACGGTCTCGTCCGTGCTTCCGCCGAGACTTTCCCTGGCGAAATCGTACAGGACATCAAGGTCCTCGACTTCCGTGAAGGCCTTGTCATATCCTGTAACCCAGGACTTTACGCCGTTGAGATTCTTCATAAAGGCCTCTGCGGCCTTAGGGTCGTTCCAGAAGTCCGGGGACTCCGTCTTTTTCTGCAATGCGGCTACCTGTCCGCGTTTGGCGTCGATGTCAAAGACACCTCCCCAACGTCTCCAACCGCTGATGCAGAGCTTCGATCTGATCTTTGAGTATCATCTGCTCTCCATTTTAAATTAACATCTTGCAAAGTTAACTAATTTCTCCCGCATTCGTATCTACCATGGCGAAACGTTTGCATAGAAAACACAGTCAGAATATTTGTATATTTGCATTCTGAATTATTAAACGGACGATGATCGGAATGTTCGACTCTGGCAGCGGAGGGCTGTCCGTGCTGCGGGAGGTGGTAAGACTCCTTCCGCAGGAAAGCTATGTCTACTTCGCGGACAACGCCAACTGCCCCTACGGAGAAAAAACGCCCGGATTCATCATCGACCGCGGCAGAAGGATCACTGAATATCTCCTCTCGCGCGGAGCCGGAATCATCGTCGTGGCCTGCAACACCGCGACGGCGGCGGCGATCTCCACATTGAGAAATGAATATCCCGTCAGATTCATCGGAATGGAGCCGGCTGTGAAACCGGCCGCTCTGAGTTCCAGGACCGGGGTGATAGGAGTGCTCGCCACCGCAGGTACTCTCAAAGGCTCGAAGTACCTGACAACCAAAGGGATCTACGAGGACAACGTCAAGATTGTCGAGCATGTGGGACAGGGCTTCGTCGAACTCGTGGAGAACGGGATCCTCGACGGGCCTCAGGCTGAGCGGACGGTGAGGGAAAGCCTCGCTCCCCTGCTCGAGGCCGGGGCCGACAGGATCGTGCTGGGATGCACGCACTATCCGTTCCTCAGGAATGTCATCCAAAGAATAGCCGGTCCGGATGTGCAGGTGATAGACCCCGCCCCGGCCGTGGCCAGACATCTTGTGGACGTGATGAAGGAGGAAGGTCTGCCGACCGGTGGCGCGCCGTCGGCTGCCTTGGACATCGAACTGCATTGCTCCGGCGACGACGCGTCCGCCAGGCACATTCTCGGAATGATCCTCGCCGAAGGAGGATATTCATCGGCTCATCTTTCGCAAATAGTAAAATGCTTGTGACAAAATACCTTATCACACGTTTGAAGAGCATCGCCAATGAATATCACTTCACGTTACCCCCTCCCTGAATCCCTCCCCTCGGGGGAGGGACTTGCCCCGTCACTGACGTGACGGGAAATAAAAGAAAATCAAACAATAAGCGGCGCTCCGGTGAAGGACGGACACCACGGATCAACTCATAAAAAAGACAGTTATGAAAGCAGACAACGAACTGGAAATCAAGGATTTCGCCTATTGCTCAGACAAGTACCAGTACACGATGGGCAAATCATTCTTCGAGACAGGCAAAAAGGACTCCATCGCCGTGTTCAACCTGTTCTACAGGAAGGCTCCGGAGAACAACAACTGGGCCGTGGTCAGCGGAGTTGAGGAGGCCATCGAGTGCATCCGCAATCTGGGCAAGGCCAAGCCGGAGTTCTACGAAAAGTTCCTGCCGGGCGAAGATTACGCCGAGTTCCGCAAGTACCTCTCCACGATGAAGTTCACCGGCGATGTCTACGCGGCGCGCGAAGGAGAGATCATCTTCCCGAACCAGCCTGTCATCACCGTGAAGGCTCCGCTGATCGAGGCCCAGGTGCTTGAGACCCCGCTTCTCTGCATAATGAACCACCAGATGGCCGTGGCCACGAAGGCCTCCAGGGTCTGCCGCAGCACTAACCGGCCGGTCAGCGAGTTCGGCTCACGCAGGGCGCACGGCCCTTGGGCGGCGACCTACGGGGCTAAAGCCGCGATCATCGCCGGCTGCGCCAGCACATCCAACATTCTGACCGGAGTCCTGAACGGAGTGCCGTCCACAGGCACGATGGCCCACAGTTTCGTCACATCCTACGGCAGCACCGTCGAAGGAGAACACAAGGCCTTCGTGGACTACATCAACACCCACAAAGGCGAGAACCTGATCCTGCTGATCGACACCTACGACACACTCAAGTGCGGAGTCCTCAACGCCATCCGCTCGTTCAAAGAGTGCGGCATCGATGACAGTTACCCTTACGGCTACGGCATCCGCCTGGACAGCGGCGACCTCGCCTACCTTTCCGTCAAAGTCCGCAGGATCCTTGACAACCACGGACTTACAGGATGCAAAATCTTCGCGACCAACTCTCTTGATGAATATCTTATCTCGGACCTCGAGCGCCAGGGCGCGGCGATCGATTCCTACGGAGTCGGCGACGCCATCGCCACAAGCAAGGCCGCGCCTTGTTTCGGCAACGTGTACAAACTGGTGCAGATCGACGGGAAACCCGTCCTGAAGCGTTCCGAAGACAGGATAAAGCTGATCAACCCGGGCTTCCAGATCACCTACAGGATCACCAAAAAGGATCCCGACCAGGGAGAAATCTACAAAGCCGACGTGACCTGCCTGCGCGGAGACACCCTTTCAAAGAGAATCGAAGACGGGGAGACCTTCACCATCTACGACGAGAACGACAGGTACAAGTACAAGATCTTCCAGTCCGGTGAATATTCCTGGAGAACGCTCCAGCATCAGGTCATCAAAGAAGGCGAAAGGTGCGCCGAAAGCCATACCCTGCAGGAAAAGAGGGCTTTCTACAACAGCACCCTGTCACATTTCAGTCCGTCGGAAAGGAGGCTCATCAACCCGCACTACTACAAAGTGGACATCTCGGACGACCTTCTGAACACGAAGCTGGAGATTCTCGACACCCTGAACAAGGAGATCGAAGCCTTCACCATCGACTAAGAGGGCATAAGGTCGACTTCCGCAGACAGTCTGGCCGGCAGGTTCTCACTCCTTGCCGTCGTCCTCGATGGACTCCCTGACCGTGCGCAGATAGGCGCGGCAGGCGGCGATGAGTTCCTTGGAACGCTTGACCAAAGCCCCGATGTCGTCAAGGCTCGTGGCCGGGTCTTCCATCTTCGCGGCTATCCGCTCCAATTCCGCGACAGCGTCAGTGTAATCGAATCTCTCTTCTGACATATTCATTGAATTTAAAATTGTAAATTAAGTTTCGCATGTGCGAAACACCTTATTTCCCGTCACGGCAGTGACGGAGCACATCCCCTTCCCGAGGAAGGGGACTTAGGGGAAGGGTAACGTGAGATGATTTTTTCTCGTGCGATACCCTTCGAATGTGAGATAAGGTACTTTGTCACACGCATTTAGTTACTTGCGAAAGTTAAAATTCTAAATTACTAAGCTGTTTTCACTTCCGTGACGGAAGACAGGTCTTCGGCATCGGACACGTTGTCCTTGAGGTCGACCCCGAAGACTCCGCACCTGACCGTGCCGTCGGCGAACATCATCCTCACGCTGTCCCCCACCCTGGCCGATGCGGCCGAATCCATCTTCACTCCCCCGGAATCAAGAGCCAGCACAAAGCCTTTGCGGAGGATGTTCCTCGGATCCACCGCCGAGATCTTCGTCTCCATATTCATAAGGTAGGACGCGGCTACCGAAATCGCCGCGGCGGCTCTGCCTCTGATCTTCTGCCCGACCCTGTCCACGGCCGACTCCGCCTTGAGCAGACTCATTCCGGCCGCATGGGCGGACCTGTCCTGCAGTCTGTCCAGACGGTGCTCCTGGGCCGACAGCCTTCCAGAAGCCGCCCCGGACACGGTCAAAGCGAGGTTGTCTACCTTGCTTTCAGCCCTCGAGAGCCGGGACTCCGTCTGGGCCAGGATCCTCGACCGGATGAGGTCCAGTCTGGACTCCATCGCCGACAACCTGTTGTTGAACAACATCGTCAACCTTGAAGACATCTTCACAAGGTACTGGTCCTGAGCGATGTAGAGACCGAGGAACAGGTCGGCGAGGGCAGTCGGAGTCTTGACATAGGTGTTGGCCACCATGTCGGCGACGTGGTGGTCCTTGTCGTGGCCGATCGCCGTGAAGACCGGCACCGGACAGCGGGCTATGGCGGCCGCGAGGCCGTAGTCGTCGAAGCAGACGAGGTCAAGGTCGGCCCCGCCGCCCCTCAGGATCAGCACGGCGTCGTAACGCCCGGGCGAGGCCGTGACCTGCCCGAGAGCCGCGGCGATCGAGGCGGGAGCCCCCTCGCCCTGCATCAAGGCCTCGAAAAGTTTGACAGAGAACACGAAACCATATTCATTGCCGTTCAGATGGTTGCAGAAGTCCCCGAAGCCTGCCGCCCCGGGAGCGGAGATGACCGCCAGTGAATATGGCAGGTCACAGAGCCGCAGATGTTTCTGCAGGTCCAGCAGGCCTTCGGCCTTGAGGCGGTCTATCGTCTCCTGCCTGCGTCTTTCGTTGGCCCCGAGGGTGAAGTCCGGATCCACGTCCAGGATATTCAACGAAAAACCGTAGAGGACGTGGTAGGTCACCTGCACGCTGGCGAGGATCTCCATCCCTGCGGCCAGCGTCGAACCCGTGACCTTTCTGAAACGGCTTTCGACCATGTTCCAGCGGAACGACCAGATGGTCGCCCGAGCCTTGGCCATGACCGACCCTCCGTCGCTCTGGGAGAGTTCAAGGTAGCAATGTCCGTTCTGCTTGTGGTTCAGACTGCTGATTTCAGCCTTCACCCACAGTGCCTGCGGGAAGGTGCCTTCCACGACATCCTTCAGACGGGCCTGCAAGGTGAAAAGGTCTATGTACTTCTTTTCCATAATAACATCCGCGATACCCTACAAATTTAACAAAAATCCACTATCTTTGTCAAAGAATTCCAGAGGGGGAAAGAAAAGATGACAATCACCGAAGCAAAATTCGCAGGCAGCTGCACCCGAGTAAGCCAAAAGCCATCCCGCAGACTGCCTGAGTTCGCGTTTATAGGACGCTCCAACGTCGGCAAATCATCGCTGATCAATATGTTGTGCGCCAACCGGAAGCTGGCGAAGACCTCCTCGACTCCGGGGAAGACCAAACTCATCAACCACTTTCAGATCAATGACACCTGGTACCTTGTGGACCTTCCGGGCTACGGCTTCGCGAAGATTTCCAAGGAAGGCAGGGAAGAACTGAGGAAGATGATCAACGACTACATCGTGAAATCCGAGGAGCTGGTGGTCCTCTTCGTGCTGGTCGACTCAAGGTACGACATCACGAAGATCGACAGGGAATTCATCGCGAGACTCGGAGAGAACGGGATACCGTTCGCGATCATATTCACGAAAGGTGACAAGCTCGGTCCGAACGCGCTGAAGGCGCAGATCGAGAAGGACAAGGCCATCCTTTCGGAGGATTGGGAAGAGCTGCCGCCGATGTTCGCCTCGAGCGCCGAGACGGGCGCGGGAAGGCAGGAAATCCTCGACTACATAGAAAAATACATAAATTTAGCATAGCGCAATGTACATCGAACACAGAATGGAATTGTTTGCTTGCAGGGCCTCGAAAGACTTTGCTTGCAAAGTTGTCGACGAGTTGAACAAGATCGGAGCCGAAAACGGGGAGAGCTATCATCTTGGAGAGTCCGAGGTGACCAGTTTCAGCGACGGCGAGTTCGTTCCTTCCTTCACGGACAGCGTCAGGGGCGCGACCGTGTTCATCCTGCAGTCTACTTTCCCTCCGACAGAGAACCTGATGGAGCTTCTTCTGACCATCGACGCGGCCAAGAGAGCTTCCGCCGACAAGGTCATCGCCGTGATGCCGTACTTCGGCTGGGCCAGGCAGGACCGCAAGGACAAGCCGCGCGTCTCGATCGGTGCCAAACTGGTGGCCAACCTTCTGACCGCCGCCGGAGTCGACCGCATCATGACCTGCGACCTCCACGCCGACCAGATCCAGGGATTCTTCGACAAGCCTGTGGACCACATCTACGCCAGCAAGGTGTTCATCCCTTACCTCAGGTCGCTGAACATCGAGAACCTTGCCATAGCCGCCCCTGACATGGGCGGAGCCAAGAGGGCCAACGCCTACGCCAAGGAACTCGCCTGCCCTGTCATCATCTGCCACAAGTCCAGGGAAAGGGCCAACGTGGTGGCCTCCATCACCGCCATCGGTGACGTCGAGGGCAAGAACATCGTGATCGTGGACGACCTCATCGACACGGCCGGCACCCTCGTGAAGGCCGCCGAGGTGCTGATGGGCAAGGGAGCAGCCAGCGTCAGAGCCTGCGCCACACACGCCGTGCTTTCCGGCCCGGCCTACGACAGGATCAACAATTCCTGCCTGAAAGAGGTGTTCGTTACCGACACGATTCCTCTCAAGAGCGGGGTGGACACAAGCAAGATCAAGGTCGTCTCGATGGCCGGGACCTTCGCCTCGGTGATCCGCAAGGTGTACAACTACGAGCCGATCAGCACGGAATTCATTTTCTAGGCCAAGGCGCGGACAAAGAAAAAATCCGCTACGGCGGAAAGAATTTTCCCATAAAGGAGTATAATAATGCTGCAAACCCTCATAGCCGCTTTCGTCATCCTTGCGATAGGAGTGTTCGGGATGTGTTTCAACATCATATTCCGCAAGAACGGCAAGTTTCCGGAGACGGAGATCAGCCGCAACGAGAACATGCGCAGACTTGGGATCAAGTGTATGAGGGAGCAGGATGAGGAGATCTTCTCACAGAAGAAGCCTCAGAAGAACGGAGCCTGCTCCGGCGAGTTCAGCGACTCCTGCATAGGCTGCGGACTCTACGACATCGAGTCCAGAAGCAGGAAAGAAGAAGCCGGCGCTGACGGAAGACAGTGCGGAAAAGACTAACGGTAAAAAGTTAAAACAATGAATCTGGTAGCCATAGTAGGCCGACCGAATGTCGGCAAATCGACCCTCTTCAACAGGCTTGTCGGAATGCGGCAGGCGATTGTCGACGAGACAGCCGGTGTGACAAGAGACCGCCACTACGGCAAGTGTGAATGGTGCGGGAACGAATTCTCTGTAGTGGACACGGGCGGTTGGACGACCAACTCCGACGATGTGTTCGAAGAGGCGATCCGCCGGCAGGTGGTGATCGCCATCGAAGAGGCTGACGCCATCATCTTCATGGTGGAGGCGGCGGCCGGCATCACGGACTACGACGCCGAGATAGCCGACATCCTCCGCCGCAGCGGCAAGCCTGTGACGCTCTGCGTGAACAAGGTGGACTCCGGAGACAAGATGTTCGACGCCTACCAGTTCTACTCCCTCGGACTGGGAGAGATCTGGGCCATCTCGGCCGCCAACGGAAGCGGCACCGGAGACCTTCTGGACGAGGTCATCAGGACTCTGCCTCCTGAGAAGCCGCGCAAGGAGGACGACGACCCGGCTCTGCCTCACATCACCATCGTGGGCAAGCCTAACGTGGGCAAGTCATCCCTCACCAACGCCCTTCTCGGCGAGGAAAGGAACATCGTCACTCCTGTGGCCGGCACCACGAGGGACTCGATCTCGACACACTACAACAAATTCGGCCACAATTTCATGCTTGTGGACACGGCCGGAATGCGCCGCAAGACCAAGGTCAACGAGGACCTTGAGTTCTACTCGGTGATGCGTTCGATCCGCGCGATCGAGAATTCGGACGTCTGCATCCTGATGATCGACGCCAACACCGGGATGGAGGCCCAGGACATGAGCATCTTCAACCTGATCGTCCGCAACCGCAAGGGCTGCGTGCTTGTCGTCAACAAATGGGACCTCTTCATCAAGGACAGCAACACGATGAAGGAATATGAAGCCTCGCTCCGCCGCAGGATCGCTCCTTTCGACGACGTGCCTATCATATTCACATCGGTAGTGAACAAGCAGAGGATCATGGATGTACTCGACGCCGCCAGAAGGGTGTACGACAACTACTCCAGAAAACTCTCAACGGCAAGGCTGAACGAGGCCCTGCTGCCGGAGATCGAGAACTACCCGCCACCTGCGTGGAAGGGCAAGTACGTGAAGATCAAGTACATCACCCAGCTGCCTACCAGCTTCCCGTCATTCGCCTTCTTCTGCAATCTGCCGCAGTACGTCAAGGAACCTTACAAGAGATTCCTCGAGAACAAGCTGAGGGAGCATTTCGACCTCAACGGCTGCCCTGTGCAGATCTTCATGAGGGCGAAATAGCCTCACGAGCCTATGCTCCCCGAGATTCTGAAAGCATATTCAATAGGCATCTGCGCATCGGCGCCGCTCGGGCCGGTGGCGATTCTTGTGCTTCAGAAATCGCTCTGCTACGGCCACAAGGCTGGCTTCACGACAGGTCTCGGGGCCACCGTCATCGACACGACCTACGCAGTCATCTCGATCTTCGCACTGGCCTTCGCACAGAATTTCATCCACACCTACGAATCGTTCATATTCCTCATAGGTGGAGTCGTGCTGGCGTTTCTGGGCTATTCGATGGCCTTCAAGGACCCGTTCAGGAAGATGGAGCCGGGGGACACGCTGGAACGCGGGGCCTCCGTCAAGGACTTCCTCCAGGCCATAGCCACCGCGGCCTCCAATCCCGGAGCGATCTTCGTGATGATGGCCCTGTTCGCCTTCTTCCAGGTGGACGTGGGCGACAGAAGTTTCCGGGTGCTGCCTCTCATCCTTGCGGTCGCCGCCGGGTCGATGACCTACTGGTTCTTCTTCTCCTGGTTCTTCAGCAGCTGCCGCAAAGCGTTCAACATGAGGTCGATACTCTGGCTCAACCGCATAGCGGGCATAATCATAATCATCATAGGCATCGCTCTGCTCGGCGAGGGAGGGTATGACCTGGTTTTCCACAGAAGTTAAATAATTCATGAATATGGAAGAGAAAGAAGATAGACAAAAAGGCGGGAGTTTCCTTGGCAACTGGATTGTCAAAAACATACTGCTGGCCATTCTGATGTTCGCCGTGCTGATCGGCGCTAGCGCGTTTCTTCTGAACAGCATAACGAACCACGGCAAGATGATCGAGGTGCCGGATTTCACGAGCCTGTCAGAGACCGAGGCCACGCACGCCGCTTCGGCCGCCGGTCTCCGCACCGAGGTCATCGATTCCATCTTCGTCCGCAAGATGGAGAAGGGGGCTGTGTACAGCCAGAACCCTAAAGCCGGCTCGATGGTCAAGAAAGGCCGCAGGATCCTGCTCACCATCAATGCCAAAAACGCCAAGAAGGTCAGCATGCCGAACCTTGTCGGCTACTCGATGAGACAGGCCAAAGCCGAACTGAATTCAAAAGGTCTCGCGCTCGGCAAACTCATCTATGTCAACGACATAGCCACCAACAACGTTCTCAGGCAGATCTACAGAAACAGGGAGATCAGGCCTGGACGGCTGATCGAGACCGGCTCGGAGATCGACCTCGAGGTCGGACTCAATCCGGAGGACAATCTCACCTACATCCCGAACGTCAAGGGGCTGAAGTACCTCAGGGCCGTGGATGCCGTCCACGACAATTCGCTGAACATCAGCCGTCTACACTTCGACAAGACGGTAAAGAACTACAGCGATTCGCTCAACGCCAGCGTAAAGAGACAGTCCCCTGAGCCGAGCGGCCATCCGACCCTGATGGGTTCGGACGTGACCCTGTACCTCGGACTGGAGACATCACAGACAGAATAGATCAAGCAGAGAAGTGGACGAAGGGAAAATCTACAGCAACGCCGAGGACTGCATCGAGGACGAGGA
>CAVEYE010000132.1:0-2861 GCA_963619595.1 bacterium | reverse complement strand
GTCACCGCCACCACGTGTCCCATCTCCTGCAGGAGAGTCACAAGACGGGCCTTGTCTTCAGGACGCGCCCTTGAAAGCACGTTAAGAGACGGCAGGACATCCGACTTCAATTTCTCGTCCGACATAGCGGCGAATTCAGCCCCCGTGACCGTCACAGCGGACTCGCCATCCTTCAATATTCCCACCTCGCGCGCTATTTCGTTCGCCGTGAGGGAGACATCACCCGTGACCATTATCACGCGGACTCCCGCCTGGTCCTTGCACACCGCTATCGCATCCTTGACATCCTCCCTTACAGGGTCGGCGATTCCGACGTGGCCGATGTAAACGACAGGAGTCGCCGCGCCTTCCTCCACCACTTGATAGGCGAAGCCAAGGGTCCGCATTCCAAGGCTCTGATATTCCGAAAGTTCTTCAAGCACATCCTGCTTGCTTCTTCCTCCGGGAACAGTGTCCGACATCCCTAGCACAACTTCAGGCGCACCCTTGATGTATCTTATGACACGGCCGCTCTCTTCATTGCGGGCCGTTGTCTCCATATACTTGCTTTCCGGCGTGAAAGTCCGCTGGGACAGAACCGTCAAAGAATCACGGTACGGCCTGTAGTCCTTCCCCTCTTCGGAAACCAGCCAGCGGAGAATAGCCCCCTCGGTCGGATTGCCGACTATCTTGAAATCTCCATCATCCTCACGCACAGAAAGTTCAGCCGTGGAGTTGACGGACACGCACTCGGTAAAGAAGTCGAGGTCGACCTCGTAGAAATCGTGCCGGACCACCTGCATCTTGTTCTGAGTCAACGTGCCGGTCTTGTCTGTGCAGATCACGGTCGCAGCCCCCAGAGTCTCGCAGGCGTGCAGTTTTCGCACCAGGTTCTTCTCCTTGAGCATCTTCCGCATACTCAGCGCAAGGCTTATCGTCACGCTCATCGGAAGTCCCTCCGGCACGGCCACGACTATCAGCGTGACGGCGAGCATAACCGACCCCAGGCACAGTTCTATGAACTCGATGGCGTTGAAATTGTCACCTCCGTGACCTGTGGCGAAAAACAGCACGGTGCGACCCGCGACGATGAGAGCCGCGATGATGTAGCTGGCACGGGTGATCCAGGTCGCCAGATTTCCTAACTGCTGATTCAGAGGGGTTTCCACGGTCTGTTCCTCCTGAAGGATCTTCGCGCCCTTGCCCTCCTCGGTGTCCACACCCACGGCGGAAATCTTGTAGACGGCGTTTCCCTCGATCACTGTGGTGCCCCGGATCAGGAAGTTCTTCGGATACGCCTCTTCGTGTGAATTTTCATCCGGGACAAGAGTCTTCGTCGTGAAAAGTTCACCGGTGAACGCGGACTCGTCCACCCTCAAAGTGGTCGCCTTCACCAGATAGCCGTCCGCAGGGACCTCATCCCCGCTTTCAAGATAGACTATGTCTCCCACCACGACATCGGACCTCTTGATTTCGAATATGCCCGGACGGCCTTTGCCGGCGCTGTCGGCAGTCCTCCACCTCAGGACCTTGACCTTGCGCTCGTCCTTGACCTTGTTGAGAATCTTGAACTCCCGCTCAGCCCGCACCTCGAAGATGAAGGCGATGCCGGTGGAAAGCAGAATGGCGAGAGCGATGCCCACCGATTCGATCAGGCAGGATGCGCTCCTTCCAAGGAATATGATCTCGTAGGCGGAAATGGCGAGCGAGAGGAACAGGACCACTATCAGGATCGTGACTATAGGGTCCTTGAATTTTTCCAGAAACAGTTTGAACAGCGATTCCCTTTCAGGCTCCGGTATGATGTTCTTGCCGGCCCCGTCCAGCACGGCGCGGGAATCCGCCGCAAGACAATCTTTATTGAAGTTATTCTTGATCTGCCCCATAGCGCTACAATCTCTTTTACGCAAAAATAACTTGAATATTCCTCACACCTACTTATAATCCAACCGTTTGGATTATTCAAGGTCTGACCAGAGAGCGGAATCTTCCAGCGGAACAAGACCACCGCCCTCGCTGACGCGGAAATCCGACAAGGCAGCCTTCACTGAATATGCTTTCAGAGCGGAATCGTACAGAACCTCGAACCGCTCGGGGTTGGCGAGAATCTCACAGCCCCGGAAACCTTTGTTGATGTAGTTCTTCAGCGAACTCCTGTGCCTCAGGATGCTGGTCACATATCTGATGAAATCCCGGCTTCCGTCATCCTTGGTCGAGATTGAACGGTAGATCTCCATCGTGTTGACGATAAGCCTCGCCGCCTCACCTCCCATCTTTAGGAAGCGGGACCTGA
This sequence comes from bacterium, assembly GCA_963619595.1. Lineage (GTDB taxonomy): Bacteria > Bacteroidota > Bacteroidia > Bacteroidales > UBA932 > Cryptobacteroides. The sequence continues at coordinate 589 of CAVEYE010000132.1, read as the reverse complement.
ACGCAGGATAGTCGAAAGAGCCTGAGACTGCATATTCATTCACATCCATCGGTTCAAGGATGGCGATGGCCTCGTTGAAAGTGGTCTGGCTGACACCGTACGGGCCGTAGAACAGCAGGAGCAGGTAGAAGGTCCGAGCCTGGGGAGAGGACTCGAACGTGATCCGCCTTACTGCCGTGTCCCCGGCGAAGAACTGATAGCCGTCCTCCAGCCTGACCGGATTCACCGATTTCGACTCCGCACTGAGGTAGTCGTAGATGAACTTGTAGTAGCCTTCGTAGGAGATCAGATGGTCCTGCTCGTCGAACTGCGAGATGAATTCGAAGATGCGCTTCTTCACATCCGCCGAAAGGTCGATGCACAGGAAGTTCGTGTAGTTCTCCAGTGCGCTGGAATCGTTGAGCACCTGGCTGTCAGAGATTTTCAGTAGCAGGAAGGCATCGTAAGGCACCGCGTCCGACGAGAGGTTGTACCGCGAAAGTATTACCCGGAGGAAGGTAGGCGTGTCAAGAGAACTGAGCGCCGCGTCAAGATTGTTCAGTTTTATCTTGTTCCCCGCCGGCACGATGAACCCCATCGACCGCTTCAG
>CAVEYE010000131.1:0-30042 GCA_963619595.1 bacterium | reverse complement strand
TGGTGGTGGCGGAGCCGGTGAACGTCTCTTTCGGCTGGGAGTAGAATCCGTTGACAACCACCGCGTCCAGCTGGCCGTCCTCCTTGAGGGAGATGTTCACGGTTGTGCTGGCGGACACGGTGCGTTCCTGGGACTCCATCCCGATGAACGAGAAGACCAGCGTCGCCGGACCTTTGGCCGGTTTGTCGAACGTGATCGTGTACCTTCCTTCTACATCCGTGGATGTACCTTCATTCTTCAGCCCTTTCACCACGATGTAGGCGCCTGCCAGCGGCTCACCATCGGCGTCCTTGACCGTTCCTGCTACAGTGATCTTCGTTTTCGCAGCGGAAGCGGCGGTTTTGGAGTTCACCTGCGCCGACACGGTGTTCCCGGGTCCGGGGATGGACAGAAGGGCGCAGATTCCAAGGGCCAAGAAAACCTTATGCCGGGTTGAAAGGCCGGCGAAGTTTTCCGTTTTCATAAAAAATACTGAATAAAAATTAACTTTGTCAAATTCGCATTCGACAAAGTTAGAATTAATATTCCTTAATAGCAATAAAAACGGAATCTTCTTCCATCCCAATAAATGATGATTTTCACCCCTTCAGAATCTATGGATATACCTAAAAAGTGCGATTGTAGATTCAACTTTCGCAAGTACCTAAATGCATGTGGTAAAGAACCTTATCTCACGTTCAAAGGGTATCGCACGAGAAAAGAACATCTCACGTTACCCTTTCCCTAAATCCCCTTCCTCGGGAAGGGGACTTGCTCCGTCACTATCGTGACGGGAAATAAGGTGTTTCGCATATGCGAAACATAAATTGATCTGAGAGGTTATAATTTACGATTAAAGTTCCGCCTGCGTGAACCCCCTACTTTCCATAACGCTTAAGGATCGGAGGGTAGGCGTCGATGCGGCGGTCACGGAGGAACGGCCAGCCGCGGCGGACATATTCAGTGCGGTCGATGTCGATGTCCACGACCTTGACCCCCTCCTCGGCGGTGTCGAACTGGGCGAGGATCTCTCCCTGCGGCCCGGTGGCGAATGAATATCCCCAGAAATCAAGACCAATGGTGGCTCCGGAAGGGTCTTCCTCGTGGCCTACTCGGTTGACTGTGACGACCGGCAGACCGTTGGCGACCGAATGTCCCCTCTGGACAAGTTGCCAGGCCTGCCTCTGGGTCTGCTGCTCCTCCTTCGAGTCCGTCCCGACTCCGCCGATGGCTGTAGGGTAGATCAGGATCTGAGCCCCGCCGAGAGCCATCAGCCTTGCCGCCTCGGGATACCACTGGTCCCAGCAGACAAGCACTCCGAGAGTGCCGACCGATGTCTTTATCGGATTGAAGCCCAGGTCGCCCGGCGTGAAGTAGAACTTCTCGTAGAAGCAAGGGTCGTCCGGGATGTGCATCTTGCGGTACTTGCCGGCGATCGTGCCGTCTTTCTCGATGACCACGGCCGTGTTGTGGTAGAGTCCCGGAGCGCGTTTCTCGAAGAGGGAAAGGACCAGCACCACGCCGAGTTCACGGGCGAGGCCGCCGAAATATTCAGTGGAAGGCCCCGGAATGGTCTCGGCCAGGTCGCAGAGCGAAGCGTCCTCGGTCTGGCAGAAGTACACGGAATTGTGAAGTTCCTGAAGCACTACCAGCCGCGCGCCTTTGGCGGCGCATTCGCGGATGTGTCCCGTAAGTCTGGCGATGTTCGCCTTGATGTCCTTGGAGCAGCTCTGCTGCACCATTCCCACTTTCAAGATGTTCATAAACGATTCCTTTTTTTCCCCGAGGCGGCGGAGGGTCGCGGGGGCGGGGACAAAGATAGCAAAAAAACGGGGAAACGGGTGACTCTCCGGGAAAAGGACTGGCGGCGGACGACGGCATATTCATAAAAGAACAGGTGCAAAAACAATTTAAAGAGCCGCGGAGGTCACTTAAAATGAAGGCCGATAGTGAGAATCCGAATAAAATGAATATATTTGAAGGAACTAAAATCGAACGCTATGGACACAATCCACCAAAGATTTCCGCAGTACGACGAGGCCGGACAGGCCCTTGTGGACAAGGCGTATGCGATCGCCGCCGAGGCTCTGGCCGACCAGACGCGGGGCAACGGAGCTCCTTTCATCGAGCATCCTCTGAATGTGGCACTGATAGCGGCCGACGAGATCGGACTGCCGTCGGACTGCGTCGCAGCAGTGTTCCTGCACGAAGCGACAAGGACGCATCCGGAGACCGACCTCTCCGGACTCGGCTTCCCGAAAGACGTGTACACTATGGTGGAAGGTCTGAACAAGATCGCGACCATCAAGCCGAAAGACACCAGGCTTGAGGCCGAGAGCTACAAGAAGCTGATCGTCCAGTACTCGACCGACCCGCGCGTCACCGTGCTGAAGATCGCCGACAGGCTGGAGGTCATGCGCCATCTGGAGATGTTCCCGAAAGCGTCCAGGGAGAATAAGATCCTTGAGACCCTGATGCTGTACATCCCTCTGGCACACCAACTTGGACTCTACAACATCAAGAGCGAGATGGAGGACATCTACTTCCGTTTCGCAGAGCCGGAGCAGTACCGCGCGATCACCAACAAGCTGAAGGCCACCGAGCGTGACAGGGAAAGGATGATGGAGGAGTTCATCGAGCCGCTCAAGAAGAAACTGTCCGACGCCGGGGTCAAGTACAAGTTGAAGATCAGGACCAAGACGGCCTACTCGATCTGGAGAAAGATGCAGAAGCAGAAAGTGCCTTTCGAAGCGGTCTTCGATGTGTTCGCCATCCGGTTCATAATCGACTGCGAGCCAGACTCCAGACTGGAGAAGGACCTCTGCTGGAAAGTGTTCTCCTATGTGACCGAGGAATATGAATCCGACACGAAACGGCTCCGCGACTGGGTGACCAATCCTAAGCCGAACGGCTACGAATCCCTCCACATCACCGTCAAGAACAGGAGAGGGGCCTACATCGAAGTGCAGATCAGGACCAAGAGGATGGATGACGAGGCGGAGAACGGCCAGGCCTCGCACTGGGCCTACAAGGGCATCAAGCACGAGGCCCAGCTGGACAAATGGCTGGTGTCTGTGCGCTACGCCCTCGAGCATCCGCAGGAATCCGACCCGGAGGATCTTCCGCAGCCGCCTTCCAAGGAGATCTTCGTGTTCACTCCTTCAGGAGAGCTCAGGATCCTGCCGGCCGGAGCCACGATGCTGGATTTCGCCTTCAATATTCATTCAGGGCTTGGAGTCCGCTGCTCCGGAGGCCGCATCAACGGGAAGGCGGTGTCCATCAGGGAGAAGCTCAAGACCGGCGACGTGGTGGAGATCAAGTCCGCCAAGAACCAGAAGCCGTCGTCCGACTGGCTCAACTATGTCGTGACCTCCAAGGCCCGCAACCGCATCAAGCAGGAACTCAATGAGGAGGAATACAAGAAAGCGGCCCAGGGCAAGGAACTTCTGGACAGGAGGCTCAAGAACTGGAAGCTCGAGATGCCGGACGAGGTTGTCGCCGAGTACCTTAAGAAGATCAGGTACTCGACTCTGAAGGAGTTCTATGCCGCCATCGCCGACGAGTCCATCGATGTCAACGATGTCAAGAACTACATCCTTGACCGGGACAAGCTCGCTGCCGAGGCTATCGAAGCCGCCAAGGAGGCCGATGCGGAGAGGGTCGAGGCGAGGAGCGGATGGACCGGCGGAGGGCATTCCTCGGATGACATCCTCGTCATCAACGCTAAAGACCTCAAAGGGCTGGACTACAAGATGTCGAAATGCTGCCACCCTGTCTTCGGCGATGACGTGTTCGGGTTCGTGACAAGGACGGAAGGCATCAAGATCCACAGAATCTCGTGTCCGAACGCCGCCAGGCTCATCAGCGCCTATCCGTACAGGATTCAGAAAGTCAAATGGGCCGAGACTCCGGGAGGGGGCAGTTTCCAGTCCACGCTCAAGATCGTCGCCGAGATGGAATCCTCCGTCATCGGCCAGATCACCGAGATCGTGAACAATTTCAGGGCCTCGCTGCGCACGTTCAACGTCAGCGAGAACCGCCGCGGCGGCACCTACGAGATCACACTGAGGATCTCCGTCCCGTCGAACATGGAACTTGACAAGGTCATCTCCCAGATCAAGACCCTCCGCCACATCCTCAAAGTCACCCGTGCGTAGGACAGGGCATTCCACGCACGGACCTCAATTCCGGGGTTCCCCGTGCGTAGGACAGGGCTTTCCACGCACGGACCTCAATTCCGGGGCTCCCCGTGCGTAGGACAGGGCATTCCACGCACGGGAAGTCCTACAGGTCCAGGGTCAGGTGGTGGTCGCCGGGAGTGTAAGGTATGAAGCGGGAAAGACCGGAGCACGAGTTGCGGACGGTCAGGTCGTAGGTGGCGTCGCGGAACCTGCGGACGACACGGAACTCCTTGATGGAGGCCGGCAGACAAGGCTTGACAAGCAGACCGCCGAACTGCGGGCGGACGCCGAGAAGATATTCAGAGACAGCGTTCCAGTTCCAAGCGGCGGTGCCGGTCAGCCAGCTGTTCTTGCCCTCGCCCGGACGGGCCGAATCCTTGCCGGCCAGCATCTGGCAATAGACATAAGGCTCGACCTTGTGGAGGGTCTGGTCCTTGATGAAGGCCGGAGCGATCTTGCAGTAATGGTCCCACGCGTCATCCGCGCGTCCCGCCAATGCCTCGCCGATGATCACCCACGGATTGTTGTGGCAGAATATTCCCGCATTCTCCTTGTAGCCCTCCGGATAGGAGGAGATTTCGCCGTATTCAGGGTAGAAGTGGCTGAAAGGAGGATTGTTCAGCACTATGCCGTGAGGACAGTCAAGGTACTTTTTCACAGAGTCCAAAGCCTTGTCGCACAGTCCCTTGTCCGCTCCGATGCGAGCCATTGCGCACCAGCCCTGGCTTTCGATGAAGATCTTGCCCTCGGCGCTTACCTTCGAGCCGATCTTTCTGCCGAAGAAATCGTAGGCCCGCAGGAACCATTCCCCGTCCCAGCCATACTTCTCCACTGACTCAGCCATACGGTCGGCCCACTGGGCTATCGCCGCCGAAGAACGGCCGCGGTCGTCCTCCTGCAGGACACCGACAGGCAGCAGTTCAGGATGTTCCTCAAGATAGGCCAGCATCCCGGAGAACTCCCTGCCGGCCACGACATACAGGCCGGCGATCATCACCGACTCGGCCTTGCTGCCCTCCGTCTTGTTCTCTGTCGTCTGGAAGGATTCGTCCGGATCGGTGGAGAAGCAGTTGAGATTGAGGCAGTCGTTCCAGTCGGCCCGACCGATCAGCGGCAGAGCGTGAGGGCCGAGTTCGTGGGCGAACCTTGTGTAACTGATGAAAAGATGGTCGAGAAGGGTCCTCTCGCTGCCCTCTACATTGTCGAACGGCACCTGTTCGGCGAGAATCGAGAAGTCGCCGGTCTCCTTGAGGTAGGCGACAGTGCCGAGAACCAGCCAGAGCGGATCGTCGTTGAAACCGCTCCCGATGCCGTCGTTGCCGCGCTTGGTCAGCGGCTGGTACTGATGGTAGCAGCTCCCGTCCGGGAACTGGGTGGCGGCTATGTCAAGGATTCTCTGACGGGCGCGGTCAGGAATCTGGTGGACTATTCCGAGAAGATCCTGGTTGGAGTCCCTGAAGCCCATCCCGCGGCCGATTCCGCTCTCGAAGAAGCTGGCGCTGCGGCTCATAAGGAAAGTCACCATACACTGGTACTGATTCCAGATGTTGACCATCCTGTCGAGTTCCGGCACACCGGATGACACGGTGAAGTTGCCCATCAGCCCTTCCCAGTACTTGTTCAGGCCGGCGAAGGCCCGGTCCACCTTGGCGACCGTGCTGAACGCCGCCATCGTCCGCCTCGCGACCTCCTTGTTGACCACCCCGGAACCGGAGTTGAGTTCGTAGCCGGTAGGCTTGACGAATTTCATTCCTTCAGGGTTCTCGGCGTAACCAAGCACGAAGACCAGGTCCTTAGACTCCCCCGGCTCGAGAGCCACGTCAATGCGATGTGAGGCCACAGGACTCCACCCGTGGGCGACCGACTGTCCTGAAACGCCCTCGACCACAGCCTTCGGGCTGTCGAAGCCGTTGTACATCCCGATGAAAGTCTCCCTGTCGGTGTCGAAACCGTCGATGTGGGCGTTCACTCCGTAGAAAGCATAGTGGTTGCGGCGCTCGCGGTACTCGGTCTTGTGGTAGACAACGCTGCCCTCGACCTCAACCTCTCCCGTGGACAGATTCCTCTGGAAATTCTCCATGTCAGTCCCGGCGTTCCAGAGACACCATTCGACGAAAGACCAGAGTTTGAACTCCTTGCGGACGGCGCTCTTGTTCACGAGGGTCACCTTCTGCACCTCGCAGTTGTGGCCGATAGGCACGAAGAAAAGTTCGCTGACGCGAAGTCCGTCCTTCTCGCCCGTGATGCGGGTGTAACCCATCCCGTGCCTGCACTCGTAGAAATCCAGCGGAGTCTTGCACGGCTTCCAACCCGGACTCCAGACGGTTCCGCGGTCATTGATGTAGAAATACCTTCCCCCTGCGTCCATCGGCACTCCGTTGTAGCGGTAGCGGGTCAGGCGGCGGAACTTCGCGTCCCTGTAGAATGAATATCCTCCGGCGGTCCCCGAAATGAGGGAAAAGAAATCTTCAGTGCCAAGATAATTGATCCAAGGCCACGGAGTGGCGGGATCAGTGATCACGAACTCCTTAGCGGCATCATCGAAATGACCGTATTCCATCATACCTTTTTTATAAACAGACGGGCGGAAGCGCTGCCTTCGTCCGCCGATATAGAATTAATTGAATATTATGAACATCAGCTCGGCGGCGAGAATCGCGCCGATGACGACAGCGGCCCAGCGCATAGCCTTAGGCAGGCCGCTCCAGCAGCCGGAGCCGCCGAGGACCTCGACAGACTCTTCCTTGGAAGCGGCGTCCACGTCCTGCGAACGCTTGGCGGCAAGTTCGACCTGGATGGCCTCCATCCTCTTTCTCGTAAGAGGATAGAAGAACACCACAACCACGGCCAGGGCGGCCACAGCGGCAGGAATCCAGCTCATCAGGAGCCAGAGACCCTTGAGAGCCTCGGGAGTCTGCACGGCACCCTGGGCGGTGTTGTAGCCGAAGGCGTTGAGCAGCCACATCACGGCGAAACCTCCGAACGCCCCGCCGAACTTCTGCGCCATCGAAGCGGACGAGAAGATCAGCCCCGTCGAAGCGGTGCCGTCGCGGTTCTCGGCGAAATCGCTCACATCGGCGTACATGCTCCACACAAGCGGAGAGATCACACCCGTGAATATGCTGATGACCACCTGCAGCACGATCATCCAAAGGTAGCCGGACTGGTTTGCGGGAATATAGAAGAATATAGCGCTGAACACGATCAGAGCCGCGAACGAAAGCATATAGGTTGTCTTCTTGCCGAGTTTCTCGGAAAGCGGAACGGCGAGAGCCACTCCGAGCATATTGCAGACTTCGCCTATCGACAGGAACAGGCCGGCGTAGAAGAGGAAACTCAGCGGGCCGAGGTTCAGATGCACGTTCTGGCCGATGACATCGTTGAAGAAGTAGGCCACCGTGCTGCCTCTGACGGTGTTGAAGAGGTTTGAGCAGAGGGCGGCGCCGATGAGGATCCACCACGGAGCGTTCTTCAGAAGAGACTTCAGGTCGCTTCCCACGGACACCTTGCTGACCGTGTGCAGTTTCTCTTTGGTCATCCTGAAGCAGAGCAGGAAGAGGATGAGGCAGAAGGCCGCGATGACGATCATCGTGTTCTGCCAGCCGGCCGGGCTGTCATAGCCGCCGAGGACCTTGCAGAGAGGCTCCCAGCAGAAAAGTGCCAGGAAACTGCCGCCGTAGGCGAAGAACATCCTGTAGGAACTCAGGACGGTCTTAGTGTCGGAATCGTCCGTCATCACGCCGAGCATCGCCCCGTAAGGCACGTTGATGCCCGTGTAGACGGTCATCATCATTATGTAGGTCAGATAGGCCCATACAAGTTTGACGGTCGGAGTCGCGGCCGGAGTCGAGAACAGGAATATTCCGCTCAAGGCGAACGGCACGGCCATCAGCATCAGGTACGGGCGGTACTTGCCCCACTTGGTCGAGGTCCTGTCGGCCAGCACACCCATCATCGGGTCCGAGACGGCGTCCCAGATCCTGGTGACGACCAGGAGCAGGGCCACCTGGTCAAGGGTCAGTCCGAAAATGTTGCTGTAGAAGAACGGCAGGTAGTAGGAGAATATCTTCCAGAACATCGAGGAAGACATGTCCCCGAAGCCGTAGCCCACCTTCTCGCCGAAACTTGTCCTTATCTTTCCCATCGCGGTTATTTCTTGAGATTCTTGTCAATGAGCCTGTTGAGCCTACGCACCGACTCCCCTGTCGTGAATCCGTCCGGCTCCGTGCCGAAGCAGTAGTCCACAAGGCGGTCCACCGTGGAGGTCGCCACGTGCATCCTCGTGTCGCAGGAAGCGTAGTAGATGAAGACCTTGCCGTCCTCGTCGGCGATCCAGCCGTTGGTGAACAGCACGTTCATCACGTCGCCCACGAATTCCTCCCCTTCCGGAGCCATGAAGAAGCCCGCAGGGTCGGCGATGACCTTGGAAGGATCCTCAAGCGAGGTCATGTAGAGATAAAGCACGTACCGCAGACCGGAAGCGCAGCCTCTCACGCCGTGGGCCAGATGCAGCCAGCCCTTCGGTGTCTTGATCGGCGCAGGACCTTCCCCGTTCTTGAGTTCCTTGATGGTGTGGTAGTGACGGAGATTGATGATCTTCTCCTCCTTGACCTCGGCGTTGGTGATGTCATCGACAAGAGACCAGCCGATGCCGCCTCCGTTGCCAGCGTCGATAAAGCCGTCCTGCGGCCTTGTGTAGAGGGCATACTTGCCGTCGACGAACTCTGGATGAAGGACAACATTCCTCTGCTGGGAGACCGACTTTAGGTCAGGAAGCCTGTCCCAGTGGACCAGGTCCTTGGTTCTCGCGATGCCGGCGCAGGCGACGGCCGAAGAGAGGTCGCCGGCCGGAGCCGCAGGATCCTTGCGCTCCACGCAGAACAAGCCGTAGATCCAGCCGTCCTGATGGGCCGTGAGCCTCATGTCATAGACATTCGTGGCCGGCTCGCCATATTCAGGCATCGTTATCGGCCTGTCCCAGAACCTGAAATTGTCGACTCCGTCCGGACTTTCAGCTATAGCGAAGAAGGATTTTCTGTCAGCGCCTTCGACACGCACCGCGAGTACGTATTTTCCGTTCCACCTGATCGCGCCCGAATTGAAGGCGGCGTGGATGCCGAATCTTTCCTCAAGGAATGGATTGGTCTGCGGGTCAAGGTCATACCTCCAGAAAAGCGGAGCGTGCGCCCCTGTCAGCACCGGATTCTTGTACCTCTCGTAAACCCCGTTCACATACACCGGCTCGTTCTTCTTTGTGATGAGCTTCTCGTGTTCGGCCTCAAGCCACTTCAACCTTTCGTTAAAATCCATTTCTGTATATTTAAAATTCTACTCTATCTTATTCCTGTTCAATGAATATGGTTCTGTCGTTTCCGAAGAATTCCTTGAAATTCCCACTGTCGCCCGAGCCGGGGAAAGGAGCGTAGAAATGTCCCGGCTTGTCCCAGGCGTTCCTCCAGGTCAGCACATAGCAGACCGGAGCGCCCTTCACACCCTCAAGAAGCACATCCGTCCACCACGACGGGTCAGGAACGCCCTCGAAGCCGGTTTCGCAAAGAGCCAGCAGTTTGCCGCGCCGTGCCGCGATGCCGGAGAGCAGGGCGAGGTCGGACCGCAGGACCTTGACATAATAGTCATTGGCCTCGGCGAAGCGCTGCCCGTCGGTCTTGGTGGAGTCTGCGGCGGCATAGTCATAGTGGTCGACTCCGATGATGTCCACCAGGTCATCTCCCGGGTAGCGGCTGTCGAAACTCTCCTCTGTCAGGTCCGAGTTCGGCGAATATGCCCACACAAGATTCGTCAGTCCCCTCTCCTCAGAGAGGTAACTATGTGTCAATGAATACAATGCCTTATATTCGCCAGCGGTACAGAGTTTGCCGCCCCACCAGAACCAGGACCCGAGGTTCTCGTGCCAAGGTCTGAATATGACAGGAATCAGTCCGCCTTCGGAGTCCTTCAGCGAGCCGAGGAAATCGGCCGCCTTGGAAAGCCAGTCCATAAACTTCCCGTGGTTCTCTCCTCCTTCAAGCACCGAGGCCACGGCCTTGTCGCTGCTGATGTCCCAGGCGTCTCCTCCGGTCAGAGGATTGCGGGGATGCCAGGAGAAGGTCACAAGCCCTCCCCTCCCATAATGGGTCACGGCGGCCCTGCGCATCAGGTCGAACGGAACACCGTCCAGATTGGCGGTGTCACCGAGTTCTATGCCGCCCAGGTCGAAGCCTACTCCGCCCGGAAACTGTCCGCAGACGGACTTCACGTCGGAACGCTGGAGGTCGTCGCCGTCCACGTCCTCAACCTTCCAGGTGTGGCCGTAGACAAGGTCATCCTGATGGAAATAGACGAACTTCCCATCGGCAGCCACAGCCTGCAGTCTCTCCTTCAGTGTCCCGGACGGTGAAGGAGCGTTGTTCCCAGCACAGCCCGCGAGGGCCAGGGAAGCTGTCAAGGCGAGGATGGATTTTGTGATGCACACTTTCATATTCATTGATCTGATTATTTCGTCGGGGCGCTCTCGTAGACGGAACGCAGGGTGTAGGACGCCGATTCGGTGAACACAGCCCTTTTCATCGCCTCCACAAGAGTCTTGCCGTCACGGACATATTCACCGGTCGAGTGGTTGATGACCGCTCCTGACTCTTTGCCGGCGGCCTCGGAGCCGTTGTCCCAGTAGAACGGAGCCATTCCGTAGTTCCTGCAGGCTTTGTAGAAGAACTCAAGGTAGTAAGCCTGGAATCTCATCTGCCTGTCGGTGGACCGGTTGGAGCAGCCCGTCTCGCCCATATAGACCGGGATGCCGTTGTCTATGTACTTGGCTTTCAACTTCGCCATCACCTTGACGATGTCCTCCTCTCCGGACGGACAGGCATTGTTTTTGGCCGTGTGGCCCCATTCGTCGTATTTAGCCTCAAGGGTGTAGTCGTAAGGATCGTAGCAGTGGACAGCCACCATAAGACGGTCTTTCGCCGGATCGGACGGAAGCACCAGATTGGCTATCGTAAGGTCCGGATTGGAGCAATAGCCCGGGATGCCCAGATAGCGTTCAGCGTTCTTGCCGCCGGTGGCCCTGACAGTGGAGACGAACTCCTGCGCCCACTGGTTGAGAATCTTGTACTGGACTCCGTTGTCGGTCAGGTTGCCGCCCCAGCCCCAGCCTCCGTCGTGGATCTCGTTGTAGGCCTCGAAGATCAGCCAGTCGCCCTGGTCGGCGAACTTCTCCGCTATCTGTTTCCAGACAGCCTTGTACTCGGCCGTGATGGCCTCGCGATCAGCCGCCGAGGCCGCAGCCTTCTTGATGTTCAGCCAGTACTTGCTGTCGGCTCCGTCGTGATGGACGTTGATTATGGTGTTCAGACCCGCCTTCCCGGCATAGCCGACAACCTCGGCCACACGGTCCATCCAAGCCTTGTCGATCTTGTAGTCAGGAGCCTCGCCTATGTGACCCATCCACGTGACCGGGATGCGGACGGAGGAGAAGCCCTTCGCCTTCAGGCCGTCGAAAGTGGCCTGCGTGACCTTTGAATTGCCCCAGGCGGTCTCGTCGGACACTCCGTTGTCGTGCGAGTCAAACTGGTTGCCCAGATTCCATCCGAGTCCCAGCTTCCCGGCCATCGTCCAGGCAAGGTTGTCACCGGGAGTCACCTCGGCGAGGAAATCCTCCGGTTCAGGGACCACGGCGCCGGCCTGGGTCACGGCGACCTTCTCCTTCAAGTCTCCGCAGACAATCGAGATGGAGGCCGTTCTTTCATCTGCGGAAACGTTGGCCTCCACAGACACGGTCACCTTGCAGACACCGCCGGAAAACGCACCGGCAGACGCCTTGCACCAGGTTTCGCTGCTCACCGCGCTCGGCTTCGAGGAAGCCGTCACCGAAAGGTCCGCCGAAGAGGCCTCAGCGGTGAAGGAAATCGAAGTCGGATTCACGGACAATACGGCCTGGCGTTCCTCTTCTTCCTGAGGTTTGTCGTTCCCGCATCCGCAGACGGAGAAGGCTCCGGCCAGAACGGCGAGAGCCGCGGCTAGGATATTCATCGTTCTTCCCATAGTCACGGTCATTTAAGAGACGGAAGGTCTTTGCGGTTAAGGATATGTCTGCCGGAGAGGGCGTTCTTCCAGTCTTCGGCGGTGTTGTTCCAGGTATAACTGCCGTCGCTGCCCTTGCAGTAGAGGACAGGCGTGCCGTTCTCGAAGTTGCACCAGTTCATCATATAAGCCCACGGAGCGTTCTCGGTGTAACATTTATCGAAATCGAGAAGGTTGCCGAACTCGCTCAGGGCCACGATCTTGTTGCCCTTCACGGAATTGTTCACGAACCTGAACGCGGCAGACTGGGTCGTGCCTTTGGCCTCGTAGAGGTCGGCGCCGACGATGTCGACATATTCATCGCCAGGATACCACTCCCTCGCTTTCTCTATGCTTTCCGCATTGACGACGCCGGCCGTTTTGGTCTGCACCGTCCACACCCAGATGAGGTTGTTAAGCCCGTAGGTGTTCTGCAGCTCGTCGCGGAGGTATTTCCAGAGTTTGACGCAGGAGGCGGCACCGTCATAACCCCACCAGAACCACGCGCCCCAGGTGTAGTCTCCCGCCGCCTCGTGCAGAGGGCGGAAAAGGACAGGGATGTCCGCGTCCTGCAGAAGTTTGAGGTAACCGGCGAGTTTCTTTATCTGTTCCTTTATGATGGCGTTCTGCCAGGAGCCTTCCTTAAGGGCGTTCTCCACCCCGAACAGCTTGGTGTTGTAGGAATAATTGTTGAGGTCGGTCTCCCCTTCCTTCGACGGCACGCACCAGTGCCAGCCGATCTGGATGATGTTCCCGGCCTCCCAGGCGGCCTTCACAGGAGAGATGTCACCGTAGTCAGGGCAGCCGCTCCAGGCTTTCGCCGGCCAGTTCAAGAAGAGATAGTCGAAGCCGACGATGGCGGGATAAGTCCCGGCCGCCGAGGCCACGCAGTCTGAATATGCCGTCTCCCAGGCGGTCCCGCCCATCGAGCCGCTCAAGGTCTTCTTGCCGTAGTTGTCTTTCAGAAGAGCATAGAGTTTCCTGGCCCTTTCAGTGGCCGCCGGATTTGTCAGCGACGAGGCCGGATCCATCCCGTAGTCCTTCCCGGACTCCTTCATCGAGAAAGAGAACGACACCGCCTTGGCGGGGTTGTCCTTGTAGCCGCTCACCACCCCTTCAGGGATGTTCAGTGAATATGTCAGGCCGGCCGCAAGGCCGGAGACCGTGATGGTCACGTCCGTGTTGTAGGCCACCACCTTGTCGATGACCGCCGCATTGTCGATGGTGATCCTGCCGTGCATCGAAGACGGGCATTTCACGTTCTGGTCGAATGTGAAGACAACCTTGAGGGATGTACCAGTGAGGTCTTCAGTCCCGTTCTCAGGACTGCAGCTCACGAGGGCCGGCGCCGCCGCAGGCTCCTCATTCTGCTCGGGTTCGTCCTTTCCGCAGGAAGAGAACGTCGCCGCCACGGTGACAGCCATCACCGCGAATGCCGCTGCCTGTCTTCTGAAATTCATCATTTTCATTGATGTAAAAGATGTTTTTGAAATCGGATCCCGGCGGCAGGGTCAGCCGCCGCCGGAATAAAGTCACTACAGAACCGCTATCTGAGTCAATGTGTAGTTGCAACCTGTGATCACAAGGCCGTTGTGGGCTTTGAGGTCATCGAGGTTGGTCTGGGTCATCTCAACTTCCACGCGGGTCTGGCCGGCGGTCATCTCGACGAACACTTTTTCGGCAAGTTCACCCCAGCTGTCACCGTGACGCAGAGAAAGCTGCCACCAGGTCTGTGAAGAATCCTGAGTGAGGGTGAAGATCAGTTTCTGTCCGGCCTGAATGGTCGACCAGTCGAAGCCTCCCCAGGCGAGATCCTGGTTGCCGCCCCAGTTGCCACAATCGAACGAACCTGTCCAGATCACTTTTTCCTGCGGGATTTCCTGAATGATTTCAATCTTGGTGAAGGTAATGTCAGAACCCTGGATAATGATACCGGCCGCCTTGACATTCTCACAGTCACCCTTCTTGGACTCGATCGCAGACAGGATATCCGATGTCAAAGTCACTTCGGTGAAAGCTTCGACCTTACCCTTGCCGGACCAGCCGCAGGCAGGAACAAGCGTATTGGATCCTATTTCAGAGAACACCAGACCGCTCCAGTCACCGTAGTTGATCTGCGCCTGGCACCATACATCATCATCATAGATGTAGTGGAATCTCATCTTTGTGCCTGCGCTGACGCCTTCGAACTTGGAAGCCGGAACGATAACACGTCCTCCATCTCCCCAGGTGATAGGCAGATTGCCTTCCCACGCTGTGATGTAGTTGATCTCGAGAAGAACCTCGATCTGAGAAGGACAGGTCTCGCTGTCACCGCTGAGAAGATTGAATACCATAGGATACGTGCCGATCTTGTTATAAGGCATGACGAAGGAGATCTCGTTGTCGGTGCGGATGCCGTAGGAGGTGACCTTGGCATTGCCGATGTAGATGTTCTCGATCATCAGGAAGTTCTCGCCCTTGAGGGTTACGATCTCGCCGATGTGAGCCTGGGATGGCATCTCGTTCACGATGATGAACGAATCGTAGCTTAGCTTGATTTCCTCTGACGGTTCGACGGTCACGCCGTTCTCCTGAGTGAGGACGATCTTGCCGGAGACAGAGGTGTTGACGGTGGTGATGACCAGTTCTGTACCCTTGTCATTCACTGCGTACTCGACATCCTTTCCGCCGAGGGTGGCGGCAGAAATGAGGTCAAGGTCTGTACCGGTGACGGTGATTTTCTCACCCGCCATAAGTTCCACAGGAGAAACCGCGGTAACTGCAGCCTTTACGAGGGAATATGGAGCGGTAACCTTGTCACCGTTTGCCATATTGAGAGTAATCTCGCCATCGGTAGCAGTCGCAGGGACTGTGACGATGAGAGAAGCGCCCTTCTCATCTACGGTGAAGCTCTGGCCTGCGGCGCTTGTGAAGTCCACAGATGAAACCACGTCGAGGTCCTTACCGCTAATCTTGATCTCGCTGCCCGCCTTGACAGGATCAGAAGGCGCTACAAGATTGGTCGGAACGACCATTGTGACCTCGCCTGCCTTGAATGACTTGTCTGCGTAGCTGACTGCGTTCACCTCGCCGCTCTGCGCCAATGCAGGAATCACGAAGGTGAGACTCTTGCCGTCCTCGGAAACTGCGATTTCTTCCACTGTTACGTCGCCTGCGAGCTTGATCGCCTTGATCATCTCAAGGTGAGCGCCTGAGACGGTAGCGGTCTCGCCAGGCTTCCAGGCACCCGCCTTCACCGAAGTGACGGTCGGGTCACCGATCTGAAGGTCGTTCTCTGAATATATCAGATTGGCGATCTCACCTTCGTCGGAGAGGATGATCTTGCCGGTGATGGCGGTGGCAGGAATGACAACCGTGGCGTTGTGACGGTCGATGTTCTCGACAGCTACCGATTCACCGCCTTCGAAGGTGACACTCTTGACGAGGTTCATATAGTCGCCCTTGAGAGCGACCACATCGCCAGGGTAGGCCGGAGTCTCTTTGGTGGAGAAACTCTCCAGCACGATCGGCTCTGTGTACTCAAGTTCGGTCTTGGTGGTGAAGGTCTTGCCCTCGGAAGACCTGAGGGTCAACGTGCCGACCTCCGGTCCTTCGGCAGGAAGGATAACCCGGATTTCGCTCTGGGCGCCTGATGAAACCACCTCGATGTTCGTGATAGGGCTGACGCCCGGGACATCGACCTCGACGATTTTGTCGAGGTTGCTGCCGATGAAAGTGAGCGCTCCGCCTCTCATCACAGGATTAGGCCCGTAGGAGACAAGCCTGACCTGATTGTCGGAGTACTGCGCCGTGTCAAGCTCCTCGGTGCCGCAGGAGACGGTCATTGTCGCCAGGGCGGCCGCGAAGATGGCTGATACTGAAAGTCTAAATATTTTTTTCATAATCTGTTTCCTCCTTATTTAGCAGGGACAGCCCTGATGTTGTCAATCTGAACCATAGGGGTGCAAGGGGTTCCTCCGGCTGCACCGGCTGCGAGGAATATCTCCATTCCGGCGAAGGTCTCGGTCTTGAGCTGACCGGAAGCCTTGGTTCCGTCCCAGTACCATACGAACTCTGTCGCGACAGGAAGAGATACGGTAATCCATTTTCCGCCTGTATCGAATGAACCCGTCTCGCTCCAAGGCATATAGAGCGCACGTGGAAGAGAAATGGTCTCATCGTGGAAGAAGGTGTTGTTACCGGTGCTCATTGTAACCATATCGGTGCTTGCGAAATAGATCTGCATAGGGCAACCTGTCCAAGGATGGTCTGCAGGGATACGCATCTCGAACTTGATGGTCATATTGGAGAAATCGCTGAAGTCAACGACATCATTGAGTTTCACTCCGTCAGGATCATCGAAAGTCTCAGGAGAATTCCAGTTGCCCGGCCAGTACTCGAAGTGATATCCGGTATCAGCCCAGTCGGTGCCGTCAGCTGCGAGGACTACGCCATCGCTGTAAAGCTGCAGATAGTTGCCGCTGAACGAATTCTCATCAGTCGTGATCGTCTGGTTGTGCCAGCCGTGGTTGCCGCGAGCGTCATCGAAGGTGAAGAGCATTCCGCGGTCATCCTTGTACATGAAGGCCGACTGACCTGTACCGGACTCGGTGATGACCTTGACCTTTCCAGGAAGGGCTCCCTCAGGGATAACCACATCGAAAGAAGAGAAGGTGAGATTCTTGATCTCGGTAGCCTCGGCGCCGGTGAATTCGACTGTCATAGGCTCGTAGAAATAGTTGCCGGTGATGGTAACGGTCTGTCCAGGTTCAGCATACTCGAAAGACATCGCGTTCACCTTCGGAGTCGGAGGAAGCACCTTGAAGTCGATGCTGGTAGTATCCTGAGCGCTGTCGATCATATAGATCTTGTCGGTCTGAACAGTAGGAAGAACCTTAGGCACAGCGACGATAAGAGTGTTGCTGGTGATGTAGCTTGTGTTCAGTATGGCCTTCTGGTCATTGAACCAGAGTTCCTTGATGCTGGTGAGATTATCTCCGAGCAGGCAGATGATCTCATCCATAAAGGCGCTGGTGATCGTCAGGTCCCTGTCGGCGTACCTTACGGAATAGACCGTCGGCTTGCCGTCCGTGACCTTGTAGCGGTCAGGATAGTCCACGCTGTCACAGGAGGACAGTGCGACTGTCGAAAGTGCCGCCACCGCGAGAATATTCAGTATTTTGCTTATTGTTTTCATAATCATAGCCGATTAAAAATTGTATTGGTAGGTGGCGCGGACATCGACATCGATGGCCTCGGCGTTGGAAGCCATATTGGCATTGAAGACAACGTCTTCAGTAGGGAACGGAAGTGTAAAGCTGGAGGCGGTCACATTAGGATTGTCACTATCGGTAGCGTAAGTGACGGCGCTGACGTCCCATTCTCCCGAATAATCGAATTCCTCGCCGATATATGTCTTGTAAACATCATTGAGGCCATTGAAGTAAGACCTCTTCTGAGCCTTGAGTTCAGCGATGCAACCGTCGACATCATAATATGAACGGCGGACGAAATCGTACCAGCGGTCGCCCTCGCCTGCAAGTTCGAGACGGCGCTCCTTCCAGATATCGTTCCAGGTTACAGTCTCAAGAGGTGCTGCACCTGCACGCTCGCGGACCTTGTTCACATATTCTTTTGCAGCAGCGTTATCGGTGTTCACAACTGCCTCGGCATAAATCAGATATACGTCCGAAAGACGCAGGAGATGTGTCGGGAGCTGATTGGCCATATTCTGAGGAGTGATTCCGAGAGCGTCGATATGATCCTGGTTGTCACCGTAAAGATTCTTGACATTGTTGGCTCCGGTGTTGCACTGAAGTGTTCCGCCTGGGCCTCCCTTTCCGTAATTATCTGAATCATAGATGAAACGCAGATAGTCGAAGCCGGTCTTGGAGCCGGAATAGGTCTTGTCAGTCCAGAAGTAGTCATAGACATCACCCGGCAGCATCATAGTGGCGTGACGGCGGATATCGGAATTGTCTCTGGTGGCAGGATTGTCGGTGGCCAGACATCCGAAAGCTTCCTGAAGATCGACTGAAGGTCCGCCGTAACCGCCCCAGCAATCACCGTTCTCGTCGAAGCCGACCATAGCGAGGTCGCTCTGGAGAGTGTTCTGCTGTGTCCACGGATCACGTCCGCATTTCCAAAGCCAGGAGATCAGGCACTCGCCCGTCTGGTTGAAACCCTTGAGGCGGAAAACATCCTCATAATTCGGGGTAAGGGTTCTGCCGGAATTGTCGATGACATCCTTGGCATACTCTGCAGCCTTTGCGAGGTCATCAGCATTAAGGGAACCGCCGAGACCGGCCTTGGTGAGATAAACCTTCGCGAGGAGAGCCTTTGCGGCGTAGCGGTCGATTCTCTCATAGTCAGCGAATCCGCTCGTCTTCTCAGGAAGAAGCTCTATAGCCTTCTCAAGAGTCATAATGATGTATTCGTACACACTGGCACGGGTCACCTTCTGAACAGTGTTCACGCCGCCCTCGTTGAGAAGGTCGGTGTTGTTGTGGATGATAGGGACTTCGCCGAAGGTGCGGACCATGAAGAAGTAGGCGAACGCCTTCCAGACCAGAGCCTCGCCGATGCACTTGTTCTTGCCTTCCCGCGTAGGGCCCTCGGCCTTGAGAATGTTGTCGATCACGGTGTTGGCGTGGCCGTTCACTGCCCAGAGCGAATAGGACATGTTCACGAGGTCGGAGTCAGTTCCGTTGGTCGTGAAGTCGAGATAAGGGCTGCTGCCCCAGTACATATTGCCCGACATCACCTCGCCGACTTTGATGAAGCCGCGCTGGAAATCGTACCACGGAGAGTTGTAGAGATAATTCACACCCTGTTCGCACTGTGAATCATTCTTGTAGAAATTGTCCACATTATAGTTGTCCTCGGTCGGACGGTTCAGGAACTCCTCACAGGACGAGAGGGAGAGAACCAGTGCCGCTGCAGGCAAAACTTTCAGTATGTTAATCAGTTTCATATTTCAAAAGCTTAGAAAGTGATGTTCAGTCCAAATGAATACATTGTAGGTGAAGGGTAACGTCCGTTATCCAGACCGTAGGTCAGACCGGAGGAATCCTGGGTGCTGGCGCCGACTTCAGGGTCATAGCCCGAGTACTTGGTGAAAGTGTAGAGGTTCTGGATGTTGACATAGGCGCGCACATTGTCCACCTTGACCTTCTTCAGCAAAGCCTTCGGCAGGGTGTAGCCGAGAGTTATGTTCTTGATACGGAGGTAGGAGCCGTCCTCGACATAGCGGTCGCTGATGCGGTCGTTGTCGTTAGGGTCGTTGATGGAAGTGTGAGGAGTCTTGGTGTCAGGATTCTTCACGCGCACGTTGTCGATGTGGTCGTACCACTTGCTGCCGTCGGAGTAGACGATGGAAGCGTCGATAGGCTCAAGCCTGGCGCGGTTGGAAACCACGCTCTGTACCTGGTTCGTCCAGGTGCTGTTCATATGGGTGATGGTCAACGCGTTGTAGTTGAATACCTTGTTGCCGTAGGAGCCGTTGAGGAAAACGCTCAGGTCGAGGTTCTTGTAACGGAAGCTGTTGGTCCATCCGAAGGTGAACTTAGGAAGAGGTGAGCCGATGTTGGTGCGGTCGCTCTCGTTGATGACACCGTCTCCGTTGATGTCCTCGTACTTGAGGTCACCGACCCACACGGTGGAACCGCGGCTGTAGACACCGTCGGAAGGGTATTTCTCAGGTTTCGGAGAATTCTCTATGTCGTCGAGGTCTTTGTAGACTCCGGCGACTTTGTAGCCGTAGAAGTTGTACAGAGGGCCGCCGATCTCAGAGACGCAGACCACGTCGCTCCACTGTCCGTAACCGATGAGTGAAGCGTTCTCCGTGTCGGTGAGGCTGAGGAGCTTGTTGCGGTTGACGGAGATCTGGACGTTGCTGTCCCAGCTGAAGTCCTTGAGTTCGACAGGGGTTGTGTTGAGCGTGAACTCGATACCCTTGTTCTCGATGCTTCCGTAGTTTCCCTTAGGAGCGGCGAGGGCGGAAGAACCGTTGCCCTGGGTGCCCATGTAGGAAGGGAGCTGCATCGACATCAGCATGTCGTCGGATTTCTTGTAATATGCATCCACGGTGAGTCCGATCCTGCCGCCGAGGAAGCTCAGGTCGAGACCGAGGTTGTACTGGCTCTGGCTCTCCCAACGGATAGCGGTGTTAGGGATGTTCGCAGGGCGGTAACCCATTCCGAGAGCGGACGGCATACGGGAGATGGCCGCTCCCCAGGCGTATGAGCCGATGTTGGAGTTACCTGTCTGGCCCCAGCCGAAACGGAGTTTACCGTTGCTGACTATGTGCTTGATGCTTTCGAAGAACTTCTCGTTGGAGAATCTCCAGCTCAACGCGAAGGAATGGAAGCCCGCCCATCTGTTCTTAGGTCCGAAGTTGGACGACCCGTCGTAACGGAACGTGTAGGTGGCGAGATAGCGGTCATCGTAGTTGTAGGTCTCGCGGGTGAAGAACGAAGCCATCGAAGAAGATCCGAAACCGGAGCTTACGGAAGGAGTTCCGCTGGCGAGGGCGATGTTGTGGACATCATCGGAAGCGAGGTCGGTGTTGCTCGCGCCGAGATACTTCCAGCTTGACTCCCAGCACTCCTGGCCGAGCATCGCGGTCACGCTGTGCTTGCCCCACTGGTTGGCGAAGGTGAGATAGTTCTTGAGCTGCCAGAACATGTTGCTGTTCTTCTGGTAGCTGATGGAGTTCTGGCTGCGTACCCAGCCGCCGAGGTCGACCATAGGCTTGTAGCGGTCGGCGTCAGATTCACTGGTGTCGAAACCGACTTCTGTCCTCCAGGTGAAATGCTTGACAGGAGTGAGTTCGGCGTAGACGTTGCCGGTGAGTTTCTTTCTCTTGAGGGTGATTTCGTCCATCATCGCGAGAGCGACAGGATTCGGGTTGGTGTAACCTTCGCGGATGGTCGACGAATAGTTGCCGTCCACGTCATAGACAGGGATGTCAGGGATGGTGGTCAGGGAGTAGTAGATAAGGCCCTGGTTGGAGTCGGCGAGCTTGAGGTCATCGGTCGTGACCGCATAAGTGGCGTTGACTCCGAGTTTGAACCATTCCTTGAGCTGTGCGTCGAGGTTGGTACGGAAGGAGTAACGGTTGAAGTTGGAGCCGATGATGGTTCCTTCCTGGTCCATATAAGAACCTGAGACATAGTACTGTACCTTTTCCGTACCGCCCTGGGCGCTCACCTGGTGCTGGTGCTGGAGTGCTGTGCGGAAGATCTCGTCCTGCCAGTTCGTACCCTTGCCGAGAAGTTCAGGAGAGGCATAGTAGGCGTTGGACTCGTAGATGTCGCCTTCCTCTATCATCTCGTTGTAGTACTGGGCATATTCACGAAGGTTCATCATGTCCAGGCGGGTGGTCTGTCGGGAGATTGCCATCATTCCGTCGTAGGTGAACTTCGCCTCGCCGGCCTTACCGTGCTTGGTGGTGATGAGCACGACACCGTTGGCACCCTGCGCTCCGTAGATCGCGGTGGCGGAGGCGTCCTTGAGGATCTCCATGCTGACGATGTCGGCAGGGTTGATGGTGGACAGAGGGGAGATGGTGGAGACGGTACCGTTGCCGAGAGCGTCGCCGAGACCGAAATCAGCTCCTCTGTTGCCACCGCCCTGGACGATCACACCGTCGATCACGTACAGAGGCTCCGCGTTGGCGTTGATGGTCGCCTGTCCGCGGACTCGGATGGAGGATGATGAGCCAGGGGCTCCTGAGGTGGTGACGGCGGTCACACCGGCCGCGCGGCCCTGGAGGGACTGGTCGAGAGACGAGATGATCGACCCCTTGAGGTCGGATTCTTTCATTGAGACAGAAGCGCCCGAGAGGTCGCTCTTCTTCATTGTACCGTAACCTACGACAACGACCTCGTCGAGGAGCTCATTGTCTTCGGCCAGGACCACATCGACCTTCGTCTTGCCGGAAACGGAGATTTCCTGCGTGGCGTAGCCGATTGATGAGAACACAAGGACGGCGTTGTCCTTGACAGTGATTGTGTAGTTACCATCCAGATCAGTGATGGCGCCGTTATTGGTGCCTTTCTCCTGGACGCCAGCTCCGATGACACCGAGTCCGGACTGGTCCTTGACGGTACCGGTCACGGTCTTTGTCTGCGCCATCGCTGTCAGCGCGCTTCCGAGGAAGAGGACTAACAGGAAAGTCAATAGCTTACTTTTCATGCTATCTGATTTTTGGTTAATAAATATATAGATGTTATTCAATCATCGTGGCCGCCAGGCTGTCGGCACAGGCTCTGACCAGAGCGACGGTACTGCTGTCACTGAGGTACACGCCGTTAAGTCCCTGGGCTTCCTGCGAAGGGTCGCCACAAAGGTCGTCGCCCTCCTGCCAGAACTCGTGGGTCTGCTCCGCCACACCGCTCCAGGCCCAGAAGTTACAGCCTGCGAGGACGCCGCCTTCGCGGGCGGACTTCAGCACTTCTCCGAATATGAGAGAGTAGTACCTGTCTCTTTCCGATGTTGTGGCGGAGTTCTTCCACTCGTGACCGTCGCGTGGAAAACCGAATTCCTCGACCACCACCGGTTTGTTGAGTTTACGGGCCATTTCGTAATGGCGTTCGAGGTAGTCGACGGTCTTATCATAAACAAGGTTAGTATCTCCTGATTCAACACCTTCCGCTATCCAGCTCCAGTTGTAAGGCCAGATGTGGACGGTGATGTAGTCGATGTCCGGGCAGTCGTTCAGACGGTAGCAGAGACCATAGTCACCATCGTTGCAGCCGATGCCGCCTTCGTTGCCTGTGCAGACGAGGTGGTTCGGGTCGAGGGACTTGATGAGTCTGGCCGTGGCCTGCTGATAGTTCACGAACGCCTCGACCTTAACGGAATCCGTGGTGAAAGGCCTCGGCTCGTTGCAGAGCTGCCAGGCGAAGACGGCCGGGTTCTCTGAATATCTCTCCACGTACCTGCGCACGTGTTCCTGGTAGAGGGACACAGCCTTCTCATTGGCCGCGAACTCCGCCATCGCGCACATATATGGCCAGTAACCGTCCACCGCAGGAAGCGGCTGGCGGCCCTCTCCGGCTTCCTCAAGGTAGGAACGGTAGCCGCTCGGACTCCACTCCCAGGCGTTGTTGAGGAAGAGGACGGCGGACATGTCACGCTTCTGAAGCTCGGAGAGCAGGATGTCCATACCCTCGAAATTCTCCTCCGTGGCGCAGACCCTGACGTTCGTAAGACCGAGAGCCTTGAGGGAGTCGAGTTCGGTGGTGAGGCGGGCCGGGTCGCTCACGGCGATGTCGCTGAGATACCAGGCGTTCGTGCCGATGAAGTAAACCGGAGATCCGGACTTGACGAATTGAGTCCCCTTCACGCCGAAAAATTCGGGAGCCTTTTCGGCCTCGTTACAGGAACTCATTGAAAACAAGCAGATTAAAACTGCCAGAATTAATTGATTACGTTTCAAGTGTCATTAATTTTACAACACTGCAAAATTAGGTACTACTCAAAACGAAAACAAATACAATTTTGACAAATAACGCAAAAATCCGCTACACTATGACTTTTTTCTTCTTGTACATCGAGCGGAACTCGTGAGGAGTGACCCCCTTGCGTGACTTGAAGATGCGGTTGAAATTGGACAGGTTGTTGAAGCCGCAGGAGTAGCAGATCTCGGTCACGTTGGCCGTGGTGTCCACAAGCGCCCTGGCGGCGTTGCCGAGGCGGATGTCAATCAGATAGGACGACAGGGTCTTGCCGGTGCGCAGCCTGAAGAAACGGCTGAACGAGCTCGGACTCATCCCCACAAGGTCGGCCAGGGCCGGCAATGGGAGAGGTTCTGCGAAATGTGCGTTGATATATTCCTTGACCTTCATCACGCGGCGGCTTTCGGTGTCGCGCGCGGCGTGGGCGAAGGAACTGCTCGCAAGCTCGCGGGACTCGCACTGGGAGAGGGTGTAAAGCAGTGACAGACAGGACAGGAACTGGATGAAACTGTCCTTCTCGCCGACGATGGCGTTGATCTGTGAATATGCGCACATGATGGATCCGATGGGGAACGCGAGGCCGTGTCCCGCGCGTTCGAGCATCTTCCTGATGCCGGCGAACTGGTTCTTTCCGAGCAGCCCCTCGCCGAAAAGGTCCGGAGAGAACTGGATCGTGACCTCCCTGATGTCGGGCGACACGCAGTCCGCCTGTTCCCAGACATGTTCAAGGTTCTCGCCGGCGATCAGCACAAGGTCGTAGTCCCCTATCGTCTCGACGCTGTCGCCCACGATCCTGCGCACCCCGGGAGCGTTCTGGATGAAATTCAGCTCATACTCCCTGTGCCTGTGCAGCGGATAGGTAAATTCCTTCTTGTGCCTCTCGACGATGTAGAAGCAATCCCGCTGCGAAAGTCCTGAAATTTCCGAGAAAACCTGTGACATAGCAAGGGCGAATATAATACTTTTTTAACAATTTCTTACACAACGGTCAGAAAAACAGCGTCCTCAGTCTTTCCAGACCTTGAGATATTCCTGCAAAGCCCACATCTCGTCCCTGTAGCGGGCGGCCTCGGAGAAATCCAGGTCCGCGGCCGATTTCTCCATCCGGCGCTTGTCCTCGGCCACCATTTTCTGGATCTGCTCCCGGCTCATCGAACGGATGACAGGGTCCTGGAGCACGGCGGCGAGATCCGCCTTCACAAAACCGTCCACGTAGGCCGTGTTTCCCTCCCTCTTCGAATCGTGGCCGAGACCGACCGAGACCGTCCCCCTGCCGAGATCGCTCGGATTCGGGATGTAGGTGGGGTCCGAGACGGAATCCGCCGCGCTGACCCTGCCGCTCGGGCCGTTCTTGACCCTCGGGTTGACCATCTTGTCCTGCCCGCCGTAAAGTTCGGTGGCCAGGGAGTTCATCTTGACCTCGACCTGCTTCGGGGTGATGCCGTGGATTTTGTTGTACTCTATCTGCTTGGTCCTGCGGCGGTCGGTCTCCCGGATCGTCTCCTCCATCGACTTGGTGACGGAGTCGGCGTACATTATCACAAGACCGTTGACGTTCCTCGCCGCCCTGCCGGCGGTCTGCGTCAGCGACCTGCCGGAACGGAGGAAGCCCTCCTTGCCGGCGTCGAGGATGGCGACCAGCGACACTGAAGGAATATCCAGACCCTCGCGCAGGAGATTGACTCCGACAAGCACGTCGAAAAGGCCGTTCTTGAAATCCTCGATGATCTCGACCCTCTCGGCCGTGTCCACATCGGAATGGATGTAACGCACGCGCACGCCGATCTTGTCAAGGTAGTCGGTGAGTTCCTCGGCCATCCTCTTGGTCAAGGTCGTGACGAGCGTCCTCTCGTCCTTTTCAGACCGTTTGCGGATCTCCTCCACAAGGTCGTCCACCTGGTTCTGCGTAGGACGGACCTCGATAGGCGGGTCAAGCAGACCGGTAGGCCGGACAACCTGCTCGACCACAAGACCTTCCGAGCGTCCGAGTTCGTAGTCGGTAGGGGTGGCGCTGACATAGACCTTCTGGCCGGTGACCTCGTTGAACTCTTCGAAGGTCAGCGGACGGTTGTCCGCCGCCGCCGGAAGGCGGAAACCATATTCGACAAGAACCGATTTGCGCGAATGGTCGCCGCCGTACATCGCCCTGATCTGAGGGATGGTGACGTGGCTCTCGTCGATGAAGGTGATGAAATCTTTCGGGAAGTAGTCGATGAGGCAGAAAGGCCTCTGGCCGGGCTTGCGGCCGTCAAGGTAGCGGGAATAGTTCTCGATGCCCGGGCAGTACCCCATCTCCTTGATCATCTCGAGGTCGTTCTCCACCCTCTGCTGCAGACGTTTGGCCTCCAGGGTTTTCCCGATGTCGTTGAAATAGTCCAGCTGCTTTTTCAGGTCATCCTGGATCATGCTCACCGCCTTTATGCTGCGTTCCCTCGTGGTGACGAAATTGGTGGCCGGGAAGATCGGGACCTCGCTGAGGGACTCCAGATGCGCCCCGGTGACAGGGTCGATCAGCGACAGGGAATCCACCTCGTCGCCGAAGAACTCGATCCGCACAGCCTCGTCGGCCCCGCCGAGGAACACGTCCACGGTGTCGCCGCGGACCCTGAAAGTGCCTCGCTTGAAATCCGTCTCCGTGCGGCTGTAGTTGGCGTCGACCAGATGGTAGAGCAGCCTGGTGAGGCTCCGCATCTCGCCTTTGCGCACCACGACCGACTGTGCGTGGAAGTCCTCAGGGTTG
This sequence comes from bacterium, assembly GCA_963619595.1. Classification (GTDB taxonomy): domain Bacteria; phylum Bacteroidota; class Bacteroidia; order Bacteroidales; family UBA932; genus Cryptobacteroides. The sequence goes on along the minus strand of CAVEYE010000131.1, from coordinate 3,640 downwards.
CCGATGCCGTAGAGGCAGGAGACGCTGGAGACCACTATGACATCCCTTCTGCCCGACATCAGGGCCGACGCCGCGCTGAGCCTCAGCTTGTCAATCTGGTCATTGATACTCAGATCCTTCTCGATGTAGGTGTCCGTGGTGGGCAGGTAGGCCTCCGGCTGATAATAGTCGTAGTAGGAGACGAAGTACTCGACGGCGTTGGACGGGAAAAAACTCTTGAACTCGCCGTAAAGTTGGGCGGCAAGCGTCTTGTTGTGGCTGAGGATCAGGGCCGGACGCTGGAGACGTTCGATGACGTTGGCCATCGTGAACGTCTTTCCGGAGCCGGTCACTCCAAGCAAGGTCACGTCGCCGACACCCTGCTCAAGAGCGCCGCAGAGTCCATCGATGGCCGCCGGCTGGTCGCCGGACGGCTTGTACTGTGATTCGATACGAAATTTCATGACATATTCACTTCCCGATGCGGACGCACCGGCTTCACCACATATTCCACACGGAAAGCGAATTTACGAATAAATTCCGGAAAGGACTCCGCGGCGGAGGTTTTTCGCATCAAAAAGTCTAAACTGAGGAATATTTTTGTAATTTTGTGAGTTTAATACTCAACGACAATGGAAGAAGCGAAGAATCCAACGGCCGAAGAGCCGAAAAGACTCAATTTTCTTGAGGAGATCATCGAGGATGACCTCAAATCCGGAAAGGTGGAAAGCGTGATGACGCGTTTCCCTCCGGAGCCGAACGGCTACCTCCACCTCGGACACGCCAAAAGCATCTGCATAAACTTCGGACTCGCACAGAAATACGGCGGCAAGACCAACCTCCGTTTCGACGACACCAACCCTACCAAGGAGGACACTGAATATGTCGACTCTATCAAGGAGGACATCAAGTGGCTTGGTTTCCAGTGGGAGAAGGAACTCTACGCTTCCGACTATTTCGACCAGCTTTACGCCTGGGCCGAGCAGATGATCGAACGCGGCCAGGCCTACGTCGACGACCAGACCCAGGAGGAGATCAGCAAGGGCCGCGGCACGATAGACAAGCCTGGTACCGAAAGCCCGTACAGAAACCGCAGCGTCGAGGAGAACCTCCGCATATTCAGAGAGATGAAGGCCGGCAAGTACGCCGACGGCGAGAAGGTGCTCCGCGCCAGGATCGATATGGCTTCGCCGAACATGATGTTCCGCGACCCGATCCTGTACCGCATCAAGCACGCCTCGCATCACCGTACCGGCGACAAGTGGTGCATCTACCCGATGTACGACTTCACCCACGGGCAGTGCGACTCCATCGAGCACATAACCCACTCCATCTGCACGTTGGAGTTCGATGTCCACAGACCTCTCTATGACTGGTTCATCAAGACCCTTGAGATCTGGCCTAGCCATCAGTACGAGTTCGCCAGACTGAATCTGACCTACACTCTGATGAGCAAGAGAAAGCTTCTCGAACTCGTTCAGAAAGGCCTTGTCTCAGGCTGGGACGACCCGAGGATGCCTACGCTCTGCGGAGTGCGCCGCCGCGGCTACACGGCCGAGGCACTGAAGATGTTCTGCGAGAAGATAGGCGTTTCAAAGCGCGACCAGATGATGGACATCCAGCTTCTGGAATGGTGCGTGCGCCAGGACCTCAACGCCAGAGCCAACAGGTATATGGTCGTGCAGAACCCTCTCAAGGTCACGCTGACCAACTGGGAGCCGGGCAAGGTCGAATGGTTCGACTGCCCTCTCAATCCGGCCGAACCTGAGGGAGCGGCCCGCAAGGTCCCGTTCACCGGTGAGTTCTACATCGAGAGAGACGACTTCATGGAGGACGCTCCTAAGAAATTCTTCCGCCTCAAGCCGGACGGAGAGGTGCGCCTGAAGTACACCTACATCATCAAGTGCGAGGAGGTCGTCAAGGATGCCGAGGGCAATGTCGTCGAACTGAAATGCTCCTACGATCCGGCCACGAAGCCGGGCGGCGGAGAGTGGCGCTCCGTCAAGGGGACGATCCACTGGGTTTCCACCGGATATGCCAAGGAGATCGAGATCCGCGACTACGACCGCCTCTTCACCAAGGAGGACATGAACTCAATCCCTGAGGACAAGGACTACAAAGACTACCTCAATCCGGAGTCGCTGACTATCGCCAAAGGGTTCGCCGAGCCTGCCCTTCTCGAGGACAAGTCAGGCATCGCCGTACAGTTCGAGCGCACGGGCTACTACTACAAGGATCCCGACAGCACGGACAGCAAGGCCATATTCAACAAAACCACAGCCCTGAAGGATTCCTACAAGCCTGAATAGAGGCAGCCACCACCCTATGCACCTGCCCCTTTTCATAGCCAGACGGTACTTGTTCGCGAAGAAGTCTCACAACGTGATCAACTTCATCTCCGCGCTCAGCGCCGTCGGCATGGCCGTAGGGACTGCCGCCCTCATCATCATCCTTTCGATTTACAATGGTTTCGACGAGCTGGTGCGCTCGACGCTCAGCAACGTCGAGCCCGACCTGCTGGTCACTCCCGCCAAAGGGAAGGTCTTCATCCCTCAAGGCGAGGCCTTCGACAAGGTCCGCGGCAACCCTCTTGTCGAGGAGTTCGACCTTGTGCTAGAAGAGAACGTGTACGTGGGCTATGAAGGGCATCAGGGAATAGCCAAGGCCAAGGGAGTCGACCTGAATTACGAGGAGAGGTCGACGCTGGCGGAACACATCGTCAGCGGAGTCTTCTCCCTGCACAAAGGCCAGCTGCCGCAGATGGTGGTGGGGACCGGGCTGGCGTACAAGATGGGGATGAACCCGGCCTTCGTCTCATCCGCCGAGCTGTACTTCCCGGTCAGGGACAGGAATTTCTCGCTCGCCAATCCGGCGGCCTCGATAGAGAGCGTGCGGATGCGGCCGTCCGGGATCTTCTCTGTCAACCAGCAGATAGACAACGACCTGATGATCGTTCCGTTGGAGCAGATGAGGCAGCTTCTCGGCTACGGCGAGGAAGTCTCGGGGGTCGAGATCAGGCTGGCCGGCGGATCGTCGGCCAAGGACATCAAAAAGGTGGCGAAGGAAATCCAGAAGGAACTAGGCCCGGACTACAAGGTGCTTGACCGTTTCCGCCAGAACCCTTCCCTCTACAAGATGATGCGCTACGAGAAGGCGGCCATCTACGTCATCCTGATTTTCATCATCATAATCATAGCCCTCAACATCTTCGGCAGCATCACGATGCTGATCATAGAGAAGAAGGAGGACATCGGGACCTTCCGCAGTCTCGGGGCGACGGACAGTCTGCTGCGCCGCGCCTTCACCCTCGAAGGCTGGCTCATCTCGATTCTCGGCCTTGCCGCCGGCCTTGTCATCGGAGTGGGTTTCTCACTCGCCCAGCAGCGCTTCGGCTTCATCAAGATGCCGGGCAGTTTCCTTGTGAACGCCTACCCTGTCATCGTCCAATGGCAGGATGTCCTCGCCACCATCGCCGGAGTCGCCCTGGTCGGCTACATCATCGCCCTCCTCCCCGTCCGCCACAACATCAGGTAGCCCCCGCTCGGGCGACGCTCTCCAAACGTGGGATAAGGTGTCTTTTTGTGCTGTCTGGATAACGTCTTGTTTTCCGTCACGGCAGTGACGGAGCAAGTCCCCTTCCCGAGGAAGGGGATTTAGGGGA
>CAVEYE010000130.1:0-8953 GCA_963619595.1 bacterium | reverse complement strand
TCGTTGGAGCCGGTGAACGATGTGCTTCCATTCCAGTCCAGATACTCGTTCTCCGAGGTCATCGTCACGGGAGTCACCACACCGCCCGACACCTTGTAGGCCGTACGCTCTCTCCACTTGGCAGGAGTGTACGGACTTCCGCTGTAGAAAAAGCAGGTGCCGTTCTTGAGGGTCTGGCCGTCGGCCGTGACTTCCTGCGAGCCGGTGGTTCCGGAGATCTCCTGTTTGACAAGGTCGGAAGGCTTGATCCTGTAGCTCCAGTCCTTGTTGGACTCGTAGAAAGCGATGGCGTCAGGGCTGCCGAACTTGAAGTAGAGACCGATGTCCTCCTTGTCTCCTATCTTGTAAGCCTTGTTGTCAGCGTCATAGACCAGATAGCCTTTAGACCACTCCACGCTGAACTTGGCAGAGGCCTCTTTGGTGACGGCTCCATCGGTGAAATCAAGGGTGAACGATGTGATACAGGACTTGCTGAAACCGACCATCTTCTTGCTCATGTCGAATTTCTTGCTGTAGACAGCGCCGTCGGAAGTGTAGACGACGACCTTCAGGGTCTTCATCATAGCCACGCTGTGGGTGGCGGTGAAGCAGACATCCACGCCCTTGTCCTTGGTGTAGGAGATGGTGTTCTTTCCGCAGAGCGACACGTCGAAACGGTTGTCGCCAGATGTCCAGTTGCCTACCACGGCCATAGTGTCCTTGAGGCAGACGATGTTGTCACCGCGCATTCCCCTCTGAGGGGAGCCCGTGGAGGTTTTACCGTCGAACTCTGACATCAGGTTGACCTTTGTGATGGTAGCTGATTCGACTCCCGGAAGGCCTTTCATCGTGATCTTCACCAGTCCGGCCAGAGGATACATCTTGACAGGATTGACGAAATCCACCGACACGGAGTCCGTTCCGGCGGCGACAGCGGCCTTAGCCTTGTCGGAAAGCGCCATCCTGAACGAAGCCATAGGCAGATTGTCAGGTGTGAGGACGGATGAGAGTTCCTGCACCTTAGGCACGTTGACCCTCACAAGGGTGTTCTTGGCGAACCTGGCGGTGTCAGTCTGCTTGGAACTTACATATGTCAGGGAAACCGTGTCGACAAAGCTGACGGCCCCCTTCGGGTAGGTGATCATCATATAGTCGTGGGCGGATTTCTCGAAGAGTACCGATTTCTTCGACACGCCCATGGAAGAAGGCTTGGAGGATGTCACGGTGACCTTCTCGCTTCCATCGACAATCTGGATGTCGTGGAAATCGAACTCGTCATCATCATCCCAGTAGATGAAACGGGACGGGGCCTCTTCCTCCTTGAAGAAGGCCCTGGTCATCGGATCCTCGGCCGTGGCCGTGAAACTGTAGACCGTAGCGCCATCATCCGTTCCGGCGTTCTCCGGAACCAGCACATTTTCCCTCGCGCAGGCGGCCACCAGAGCCACGGCGGCGAGACTAGTGAATATATTCAAAGATTTCATCGTCATTCCTCCTTTACTTGTACTCTCCATAATTGTGTTCATCCACCGAGGTGCCTGTAGGCAGGACCTTCACCTCGCACTTCGCCTCGAATCCGCCGTCCTTCGTCTTGACGACGAGGGTTGCAGTGCCTTCAATGTTGCCGAGGACCGTGATTGTGCCGTCCTCTGCCACGCTGACAGTCAGCACTTTCTCATCGTAGGTCCACTCGACCTCCTTGTTGGAGCAATCCTCAGGAGTCAAGGTCAACTTGAGGGCCGTGTAAGGCACTCCCTCGTAGATCGAAAGGCTGCTTTCGGACAAGGCGACTCCCTGCACAGGGACGTTGACGATGACCTTGACGGAAGCGGTCTTCTGACCGTCCACGGTGGTCACGGTGATGGTGGCCTCGCCTCCGCCAACGGCTGTCACCTCACCGTTTTGCGAAACGGTGGCGACGGCCGGATCAGAAGAAGACCAGGTCAAGTTCTTGTTGACGGCGTTGTCCGGAGAGACTGTCGCCGTGAGGGTTACGCTTCCGCCTTTGGTCAGGGTTATGTCCGAAGTCTGTGAAAGAGCCACGCTTTCAGCATGATAGTCGGTGACATCCACAAGACAGGAAGCGGTCTTGAGTCCGTCCGTGGTGACGACCGTGATCGTGGCGGTGCCTTCGGAAAGGCCTTTCACCACGCCGTCGGTGACTGTGGCCACGGCCTCGTTGCCGGATTTCCAGGTGACCGTCGGGTCGGTGGCGTCCGCAGGGGTCACAGTGGCCGTCAATTTTGACTCAGAGCCTACCTTGAGGCTCAACTTGCTTTGTGAGAGGGTCACGCCCTCTACGGAGACGGTCTTGTCTCCGCCGCATCCGGCCATCGAAACCGCAACCGCAGTCACGCAGACCATAGCCGAAAAGAATCTTGTAAGTTCCATTTTAATATACATTTAATTTACTCTATACTTATAAATCACGCTGACGGGGTCGTCGCAGATGCCTTCGTAGGAGGCTGTCAGAGTGTCGTCGGAGAAACGGTAGACATAGAGGCTGCCCTTATGCTCCCCGCTTCTGGACGGATTCCAGGTCACGACATAGAGCAGGTCCTCGCCTCCGGAAGAGGCCGGACGGCCCTTGAAGTTGGTGGCGATGTCCCTGATCTGCTCGCCGGCCGGGACCGTGATGGCCGGGCGGCTGCCCGGAGCCGAGGTCAGATTCCATCTGTAGATGGCGTTGTTGTAGGTGTAGTACACGTCCGACGCCTCCTTGGTGTTGACGAACTTTGAGTTCTGGTCCATATTCAAGGACGAAACGGTGAAGGCGGAGACCTTTTTCCAGCTGTACCAGCTTGTGGATCCGGACATTATCTTGCAGGAATCAGGATAGACCTCGCTGCGGAGCAGAGCCCTGACCGAGTAGGTGTTGTTGGTTCTGTCCACGCCCACGTTGACGACCTTCCAGCCATCTTCCGAGCAGTAACGCGGGCCGGACGACGAGGTCTTTCTGGTGCCGACAGTGTTGTCGTCGAAGAAGAACGGTGTGCGGTAGGTCTTGGAGGTGGCGAGCGAACGGTTCACAGCCGAAAAAATCCTCTTTGGATTGATGCTGACATCCGTCATCTCGTTGATGAAACCTCCGTCCATGTCGTACCTGAAGACCCTGTTGTCCTTCGAGCGGAAGAAGCAGCCGAACGAAGACTTGTCTTCGGCATATTCACCTCCGAACTCGGCGCAGCTCGTGCCGAAATCGGAGACTTTGGCTGACATATAATATTCAAAGGTCTTGCAGTCCATGTGGTAGATGGTGCCGTCCTCATCGTCCGTCGCGATCAGGAAGCCTGAATATGTCACCTTCTTGTAGGTGTTGTCCGCCATGAAGAGGGAGGTGCCGTTCTTCAGGGTCCTCCCTTCCACACTGAATATGTTGGTGAAGACCTGCTGGGCGCCCTTGGCACGTTCATCTGCCGTGAGGGTCTTGACGAAGGTCAGGGAAGCTTCTCCGGCTTCGTTGTTGCTGAGGATCGCCACGCCCTCATCGTAGCCGGAATTGACGTTGAGAGTGAAGTACTTGAAGGCTATGCTCTCGCCGTTGTCCACCTTCAGGCGAAGGATGAACGAGCCGACTTTCGGGAAGGTGTAGTCGATGGTCCGGGACTCGGAGATGACCGTCATCGAAGCGAATTTGTGGTCGCTGATCTTCGAGCCGGAGGCAGGTTCGCCGTAGGCCCACTCGTAGGTCGGGTCGCTGGCGCTGACGATGTCCAGTCCGTTGTAGACCAGTTCGGCGCCGAGGTTGACGTTGATCGTGTCCGAAGTTGTGTTTATGGTGATCGGAGAGAGTTCCTTGTAGGAGTGGGGTTCAACGCCGAAGCAGCCGGCCGCCAGGACGACACCGAGAGCGATAACCGTGAATTTGAGTGATGCTTTCATATTCAATTACTCCATTTTTAGTTCAAAAAGCCGTAGGTGCCGCTGAGAGGGTCGCCCCATCCTTCCTGACGGGTGATGTTGACGTAGCCGTCGCCCATGTTCTCGTAGTTGGGGTCGTCAGGATGGGCGGCGTACCACTCCTTGTAGTAGTCGTAGAGCGGCATCGCGACATATTTCGCCCACGCCGCCATGTACGCCTGCCTCCAGAAAGTGTTCATGTTGTTGTTGAGTTCCTTGTCAGGGTCGGCGTCGAGGTAGTAGCCGTAATGCTCCACGCAGTAGTTGAAGAACGCAGGGCAGGTCTCCTCAGTCGCATGGTAATATTCAAGCAGTTTGCGGTACTTCTGCGGGTAGAAGCGTCCCCAGTTGAAGTGCCAGCCGAGAGCCGAGGTGGCGTTCGCCCTCCACCATATAGGGCAGGATGGCTCGCCGTCGGTGACATAGTAGCGGTACTCCGGCGTGAGGATCCTGCTCGAGGAACTGTCGGCCGCGCAAGGGGTGAACTCCTCGTTTTCAGAGAGTTTCAGGCCGATCATCAGGTAGCAGCCTTCGGACATCTCCGGCTGGCGGTGGATCGTTATGTCCAGAGTTCCGCTGACCTCACCGGCCGGCACCACAAGGTCGCCGAGGGTGAAGTCCGTGCCAGGCCTGGCGGTCTTGACCGGATAGGAGACTCCTCCGGCGGCGAAGACCTGGTCAGGTTCAGCCTCGATGTAGGAGACACTGTACTGACGGTCGCGGTCGGACGGCATTCCCATCACGTAGACGGTGGTCTGGACGGAGATGTCATCTTCCGGAATCATCGCGAACGAAGCCGAATGGGTCATGAGATTCTCCTCGAAGTAGATGACAGGAGTCTGGTCCGTGTCGTACATCTGCCAGTTGTCGCTGCAGCCAACCGCCGTCGAGACCGCGGAAGCCAGCGACACAGCGGCTATAAGTCTATAAATTGTTTTCATCTCTAAATCTCTATGTTGTTTCTTGCCTCGTCCTCGCTGTCCGGCACAGGTAGGGTGTAGTTGCCGGGCACTGAACCGTCCAGAACCGTTCCCGCGGCCGTCTTGATGTCCTTGCCTTCCCTCTTCATCTCGTACCAGGTGAAACCCTCGCCGTAGAATTCCTTGCGTCGCTCGGTGAAGATCTGGTCGTAGGTCAGTTTCCCGGCGGTCACAGGCTCGAGGCCGCGGGTCTCGGTCACCTCGTTGAAGAACCTGGCGGCCATCGTAGGGTTGGATTCCAGATAGTACTCGGCGAGGATGTAGTACATCTCCGGGATTCTCAGGATGTTGACTCCGACAATCGACTTGCCGCTGTAGGTGGAGCCTCCGGCGGTGACAGCGTTGACGGTCTTGATGAGAGCCGGGGTGGAATCGTCGAACCAGGCGGTCAGACGGTAGTCGCCGCTGACTCCCGCGCCTTCCTCGTAGAGCGTCTTCCAGTCGGAAGCGAGCGAGAAGGATGACGATGAACTGTAGCCGGAGACCTGGTACCTTGTGGCATTGGTCTTCTGACAGCCTATGGAATAGAAGCCGAATATGGTCTCGTTGAGGTCCAGCGTACCTCCGTCGGCCTGCACGAACGAACTGAGAGGGCGGAAGGTGAACTTGCCGCTGTCGATGACCTTCTGGGCATAGATGGCGGCGTTGTCAAGGTCGTTCCTGCTCCAGTAAACCCTGGCGAGGAGAGCCTGGACGGCGTAGAGGTTGAGATGGGTGATGCGTGCGTCGGTGAAGCCGCTTGCGGAGTTGGTCCTCGCCGCAGGGACGAGGGACTCGTCCTCGCCCATCAGTGCCTCAGCTCTTTTAAGGTCCTCTATGACAAGGTCGTAGGCCTCATCAACGGAGGAGTACGGAGTGATGTCGAAGGAATATTCCTTGACATAGGGTATAGCTTTGGACTTCTTTTCGGCAGGCGCCCAGAGAGGAGCGCCGAACATCCTCAGGAGATCGAAATGGATCATCGCGCGCAGAGCCAGCGACTCCCCGAGATAGAGGCCGGAGTGCTTGAACTCGTCGCTGCCGCCTTCCTCGGCGTGCTGGATTATGTTGTTCAGATGGTTTACCACCTTGTAGGCGTTGCTCCAGACCGTCGAACGCAGCGATGTCGGCCCGGAACTCGTCCAGTCAGCCGCCGCGAGGTTGCCGAACTTGTAGTCCGAGATGGCCGAGACATTCTGGCTCATCGCCTCGGGCATCCACATCAGGTTGCCGCCGTAGAGGGCGTCATTGACGGAAAGTTCGCTGTAGATTCCGTAGAGAGCGTCCTCGTAGCCGTCGGCCGTGTTGAACATGTCGGCGTCGAAGGTCTCTCCCTTCGGGTTCACGTCCAGGAAGGACGAACACCCTGCCGCGAGAGCGGATGCGACAGCCAATGAAAGAATATGCTTTATGTTGATTCTCATTGTGTTCTCAGTTTAGAAAGTTGGACGGAATGTCAGGTTCACGCTCCTGCAGTAAGGGTAGGAAGTACCTCTTTCGAATTTGATCGTGGAGAGGTAGCCGAGGTCGGAAAGACCGAAGCCTACGGCGAGTTTCTTGAGTCCGAAGCGGGAGATCATCTTCGGCGGCACATCGTACAGGACCTGTATGCTCGAGAAGTAGATCTCGTTCCTCCTCTGGACGAACCTTGAGGTGTAGTGAGCCGATTCCGTGGACTTTATGTCAAGGTAACGGCTGTGGTCGCCTGGGTTCTTCCACCTGTCGGTGAAGGCGCGGGCATCCACGTTGTGGTACTTGTCGATGTTCTCGACCTTCTTCTGCAGAGTCGTGTTGTAGTAGTCCGAGCCGAAGGTGTAGGTGGTGGACATCGAGAACGAGAAGCCCTTCCAGCGGAGGGTGGTCATCAACGAGCCGCGGAGTACAGGGTTGGTGTTGCCGACCTCGACCCTCTCGTCCGGATCGTAGTTGAAAGTGTATTCACCGTTCTTCTTTATGAATATCTCCCTTCCGGTCGCCGGGTCGATGCCCGCGGAACGCATCGCGTAGATGGCGTACTGCGAACCGCCTTCCTGGAAGAGGATCTTCGGCTTGGAAGAGTCGTCCGAATCAGCGACCTCGGTGTTTTTCAGCGAGTTGGAGATGTGGCGGATCTCGTCCATCACGTGGCCTCCGGTCAAGGTCACGCTCCAGAAGAAATCCTTCTTGCGGATGATCTGGGCAGACATGGAAAGGTCCACACCCTTGTTGTTGATCTCGCCGAAGTTGACATTCATCGAAGTCGTGCCGACGGAAGGCGGAAGTTCCACGCTCATCAGCATGTCGTAGGTCGTGTTGGAGTAGAAGTCCAGGGACAGGTTGATCCGGTTGTCCAGGAACGCTCCCGTGAGGCCGAGGTTGTTGTTCAGAGTCCTCTGCCACTTGAGGTCAGGGTTGCCCATCTGCTTCGGGATGGCCCCTATGCCGGTGTAGTAGCGGTTGGCGGACTTGTACTGGTAGACGGTCTTGGCCTGATAGTAGTCGAAGGCGACGTTGCCTGTGTAGCCGACGGAGTAGCGCAGCGACAGGGTGTTCACCCACTTGAGTTTCTTGATGAAAGACTCGTTGTGCAGGTTCCAGGCCGCTCCGAGGGCCCAGAACGGCGCGAAGCTGTTGGCCGAGCCGAACCTTGAGGATCCAGACGAACGGTACGAAGCGTCAAGGACATAGCGGTTCCACAGGCCGACGTTGCCGTTGGCGAAGAAGCCCACCTCCGTGGCGATCTTGTCCGTGCCGGAAGGGCTGCCGTTAGGATAGCTCAGCGCGAAGGACAGGTCGGAAAGGTTGTCCTTGAGGAAGCCTATTCCCTCCCCCGCCGTGGATGTGTTTCTTGAATATTGGATATTCGAGCCTCCGCTGATTCTGAACATCGAACCCTTCGTGTCGAGGGAGCGGCCGTAGTTCACGACCAGCTTTCCGGAGTAGTTGACTCCGTTTCTGTTTGAGAATGAATAGCTTCCCCTCTGCACCGGGTCGGTGTTGGAGTATTTGACCATGTCCGGCGATTCGTAGGAATCCGACGAACCCCAGCTCAGTCCGACGCTGCCCTGGCCGGTCACGTACAGGGACTTCGTTATGTTCCAGCGGCCGTTGAGGGTGTTCTTCAGCGACTGGGTGCGGGACTTCTTGAAGCTGGACAAGGTCGCCTCGTACAGAGGGTTGATGTCCGACTCCCCTGACTGGTTCACAGGGTCGAAGTAATAGACTTTGATGTAGTTCCCCTCATCGTCGTAGATAGGCTCGTAAGGGTTCATCTGCGAGTAGCTCGAGTAGGAGCCGTAAGGCGAATCCTTCGAGTCTGTCATCGAGAACGTCGTCTTGAAGGAAAGCGTGAGCTTGTCCCTCAGATGGTAGCCGATGTTGAAGTTCAGTCCTTTGGAGCTGCGTTTGTCACCCTTCATCACGCCGTAGGTGTCGTTGAGGCTGGCGTTGGCTCTGAAGTCGAGCTTCTCGCCGCGGGACGACAGGGCCAGGGAGGTGTTGTAGCTGAACGGGATACGCAGTGGCGCGTGCAGCCAGTCATCGTTGACCCCCTGACGGATTTTCTGGAGTTTGTAGGCGTAGGCCTCGTCCAGAGAGCCGTCCGTGGTGTCGTACAGTCCGGCCAGCCTCTCCAGTTCCAGTTTCTGCTCCGGAGTACAGAGGTTGAACGAACTCAGGTCAGGGTAGCTGAACTTCGGCAGGAAGTTGTAGGTGAGCTTGACCTTCTCGTTGCCGGCCCTCTTCGTCTCCACCACGATGACACCGTTCGAGCCTTTCTCTCCGTAGAGGATCGTGGCCGAGGCATCCTTGAGGACATCGATCCTCTCGATGTCGAAGATGTCCAGGTCATAGAGTTCCTCCATCGAGATCTCGACTCCGTCCAGCACGATGAGAGGGTTGTTGACACCCTCCTCGCTCTCGTTGGTGATCAAGGAGTTGGCTCCTCGGATAAGAATCGACGGCACTGCGTTAGGGTTGGAGCCGGCTGCGTTGTTCTCGACCACCACCATACCCGGGGTCATCGCCGAGATTCCTGCGATGAGGTTGGTCGGGGACATCTGGACAAGCTGCTCGCCGCTGATGGTGGTGGCGGAGCCGGTGAACGTCTCTTTCGGCTGGGAGTAGAATCCGTTGAC
>CAVEYE010000129.1:0-3012 GCA_963619595.1 bacterium | reverse complement strand
GGGACTTGCTCCGTCACTGCCGTGACGGGAAATAAGGTGTTCCGCACATGCGAAATTTAAGTCAGTATGTTTTGAAAATCGTTATCTAAAACGGCGGCAAAGATAGTCCGAACAAAGCGGAAAACAAACTTTATGTCGTGTAAAAACGATTCAGCCCTGACGGTTGGCCGCAGACGGCCTTAAATGGCTGACAATCACTGACCGCCGAGCCTCGAGAAGAAGGTCAGGACATCCTCCCACGTCTTGAACGCGTCGGATCCGAAATGGACCAGGGTACCCATGAAGTCGTTCCCGCCGCCGGCTTCCGGTTCGGCGTCGATAAGGTAGTCGGCGAGAAGCAGGTTCTTGTGGCTTGTGGCCGTGACACGGTTCCAGACCGGCACTCCGAGATTGTCCTCGCACCATTTTACGGCCTGCTGGTAGAGCTGAGGGCTGTTGTACGGCACTCCGGCCACAATGTGGATGTCGTAGTTCACGGCGAGCGCGGCGACCGCCTTGTCGAATCCGCTCGAATGGTTGACGATTCTTTCGCTCAGCGAGATGAAAAGGACAGGCTTCTGGACTCCTTTCTGTCTGTCGTCAATCCATTGGATGACCGGCAGGAGGGAATGCAGGACCGCAGTGTCGTTGAGGTAGTGTCCGCCGTCGAACCTTATCGCCTGCGGGTAATGTTCCGAGAACAGATCGAAAGTGTGGACGAGGTTGTCGTTGACTCCGAAGAGTCCGTAGACCCTGTCCTTGTCCTGCTCCGCGGACTCGAAACAATGCGAACTTACTTCCCGGAAATGTTCCAGCAGGGTCTTCGTCACGAGGAACGAGGTCTCTCCGTCCTGCCGCGGGTTATGGAAGTCCTGTCGGCCCAGACCGTTGTTTTTCTGGATGGTGTCCGCCAGCTGGAAGGCCGGGTTGACGAGAATCCTGTCCACCCCGTAGAGCATTTCTGAGTACATAGCTCCCATCGAGGTGCCGATGACGAGGTCCGGCTTTTCGGACGCGGTCATATTCCTGATAAGTTCCATCGCTTCCTGCGGCTCCACAGGCAGGTCAGGCGCGATGATCTCCGCATCCGGCAGGAGCAGCCGCAGGGTCTTCACGCTTCCGTTCTGCCCGCTTGACGCGAACCCGTGCACATACAGCACCTTCTTCCCGGCCATCAGGCCGGCCCTTGCATATTCATAGAGTTCCATGATATTTCCGCTTTTTTTTCAGTTCCGTATGACAAAAATAATCATTACATTTGGGAAAATGTTCGGAAAAGATATGAAAGACACATGCAAAGTATCATCAGATTTTGATGAGTGTGAGGGAATGACAGAGGCGGAGAAGAAGGCTGTGTTCTCATCTGAGTTCAATCCGCATGCCCAGAACGTCTACGAAGAGAACTACGGAGAGACACCGTTCGGTGACATCACCAGGATACCGATGGATTATATTCCTTCGCACGATGTCCTGACTGCGGGTTTCCCTTGTCAGCCTTTCAGCATATCCGGAAAGATGAAAGGCTTTGAGGACACGCGTGGTACATTGATTTATAATGTGTTCAAGATAATTGACGCGAAACATCCCAAAGTCGTGCTGCTTGAGAATGTGAAGCATCTTGTCTATCACGATGGCGGCAGAACCTTCAAAACTATTCTTGAAGGACTTGAAGGACTCGGATATGTCTGCTCTTACAAAGTCCTTAACGCTTCGGATTTTGGAGTGCCTCAGAACAGGGAACGGATCATCATTGTAGGGAGCAAGGACAAGACCTTCGATTTTGATAAACTGAAGAAACTGCCGTCCAAGAATCTGAGAGATATACTCGATCCTCCCGATACGCCCTTCGAGTTCCTGAAAGAACCGTACACCATTCTTAAGGATTGTAAGAAACAACCTTCGGGGCTGATTTTCGCCGGCTACAGGAACAAGGCGATAAGAAAGGCCGGAGTAAGGCCGGGAACTGAAAATCTTTCACGGGTCCATAAGCAGCCGAACAGAATCTATCACATTGATGGAGTGCATCCGGCCCTTCCTTCCCAGGAAACATCAGGAAGATTCTGGATTTACGACGGCAACGCTGTACGCAAACTTACCATAAACGAATGCTACAGGCTGATGGGATTTCCGGACGAATTTATAAAAGACGGAAGCCTGAGTGAGGAATACCGCCAGATCGGAAATTCTGTGTGCGTTCCTATGATAAAGGAAATCATTGAACAGATAAAAGAGCAACTTCTATGATGGACGCTGACATTTTGCTGAAAGACGCCTACGAATCGGCGGAGAACAAGGTCGCCTGGAACGGAGAGGTGCGATCTGATCTTGACGAGGAACATAAAGATGCGTTGGACATCATTGTCGCAGAATCCGAGAAGAACAAGGGAGTCTATACCGTTGTCATGACAAGTGTCGTTTATAAGATGATTTATCCGGAGCAGGACATCAGAAAGCATCAGTCTTCCATTCCGGGAGGCTACAGCGGAAGAACTTTCGACACTAAACACATCACACCGTTCCTCAAGAAATGCGGATTCCCGAGGCTGACTTGGAAAAGATTGACGACATCGTCAAACAGTTGAAGAATATCCACGGATGTCAACTGGTCATCAACGGGATAATCCCGACGTTGAAATACTACTTGAGACTGATTGAAAACACGTCCGCATTCTTGGATCATTACATTGAACTTCTGTCCACCGACAAGGCTGTCTTATTTGAACATAAAGAGATGTGGAACAAATTGATATCGTATTTGTGACAGTAGGACTCCTGCTTCTGGTAGGCAATTACCTACTATCGATAACTACTACAATTTAACCGATAACAAGATGAAAAAAAGTTTTGCTTTACTTTT
This sequence comes from bacterium, assembly GCA_963619595.1. GTDB lineage: Bacteria > Bacteroidota > Bacteroidia > Bacteroidales > UBA932 > Cryptobacteroides. Next base: position 176 of record CAVEYE010000129.1, on the reverse strand, counting down.
GGCGGCGGCGGTGCTGGCCGCGGGATGCTCCGGCCAGGGCTGGCGGAAGACCTCCGACGGAGTGACCGTCAAAGTCGCGGAAAAGACCGCCGGCGGTCCGGCTATGGTCAGGCTGCAGGTCAAGGGCGACAAACTCATCAGAGTCACCGCCACTCCGGAACAGAAGTTCGCCGACA
>CAVEYE010000128.1:0-12317 GCA_963619595.1 bacterium | reverse complement strand
CCGCGGAATCTTGCATCCGCTTTATGAATATTTTTACCAGCGGTCCGGCAGTCGGTCCGCTAAAGGATGTCGATGTCGATCTTGTAGATGCCGTCGTTCATGTAGCCGTACTGGAATTCCGGCAGACAGTAGACGGCATACAGCTGGAAATGCTTGTCATCCAGTTTGAGATTCTGGGCATCGTACTTGGAGAAATCCCGCCCCCACTCGTAGTCGCTTGGGAAGTAGGCGTACGCCATGTATTTGCCGTTGAAGAGCATGCCGGTAGGAAATTCGCTGAAAACAATCTGTTCTCCGGAGCATTGGAACTCCACATAGTCCGGAGTGCTTCCCATCCACCCGTTGGCGGCATATTCCTCGGCTATAAGACCTTCACGGTATGGATCCATCACGCGGTAGATTTCCTCTCCTTCGGCCTTGTAGATTTCGGTCTCGTAGGCTTTCTCGAATATGCATTCATCGAAGTAGGTGCAGTCTCCGTATTTCTTGAACACAAGTTTCTTCGTGACGGTGATCGTGACCGAACTCCTTCCGGAAGGGGACACTCCATCGAGGATGTCGAGTCTCATCCGGTATTTCTCAGAGGTCTTCAACTTGTCCACGCCTTTGAACCGCAGACGTACGGAAGCGCTGCAGGAGTTTTCGGCGAAGGTCACCTTGGGGGAAATCAGCGAGAACACTCCATCAGGATCAGCGTCTTTCCACACCGGGTCGGCGGCATCCTGCGGCGCGGTGTCGTATTTGAACGACACGGTGGCCTGTTCGGCTACTCCGTCGGACACCCCTCTGTAGATAGGAATCTCAATAGTTCCTTTGTTCTCGGAGGAAACCTCGGCATAAAGCACGCTGGAGGCGAATGCGAATCCGCTTTCACCTTCGTAGAGAGCGCCTTCGGCTGCTTTGTCGCAGGACACCGCCACAAGTGCGGCGAGGCAGATGGCGGCCGCTCTGAATATCTTAGTTCTGAACATATGGATTCTGGTCTTCAGCATTGATGTTTGGATTGTTGTCTATTTCCACCTGAGGAATCATCAGTATGCATTCGATGTAATCGGCGGGGAAGTTGAGGTACTCTGAGTACTTGCTGAGGTAGTTGGTGTGGTTGGACACCTCTCCGTTCACTGTCCAGTAGCGTGTCCAGCCTTTGGCAAGCCTAAGGATGTCGAAAATGCGGCCCGTCTCGCCCCAGAGTTCGATGCGGCGCTGAAGCAGGATCTCATCCAGGAGGGTCTTGACCGTCCCTACCGTTCCGAAAGTCTGCTCGTTTCCGCTCAACGGACTCAGCACGCCGTTCCAGCCGGAATAGCGGCGGCTCATCACCTCTCCAAGAGCGGATTTGGCCTCGGAGTCTTTCCCTTGGCGGCAGAGCGCTTCGGCGAGAATCAGATACGCCTCTTCAAGACGCATGAATATGTAGTCTCCCTTGTAGGACTTCTGGTCGGCCCACTGGAACTTGAATTGGTTGTAATTGATGTTCGCTCCATATTTCCATTCTTCGGCGCTCACGCCGATGTCCCCGTTCCACCAGCCTTTGCGGACATCGTTGTCGGGGATCTGGGCGTACAGCCAGTTGCTGATGCATTTCGGTGCTTCGGCTGCATAATAGACATTGGTGCACGCGTCCATATTCGAGAAGAACGATGCGAACACTGTGGATTGGTCGGAGATAATCTCGGCTCCCCACATCACGGAAGAGGAACTTACGCTGTTGAAAGGAGTCTTGCCGGTGGTCCATTCCGTGGTGCTGTCATCGAAAGTCCCTTTGGTCACGGTGGCATCCGACTTTGTGAGCAGGGATGCGTTCGGTGTGCTTATGGCCTTTCTGGCCGCCTGCTCCGCCTTTTCCCAGTCATTTTCGACCAGAGCGACCCGGGCCTGGAGTAGACTTGTGGAGTAGATGTCCAGATTTGAGATGTGTTCGCGGCCAAGTCCGCATTTCTCAAACAGTGAAATGGCGACTTCAAGGTCTCTGTCGATCTGTTTGTAGACTTCTCTGACTGTGCCTCTTCCCTTGCCTTTGCTCGAGGCTGTAGTCGGCTCTGTGTAGACCGGCACGCCGGGGAGGTCTTCATGTCCGATGTATGTCTGCTGGAACGACTGGATCAGCATGAAGTAACTGAAAGCGCGCGCGGCATACGCCTGGGCTACAGTGCGGTCGATCTCGTTCTCGTCGCCGGTCGCCGTGCCGGAGGCTGAAATGATGTAGTTTACGTTGCTGATGATTTCGTAGAAATATTCCCAGGTGAAGTAGCAACGCCAGATTTTGCTGGTGTAGCGGCTGCGCTGTTCGTAGTTGTAGTCTTTCCAGAACCATCCGGCTCCCTGCGCGGTCTGGACCATGTCGTCGCCCATCAGGTCGGCGGTAAGGGTGACCGCCATGTTGCCGAAGCATTGGTGGGCGTTGGCGGTCACGAAGTCCAGACGGTTGTACATGGTGGCATAAACTCCGTTCATGGCGACTTTCAAGCCATCGGCATCCTTGAGGATCTTTTCCTTGTCAACTTCCGTGGTAGGAGAGGTTTCCATATAGGATGAACATCCTCCGCAGAACGCTGCGGCCAAAATGATGATAATCGTGAATCTTCTCATTATATTCAGAATTTAATGTCCACGCCAAGCGAGACAGTCCGGTTGGGCGTGTAGGTGTATGAGGTCGAACCTGTGAAGCTGCTCTGAGGGTTGAGTCCCTTCAATGCACTGAACATCAGTAAGTTGTCCCCTGAAATATAGAGCCGCAGAGACTTGATGTGGTACTTTTCCAGCTTTGATGCCTTGAACGTGTAGCCGGCCGTGATGCTCTTTATGCTGAAAAATGACGCATCGATGAGAAACCGGTCGTTGGCGATGGTTGAGGCAGTGGTTGTGACCTTTGGAACGTCAGTGATCTGTCCGGCATGTGTCCATGCACGCAAGGAGTTGACATGATAGGTTTGTCCCACATACGACGGCTCCATCAGGGAACTGTAGATGCCGTCATAGATCTTCCCGCCTATGGAATAGGTGAACAAGGCCGAGAAATCAACATTCTTTATGTGAAGATTGGATGACAGTGATCCGTAGATGTCTGGCAGTCTACTGCCGCAAAGCCATTTGCAGCCGGAAGCCACGGTAGCGTCGTTTGTCACGTACTCGCTGCCTTTGACCGGATCGCCGTTCTCGTCCTTGGTGTAGGCCAGGTAGAGCTGCTCTCCCGTTGCCGGGTCGACCCCGGCACTGCGTGCCATGTAGAATGTGTTGACGGTCTCTCCTTCACGGATCAGGTACACGCCGTTGTTGATGTCTTCGCCGTTACCGGTCAGTGACACGACTTTGTTCCTGACGGTGGATCCCATCAGAGCCACGCTCCAGAACAGGTCCGGAGCGTTGAGTATGTCATAGTTGAGGGTCATGTCGAGACCTGTGTTGAACATTTTCCCGACGTTGGCGTAGTATCCCGGGAAACCTAATGAAATGGCGACAGGATACTCTAGCAGCATGTCGGTGGTGGTCCTTTTGTACCACTCGAATGTTCCGCTCAACCTGTTGAACATCTTGAATTCAGCGCCTACATTGATGTTGCCGTTCTTCTCCCAGGTCACATCCTGGTTCTCCAGCGATGAAATGATGGCTCCTGAATATGTAGCGTTAGGATAGCTCATGTCATAGAGGGCCTGCCATGCATAGTACGAACCGATGTTGTCGTTGCCCTGCACTCCGTAGCTCGCCTTCAAGGTAAGGTTGTCTATCCAGTCCGCATCCTTCAGGAACGGCTCCTGTGAAATCCTCCAGGAGGCTCCCAGCGACCAGAATGTACCCCATCTATGGGCCTTGATGAACCGGGACGAGCCATCCATACGCAGGCTTCCTGACAGGTAATATTTGTCGGAGGAATTGTAGTTGGCTCTGCACAACCATGAGTTTATGCTGTAGTTGTCCCCGGTCGATGTCGCTTCCGCTATTGTGGACCCCAGACCGAGTTCATCAAAATCGTCGAACGGGAAACCTGTCCTCTGCCCAATCAGGTAATGCGTTTCATAGTTGTAGAATTCATGCCCGGCCATCAGGTCGACCGTATGTTCTCCCAAACTGCGTTTGTAGGACAGCAGCTGGTTCCATGTGTAGCTGACGGTGCGCTGGTTTTCCTTGGTAAGGCGTCCGGCCCCGGCCGCGTTGCCGTTGTTGCGGTTGTACATCGTGGAGTTGTTCTCGTTCACGATGTCCGCACCGATTGATGTGCTGACCTTGAAATCTCCGAACTTCAGTCCCAGGTGGCCGCGAAGGTTGGCATTGTCGCTGACCAGGTAGTAGTCGTCATCGAACAGGGTGGCGATGCAGTTACGGTTGTTCTGCGCTCCGGCCGGCCTTGATGAGCCGTAGTCGAACACACGCTGTCCGTCTTCAAGGACATAAGCGCCTTCGGAATCGATTTCATAGACAGGGTAGATCGGGGCCATCATCATGGCCGTGTACCAGATGTTGTTCGCCTCGGTGCCGGATGCACCCAGGTAGTCGCTTCTGGAATTGGTGTAATTGGCGTTAAGCCCGAATTCTATCCAGTCATATGGCGTGAATTCAGCTCCTACCCTGGCTGTCAGACGCCGGAACGATGTCGTCCTGATGGTGCCGTTTTCATCGAGATACCCAAGCGATGCCAGATATTTGCTGACATCCGAACCTCCTGACATAGAGAAGAGATATTCCTGCCGCGTCGGGAGCTTCGCCTTGGCTGCTCCAAGCCAGTCGGCATCATATTCCGTCTTCGCTCCGTCGACGACCTTTCCGTCCGCCGTGAAGAGATCCTCGACATCCTTGTCGAATATGTTGTACTTGTTGTCGATGCCGAGAATGTTCTTCGCCAGCCGGGATGGTGTCAATGAGGCGGCTTCGCCCGGAAGATAGCCTTCTGTGTAGGCGAGGTCGTTGTAGGTCGCTCTGTACATCTGCTCCATGTACTGCGTCGCATTTACGGTTTCGTACGGACTTATGGCCCTCGAATTGAAACCCAGGCGTGCGGTGAAGTCGATCGAAATCTTATCCACGGCGTTTCCACCGTTCTTTGTCGTCACGATCACCACTCCGTTGGCCCCTCTGGACCCGTAAAGTGCTCCTGCGGATGCGTCCTTGAGTACCGAGATGCTTTCGATGTCATTGGGATTCAGGGAACTGAGACTGCCATCGTAGGGGATTCCGTCCACGACGATGAGCGGCGAACTGCTCGCGTTTATGGAACCGAAACCTCTGACCATTATGCTGGAACCGCTTCCAGGCTGGCCGCTTCCCGATGTCGTCATCACGCCGGACATCTGTCCGTCAAGCATACGGGAAACATCGGCGACGGGTCTGTCACGCAATCTGTCACCTCTTATGGTTTCTGCGGAGCCGGTGAACGATTCTTTGGAAGCAGTGCCGTAGGCCACTACAAGAACATCCTCAAGTACGTTGACATCAGCGGCCATGGCGATGTTGATCAAGGTACGTCCGTTGACTCCGATGGCCTGCTCCTGCATTCCAAGGCATGAGAACACCAGTGTCGCATCCGAAGGGACTGAGATTGAATATTTGCCGTCCGGGTCAGTGATTGAATATCCTGTTCCTCCTTTTTCAAGAACGGCGACTCCAGGCAGCGGGGCATTATTAAGAATATCAGTCACCTGACCGGTGACTGATATTCTCTGCGCGGAAAGTGACTGTACTGCTGCAAACAGTGTCACCAACGTAAGCAGAATCTGTTTTATTCTCATATTATTCTTTTATGCATCGTGTGGCCGCTCCATGCGAACGGTTGAGTTCGGCTTCGCTGGCAGGATTGCCCCAGGCCATACTCTCGTAGAACACAGTGTTGGAACTGTTGGTGCGAGTGTTATAGTACCCGCTTCCTCCAACGCTCTGGAGCGTTCCCTGATTCGGGTCGATTTTGCCCACCAGCGGGAACCAGTATTCCTTGCCTGACTTTGTCTTGTAACGGAATCCTATGCACTTGTCATAATCCTGATACCATGGGTAAGACTCATCGTAGGCTCCATCATCATTCAGTTTGCCCTCTTTCTTGTATTCATTGCGGAAGCCCCATCCGTCTCCGGCGGCAGGCATCCACCATCCCTCGGGACAAGGGTCGTAGATGGATTTGGCGTTGGTCTTGCCACCCCACAGGTCATTGTCCTGAAGGGCAGCCTTGTTGGTAAGCCAGTCCACAACCGGCCAGGAACTTGCCGGAGCGCCGTAGAAAACGTCCGGGTTCTCGATCGACAGCTGGAGATTTGTGCTGGTGTTGTCGTTATAGGTAGGTCTTTCTTCTGATTTCACGTAAATCTGATTGCCGTTGATGTCATAGATCTTCTTCTGAATCTGTGACTCCACGTCATCGCCTCCGGGGAACGGATCCTTGCGGCCCCACTGGTACATGAGGCCGAGAGATTCCTTGCTGTACTTTTCTGCACTCAAGGCTCCGAGGTTGCGGTCCATGTATTTGTAGGTGATCCCGTTGGCATCAGTCCATTCGAAGATGTCGGCTTCAGGGTCATAGTCTGTCACCCAGACGTGCCAGCTCCACACGATCCTGTCTCCGTCACGTGCGGCGACCACCGCGTTGCCTTCCTTCCCGTCGGCGACCTTGACCACTACAACCCCTTCGCTACCGTTGCCTGAGACAGAGCTGACAAGCCCGATGGCGTCCTGCCATACGAGGGAGGCGTTGTCAAATTCCAGAGCCGTGGTCGAGTTGCCCTTCACAGCCTTGATTGTCAATGTGCTGCCTGGCTTTACAATGTGGCAGTTGGCGGCCCCGGCCGTAGTCGTGATTTCGACGAGAGCGAGAGATCCTGAATATTCAACCTTACGCTTATGGTCGTCTGTCGCAGTGATTCTGATGTTGAGCTGCTGTCCGATTGACGCAGGAGCATTGTATTTGACTTTGATGATGTCGTCGCTTACTGACACTTCCGTGTTCCAGCCAGAGGTGACTTCGACCACAGGTTCGCCGGAGATTTTCGCCGGGGCAAGGTAGTTGACCTTGTAGGACAGGGTGAATGACCCTCCCGCCTTGACAGCCATCGATGTCGGCTCTCCGAGCGCAGTGACCGTGAGGGGCTTCGAGGCTTTCACGGTGACGGAAACGCTCTTCGTGAGGCTGCGCTTGTGGGTGTCGCTGGCCGACAGCGACACCTTGACAGTCGTCGCTTCGGTGATCACTTCAGGAGCGGTCAGCTTGATGGTTCCCTGGTAGTTGACGTAGTCCACCTTGCCAAGCACGCAGGTGTACTCGCTGTTGTCTACTGAAGGCACAAGGTCAAGGGTGGCACCTTCGGATCCCGTGACCGTGAAAATGATGTCAAGAGTCTCTCCTGGCCCGATGGTCGGAGCGGCAGCGTCAAAGAATATTCCAAGGTCGCCGTAGTCCTCGTCGGACTTGCTTCCGCTATCGTCCTGATCTTCGCTTGAACTTCCGCCGTTGCCGGTCACCGTCACGTCCACGAATCTTGTGAGTTTCCTGTTGTGCGAATCGGACACTTTGAGGAACACCTGGGCTTCAATGTCTTTGGAAATTGACTTGGCGGCACTGACACGTATGATTCCCTGGGCGTTGGTGTAATCTACCTCTTTCAGCCTGCAGGTCAGTTTGTTGTTGTCGGAGGATGGCTCGAAATCAAGAGCCGCCCCTTCTGAGCCTGTGACTGTGAAAGGTATGTCTATGCTCTCTCCTGCGTTGAGGGCGACCTCATCGGTGTCGAAGAGGATGTTGAGCTCCCCGTAGGATTCCATTATTTCATTATAGGTACAGCCGGCCATGGCCACCGTACCTATAACGATGGCTGATATTTTTTTAAGAAAGTTTTTCATCTGATCCAGATAATGTTTTGAAAGTTATTCCTTGACGCAGCGTGTAGGGAACGCATAGCAGAGATTGAAGCTGCTGCGGGTCAAGGCACTAACCTTGATGGCTGAGATGTCATCGTAGTTGCCGCTCCCGACGGTGTTGACTCTGAACGCGCTTCCTCTGAAATAGTATGAGTCAGGGGTCGCTGCATATTCAGGGTCGATGTCGGCACACCAGACTTCAGCGCGAGGGAGCGGCTTCCCGATGCAGTTGGCGAAGGAGAACTCATTTGAATTAGAGTTGAGCTCTCCGGTGATTGTGAGTCTAAGACCGTCATAGACGCACCCTCTGAACTGGACCTTCTTCTTGTTGCCGGCCACATATTTCTCATAGGTGCCGATGGCGGACTGGTCGAATGTCTCATAGTCGGAATCCCAGAGTTCCTTTACATCGGTTGCTGCGCTTACCGCAGTCCAAGCCTCAGCGCTGGCTACTTTGTAACCGGCAGGGCAAGGGTCATAGGTACTCTTCTTGCCTCCGTTCTCCCAAAGGGCCTTGAAGTTGTCGGCTCCGAAAGTGGTGGCATCTGTTGTGATCCAGCTGTAGCCGTGCTTGCATCCGCTGAAGTACTTGTTGTTGTAGTAGACGGTAGGATTCTTGATGGTGTTTTCCAGATTGTTGGCCTCGGTGTTGTTGACAATCTCGATGGTCACCACATTGCCGGAAGCATCGTAAACCGGTCTTGTTGCATATTCTCCGAAGCGGATTCCTGGGAACGGATCCTTGCGGCCGTACTGGTAGACTAGTCCGACGGACAGTTCGCTCTTCTCGTCGAGAGTCATCGCTCCGATGTTGCGGTCCATGAATGTGAAATTACCAACAGTGACGTTCTTCGGAGCATCGGCGATGACCCAGAAGAGCCAGCTCCACACAACGTTGCCGGAGGCATCAAGGCCGTTTACGACTGCGTTGCCTTCTTTGCCGGCGTTGAAGTGGACGATGGCGTCAGCGTCATTGACCTGCGCTACCTTGTCGAACAGGCCTGCCGCATCCTGCCAGGCGAGGGCGAGGGACACCGCTCCGGACTTCTCTCCGCTGTTTCCTTTGAGAGTAGGGAACTGTGCGTAGGCTCCAGGAGCCACGATGAAACAGTTGGCTGCATCGGTGAGCTTGACATATCCTTCAACCACGGTAGGGGTGACATTGATGCTTTCGGAGGATGTCCTGCTGTTGGCTGCATCGCTGAAAGTCACGTTGACCTCGAAAGGAGTTCCGTCAAGAATCATCTCTGGAGCCGTGATGGTGATCGTGCCGTCTTCGTTTCCGGAGTTGAGGGAATAGCTGACCGTGTAGTCTTCCACCGCGTTGTCCGTGACGGCAACTGAAATGTCGTTTCCGCGGACATCGTTCAGGGTGAAGTCGATTTTTACGGTCTCACCGGAAGAGATTGTGACGGACTTGCCGTCAAGGGCAGGGAATTGGGGGTTCAACTCCTCGTAGGCCTTTTCGCACGACGCGAAAGCAACGGCGATAGCGACCGCCGCGACACTTTTGAAAATCTGTTTCATTTGTTCGTTTTATTTATACAACTTTCGAAAGAAAGGAATTCCTTCCCGAAAATCCAATTGTTTTTTTGCTAATATTCACATTTATCGTTTCACTGAATGAATATGCGGCACGCTTATTCCATTTTGGAGGTCATCAAGGCACGGCTGCGGATTCCGGCGATAATTTTACCAGATGACCATCTTTATGACTATCTTCGCGGCGGAAACGGGATTCTTTCAGGATGAATCCCGGTCCGGAAAGAATTTTAACGAATATGATCAAGTCAATGACCGGTTACGGCAAGGCTGAGGCCGTCCTGGAGACAGGAAAACTCACCATCGAGATCAAGACGCTCAACGGCAAAGGCTCTGACGCCAACATCAAGTCGCCGCTGCTTCCGAAGGACAAGGAACTTGCGGTCCGCAGGAAGATCGCCGAGTCGCTCAACCGCGGCACCATAGATTTCTACATCACCTGGGAGCCTAAGGCGGGCGGAGCGGCCAAGCAGATCAACAAGGATCTGGTCAAGGAATATTACGACCAGCTGACGGCTCTCAGCGACGGTCTTGTCGGCAAGGGCTTCGCAGAAGCCGACTGCAGGATGCACAACGAGATATTCACTGCCGTGCTGCGCTTCCCTGACATTATGGACAACTCCCGCCAGGACATCATCACCGAGGAGAACTGGCCGGTGGTCGAGAAGGCGATAGACGAGGCTTTGGCGGCCGTGAACGACTACCGTGCCCGCGAGGGGGAGGCCCTCTACAAGGATGTGACGTCGAGGGTCGCCAACATCCTCGAGCTTGAGAACCAGGTGGAGGGTTTCGAGAAGGAAAGGATCGATGCTGTCAGGGATAAGCTGATGAAGAATCTCGAGACCCTGCAGCAGAAGGTGGATCCGTCCCGTTTCGAGCAGGAGATGATCTTCTACCTTGAGAAACTGGACATAAACGAGGAGAAGGTCCGTCTCCGTCAGCACTGCAAGTACTTCATGGACACGATAGACGGTGAGGAATATCCTGGCCGCAAACTTGGCTTCATCATCCAGGAGATGGGGCGCGAGATCAACACGACCGGCTCCAAGGCCAATCATTCCGGCATCCAGAAGGTCGTGGTCAAGATGAAGGATGAACTTGAAAAAATCCGCGAGCAGTCTATGAACATCCTTTAAAGGGTGTTCATAGACTAAGTTTAACCCCCTGCACCCCCTGCCAGGGGGATTGCGGCCTACGGCCGGCCGGCAGAAGCCGGCTTGTCGCTTCGCTCCTTCTTTTCCGTTCTGTTGAGGGCAGAATATTCATAGACTACCGTTTTTTATTCTTCTTTAAATTCTTCGGGAAGGTTCCGGGAGAGTTCGGGAGGAATTATGGACTCGGGGCCGGCCTTGCGGGCTCCGGTTTTGATTTTCGCCTGTGACTTCTTCGGCGAGAGGCCGAGGTTTTCCAGCTTCTGGATTTTCTTGACGACGCTCTGGTTGGACTCGGTCAGTTTCTTGGTTGAGGCCTCGTAGGCGGTCTGGGCCTTGCCGAGCATAGCCCCGATAGCCACATAACTCTCCATCCATCCGTTCAGCTGGCTCATCAGCTCCTCGGCTGTCTTATAGACCTCGGTGATGTTCTTCTCCTGATTCGCCTGCTTCCAGGCCATCTGGATCATATTCAAGACTATAACCAGGGTCATCTGGCTCACGATCAGCACATTGTTGTCCTTGGCCACCTGCCATAGCATCGGATCCTCTTCCAGCATAAGCCTGAACGCCCCTTCGACTGGAATGAACATCAGATTGTAGTTCACTTTCCTCCTTCCTTCAGGAATATATGAGGCGTAGTCCTTGGTCTTCAGCTCGTCCACGTGTTTGCGTACACTCTCGACGTGCGCCTTGGCAAACTTCACACGTTCCTCCACTTTCTCTGCGTTGATGTATTTCTTGTAATCATTCAGGCTGACCTTGGAGTCGATGATGACGGTCGTGTCGTCAGGGTAAAGAACCATCACGTCCGGAATCATCGTCCTGCCGCCCTCGCTCTTGATTTCGTGTCCGGCCTCGTCCGTCATCACGCTCTGGGTGAGGAAGTGTACGCCTTCCACCAGCCCGGCGTTTTTCAGCACATTGGTCAGCAGCATCTCGCCGAAGTCCCCCTGCACCTTTGAATATCCCGTCAGAGCGTTCGCCAGATTTCGGGCTTCGTCTCCCACCGCTTGTGACCGCTCCATCACATTGTGAATATGTTCCCTCAACTGGGCGCTCTGTTCCACGGACTCCCTTCTGGATTCCTGAACGGCTTTGTCCAGTTCGGCAAATTTGTCCCGGACCGGCTTCAGCAGTTCGGTGATGGATTCGGCGCTCTGCCTCCTGAATTCCGAACTGTTTTCCGCAGAGAGAGCCTTGAATGTGTCTTTCATACTCTGCAGATCCTTCTCATGTAGCTCTTTCTGTTCGGCCAGCTCTCTGTCCCGGATTTCCTTCTGCTCCGCAAGCTCCTTTTCCCTCCGTTCCCGTAGCGCTGCCAGCTCCATTTCGCGCTTTTCTTCAAGTCTGGCGTCATATTCCTCTTTGGTCTTGAGGGTGACTGCCAGGGTGTTCTTCTTGATGATGACTGCCACAAGGGCTACAAGTGAGGCCGCCAGAGCGGCCGAAAGGATTATGATCACTGTGAGTTCCATAATTGAATCTGAATGAGTTTGCTGCCGGCCGGATGGAAGAATGTGGTCGGTGGATGCAATTATAAGAAAAAAATCACATATATTCGTAGAAATCACGATTAAGAACATTTTGCCTTTCCGGCATGCAAGATTTTCTTCCCATAGGACTTCATAACTGCCTGGCTTTCAGGTGAAAAAGCGATGGCTAGAAAGTTATCCGCCACGGCTGTGCTTACATATTTTTTTGCCGCATTGGGAAAAATGGAGTAATTTTGGATTTTGAATTTTTCGTCTTCAAAAGAACTTATATGACAGAAAAGATCATCATTCTGGA
>CAVEYE010000127.1:0-32627 GCA_963619595.1 bacterium | reverse complement strand
GACAACACCGGATTCCTTCGGCCGGACGATCTTGATGTAGTCCTGCCGCCGGCCGTCACTGTAGCCGACGCAGTATGAGAGATAACGCTGGAAACAGTCTACCTACCGCTGTCAGACTCGTCGGGGTCAAGCAGCACCGGCTGGAAAGGCCGGGCAGACCAGTAATCGTTGTAAGACTTAAGACCTCTCCCGTCAACGGCATTTTCCATCTCTTTCTTGTACCGGATGTACTCGCTTATGGCCGTGCCGACAAACTTGGCCAGATTCACAGGAACGGCATTGCCGATCATCTGTTCCTGATCTGTTTTGCTGCCCAGGAACACAAAACCTTCTGGGAAAGTCTGGATGCGGCTCCGTTCCTCCGTGGTAAGAGGACGGATTCCGTCAAGAGACTTGACCGGGTCGCCCGGATGAAGCTTGTACCCCTGAGGCATCGGACGGTTCACGCCACGGATTGTCGGACTTGGCTCGTGTACACTGAATATTCCCCGGCGGACATAACTTCTAGGATGACGATAGTAATATTCAAAATCAAGCTTTTCGCCGAAATATTCAGCTATCGTCATCGGCTTGTCGGACAGATTTCTCTCAATGAAAGGGAGTATGAAGCCGTCTTCTTCTCCCTGTTTCCCAATCAGGAAGAACCTTTTACGCGCCTGAGGCACCCCACATAAGCTTGCGTCAAGGACACATTGAGTCACACCGTATCCGGCGTTTTTGAATATTCCTTTGGCTTCCACAAGTTTGTTAGTCTTGACGATGCGTGCGACATTCTCCATCACGAACCATTCAGGACGGACTTTAGAGACAATCTTCGCGTAACTGACCGTCAGGTCTCCTCGTCCGTTGTCCTCGTTGCGCTTCCCGGCCGATGAGAAATCCTGGCAAGGAGGGCCTCCGATGACCATATCCGGCTTATAACCCTCGATGATTCCGGCTGAGCCGTCAACATCTCCCAGATCAGCTTTAATCACGGGATGGGTGAAGTTGGCCCGATAGACATCCAGAGCCTTGTCCCAATTGTCCAACCCGGCCGCGACTTCATGTCCGGCCAGTTCAAAACCCTTGCTCATTCCTCCGCACCCGCAGAACAGATCAACCGTTACCATAGCTCTCTCAATCAAACAAATCCGGACTGTTGACAATAACCGCATCAAAGCGTCTTTCGGGACTCAGCAGATTCTGACCGCCACCAAGAATTATGTTCTTAATTTCATTCTTGTTTATGCGGGGATGCGTCAGCTCCGCAGAAGACAATAATCTCCAGGAAGATTTTCCTGGAATCGCGAAGGCTTTGTCATTTGCGTTTCCATAAGAATGGTCTTTCACTATCCTTATGTAGTCGAATGTGTCGTAGTCGACATAATCTTTAAGCATCAGATAAATCCAGATTATACTACGTTGAAATCTGGAAATCTCTGAATCACTGACATTTCCATTAGCATAACACATATGCAGAACAGAAAGGTTCGACCACACGAACACATCCAGGCAGTCCTCAGACAACTTTCCATCCTTCATCTTCCACACAGGCTGTACAATAAGAGGTGTCTGTTTCCTTGCGATAATCTTTGCCACACTGGAAACAGCCGATTCTATTTTCTGATAATGTGGCAAGACATCTCCGACTTCTCCCCAATGGTTGATTTTCGGGACAGTGTTGAGAATCTTCCGTAAAACATTCTTTTCTTCATCAGATTGAAACTGTTCACAGATGCTGCAGGCAAGGAAACATATTGTCGGAGGTCTGACCACTATCTCACAGCTGAAATTATCTTCAGTGAGTTTTTTCGTCGTGTTGTCCGGCAAAGCTGTCAGTTTAACCTCAAGTCCAATCAGATTCTCGTTGGACGAACGGTTAACCATCACAAGGTCAATCTTTTCCCTATCACCTGTGTAGTACTTCTCAAATGCAGAGAAACCGGCCTCGAAATTATAAAACGCATCATCCGAAAGCGGGTCTATACCGAACAGTTCTGCTCCGGAAATATGTTTGTGAACAAGATTGTTCTCTTCATCCACACATAAATATACAGGTTCAACGCCCTTGGATGACATATAAGCGATAAGGGACGCAGGAAAAGAACTGTTGAATATGTTCTTTCCCCAATTTGCCTCTTTTGTGTAATCTCGGCTGGAATGCTTTTGTCCAAACAGCCCCGGCCTTACAACCTCAGACATCTTCACACAAGATTAAAGGTTAACAACATCTCCGGACACCCGCCCGGTTGGAAAGCAAAGATACTGAATTTAGGCCGATAATGCCATTAATCTGACAGATTCTTCTTTGGAAGTATAATCTTGATGTAGTCCTGCCGCCGGCCGAATAATTGCATCGTTCGCGGATTATCACTAATTTCGCAGAGCATACCCGGAAGGTCCCGTGGACAAAAGCGGAGCGGAAGGCGGATGCAATACAGTAATCATTTAGGAAAATGCGTCAGTATCAGGAGCTTCTGCGTCACATTATGGAGGACGGAGTGGTAAAACACGACCGTACCGGAGTCGGAACGAAAAGCATATTCGGCCATCAGATGAGGTTCGACCTCTCCGAAGGATTCCCGCTTCTCACCACAAAAAAAGTCCATCTGAAATCCATCATCTACGAACTGCTGTGGTTCATTTCGGGCGACACCAACATCAAATACCTCAAAGACCACGGAGTCTCCATCTGGGATGAATGGGCCGACGAGAACGGTGACCTAGGCCCGGTCTACGGCCATCAGTGGCGATCCTGGCCGGCACCTGACGGCAGAAGCATCGACCAGCTGTCCCAGGTGATCGACACGATCAAAAACAATCCTGACTCGAGGCGGATGCTGGTCACAGCCTGGAATCCCGGCGAGGTCGACAAGATGGCCCTGCCGCCTTGCCACTGCCTGTTCCAGTTCTATGTGGCCGACGGGAAACTTTCCTGCCAGCTTTACCAGCGCAGCGCTGACACCTTCCTCGGAGTGCCTTTCAACATCGCATCCTACGCCCTTCTGACGATGATGATAGCACAGGTCTGCGGACTGAAACCCGGCGAGTTCATCCACACCACGGGCGACACCCACATCTACCTCAACCATTTCGACCAGGTCCGCGAGCAGCTCAGCCGTGAGCCGAGACCTCTCCCGAAAATGATCATCAACCCTGAAGTCAAGAGCATCTTCGACTTCACCTACGAGGACTTCACCCTTGAAGGCTACGACCCGTGGCCGGCGATCAAGGCCCCCGTGGCCGTCTGACAAAGACAGTTTCGTGAATATGGAAAAGTGCATAATAGCAGCCGTGGCTGACAACGGAGCGATAGGCAAGGACAACTCCCTGCTCTGGCACATAGCCGAGGACATGAAGTATTTCCGGAGGACCACGTCCGGCAATCCAGTCCTGATGGGTTACAGGACCTTCCTTTCAATAGGCGGAAGGCCTCTGCCCAAACGGGACAATGTCGTGGTCAGCACACGTGAATGGAAAGACATTCCTGAAGGCGTAAAGGTAGCTGACGGACTCGAGGCTGCATATTCATTGATTGAAAAGGACCACGCAGGGGAGGATGTGAAACTGTTCATCATCGGCGGCGGTGAGACTTACAGAAAGGCGCTGCCGACGGCCGACAAACTTTACATAACGCACGTCCGCACAATCATTTCTGGAGCGGACACCTTCTTCCCGCTGATCGATCCTGCCATCTGGGAAGCAGAATCGGCTACCCAGGAAGCCACTGACCCCGAGACAGGTTTCAACTACACCTTCGTCGTCTACAGAAGAAAGGCGCGGCGGTAGAAATTGTTTTTTTAATATTCCTGCGGCCGTTCAGTGGCCGCAAGCTCCGCTTACTTTTCCTTCTTTCCAATCGAGAATTCCGACATCACAGGATAATGGTCCGAGATGTAGTCCACACCGAACTTACGGCTGTCGATGACAAAGTAAGATCCGGCTTCCGAATTGCGGTAAAGGATAAGGTCCGTCGTGACAGACTTCCCGCCCTTTCTGCCGAAATCATTGAATGAAGCCGTCTTGTCGGCCTTCTTCACCGTCCTGGAAGATTGCTTGAGGTAATCAGTAAGACTCCGCAGGCCCTTGTCACCGCTGTCCGTGCCGAAATCTCCGGTGACAAAGACCACGGCGTCATCACCTGCGATCTCCTTGATCTTGTCCACCATCAGGGAAGCGCTCTCCCGCCTCGAGGCCGCCCCGGCGTGGTCGAACTGAGTGTTGAACACGAATATGATCCGGTCAGACTTGATGAAACGGAGTTTCACCCAATTGGTGTTTCTGGCATATTCAGCGTCCCAGCCTTTCTTGCTGGAAGTCTGGTCCTCATTGAGCCAGAAAGACCCGTAGTCAAGCAGCTCGAATCTGTCAGCCCTGAACAGGATCGGATTGTAACCCGTCTCCGTAGCTCCGTTTATGTCACCTGGCTTCGCGCTTCCGTCGACCATCGAATAGCGGCTCAGATTGTTGACCAGAAATGATTTCTGTTCAGCCGACGCTTCCTGGAGGCCGAGTATGTCAGGGGAATTCTTCCTGATGGCCTTGACGCAGGCAGCCTTCCGGCTTTCCCAGTTGAACTTTCCTGTGTCGGATGGAAACCGGACCCTGATGTTGAACGACATCACGGAAGCATTGTCGGACTTTGCCTCGGCCGACACAGGAGAAAGAAACAATGAAGCGGCCAGAGCGGTTAAAGCTAAAAGTATCTTCCTCATAAAACCTCTCAACGGGTGATTCTGGCCACCCAGCCACCGCCGGGAGCCATGTGGATTTTCACCATCCCGTCCGCCGGGATGTCCGCGGAAGTCTTCTTATAGTCTCTGCCGGCCTTGTCGGCGTTGATTCCGTCCTGGAAAACGGTCATTCTTCCGCCTCCGATGAAGTTCAGGTCGAGAGTGAGGTCACGGGCGTTCCAGTCCGTCATCGCTCCGACATACCAGACATCTCCGCAGCGGCGGGCCACGGCGACATATTCACCGATCTCGCCGCAGAGAGGGACGGTCTCGTCCCAGACGGTAGGGAATCCCGCGATGAATTCCGTGCACTCGGGTTCCGCCATATAGTTGGAAGGAGAGTCGCAGAGCATCGTCAGAGGAGCCTCGAAGATGGCATATTCAGCGAGCTGACGGCAACGGGTGCCCTGGCTCACCGCCTCGTTGTAGACCGGATGGTAGTTGCCCTTGGCGGCGTTGCGCATCGCACCCTGGGTGTAGTCCATCGGGCCGGCCACCATTCTGACAAAAGGAAGGGTCACATCGTTGACGACCTGGTCGTACTCCTCCGCGGCCCACTTCATCTGCTCGAGGCCGAAGACTCCTTCGAAATTCAGCACGTTCGGATAGGTGCGCTGGATTCCGGCCGGCTTGTAGACTCCGTGGAAATCGATCAGAAGATGGTTCTCGGCGGCGATTTTCGCCATCTTTTCGCAGAACTGGACTCCCTGCTGGTCATCCCTGTTGATGAAGTCGATCTTGAAGCCCTTGAAGCCCATCTTTGAATAGTGCGACATAGCCTTCTCCGGGTTCTTGACTATGCTGTTGTAGCTGGCCCAGAGAATGATGCCGACATTCTTCGCATTGGCATAGGAGACAAGTTCCTCAAGGTCGATGTCAGGATTGATCAGGAACAGGTTGGCCTTCGCCTTCTGCGCCCAGCCCTCGTCCATAATGATGTACTCGATGCCTCGGGAGGCCGCGAAATCTATGTAGTACTTGTAGGTCTGGGTGTTGATGCCGGTCTTGAAATCGACTCCGTAGAGATTCCAGTCGTTCCACCAGTCCCAGGCCACCTTGCCGGGCTTCACCCAGCTCCAGTCAGTGTTCTTGTCCGCCGGTGTTGCCAGCTGCCACACAAGGTCGAGATCCATCAGCGATTTTGCGTCCGGAGTGATTCCGATGACCTTCCACGGAAATTTCTGCCCGGCCTGCACTTTGGCGATGTAGTCGGCATATTCCATATCCTGATAGACATAGACTCCGTTCGGCCTCAGTCCGGATGGGTAAGGGGCGTGGATACCTTTAAGTTCCTTGCCACCCTGCCCGTTGAGCAGAGTCCCCGGGTAGCCGAAAAGGTCGGACTCCGTGATGACGATCTTCACTCCGTCCTCGGCGTCCACCGTCAGCGGAAGGAAAGCGAGCCTCGCCGGATCCATTTCGGACAGATGAATATGCTGATAGGTGTTCTCGAAGGAGTTGACGAACTGCTTCTTGAAGGAACTGAAGTCCTTGGCCCTGATGTAAGGCACCCAGGCTGTCCAGTCCTGGGCGAAATTGAACTCGGCCAGCTCGTCGGTGACGGTGTACTCTCCGCTCTTTGCGGTCGAGACGAACCTGTAGGCTACTCCCGTGTCGAAAGCCCTGAACTCGATGTTGTAGCCCTTGAATTCAAGCGTCAGAGAATTGTAGACATTGTCAAAGGAGGCTTTCTTGTAGTTGTACGCCGGAATGCCGGATTCCTGATGGCTGCCCTTCCGGGCTTTCCTGACCTTGTCCGCACCGCCGAAAACCGTCCCGTCATCGAAAGTGACTGAAATCTCGGAAGGGTTAAGCAGGGCGACCCCGAGGCGGCTGATTGAATACCTTATCCCGTCGCCGGCGGAGACTTCGGTCACGATTTTCCCGTCAGGAGACGAAAGTGTCCAGTTTTTCTGCGCGGCGGAAGCGAGCCAAGGAACGCAGACCAGCGCCAGAATCGCATAAAATGTTCTTTTCAATGTCATTTTCTTTTTCTATGAATATGTTAGTGAATCTTGTAATGTACGGTTCCGCTCAAAGAACCACTCTATTTTCTGACCGAGAACGCCCAGATGATGGCCTCGGAGAAAGTCTCGCCCTGACGGAGTACCGTGGAAGGATAGTCCGGCTTGTTCGGCGAATCCGGGCAGTGCTGGCATTCGATGGCCACGCCTTCGTAGTCGTGGTAGCCTCGGCCGCATTTTCCGGCAGGACAGCCCTCGAGCCAGTTGCCCGTGTAAACCTGCACGGCCGGCTGGGTGGTCAGAACCTCGAGCAGGCGGCCGCTCAGCGGAGAGTAAAGCTGTGCCGCACTCTGCAACTGGCCGGCCTCGTAGCCGTTGATCATAAAGCAGTTGTCGTAGCCTTTGCCGTACTTCAGCGCAGGGAAATCCTCACGGATCTCCGCCCCGATCTTCTTGAACTCCTGGAAATCCATAGGGGTGCCGGCCACCGGGTCAGGCTCGCCGACCGGAATAAGTGTTTCATCTGTCGGCAGGTAGACTGAAGCGTTCAGTTTCAGTTCGTGGTCAAGGATGTCACCGTTACCTTCTCCGTTGAGATTGAAGTAGACGTGGTTCGTGAGGTTGATGACCGTGGCAGCGTCGGTCTGGGCCGTGAATGTCAGTTTCAGGGCGTTGTCCTCGCTCCACTCATAGTGGGCCACTACTTTGAGATTGCCCGGATAACCGGCCTCTCCATCCTGTGAAAAATACTGGAACTCAACAGCTTCTCCATTGATTCTGCTGTCCCAGACCTGGTTCTGGAAGCCCTGCGGACCTCCGTGCAGATGGTTAGGTCCGTTGTTGACAGGCAGAGTGTACTCAACCCCGTCGAGGGTGAACTTGCCGAGGGCGATGCGGTTGGCGTAACGGCCTGGGCATTTGCCGGCGCAAGGGCCGTCGGCGAAATAATCCTCCGGCCTCGTGTAGCCGAGAACGACATCGGCGACCTTGCCATCCTTGTCCGGAACGGCGATGCTGACGATGCCGGCTCCGACGCTTGAAAGGCGCACGAAAGCACCGCTTTCATTTTCAAGAGTATAAAGGAATATCTCCTTTCCATCCTGGGATTTACCCCAAAGTTCCTTATTGATTTTCATATCAGTGTTATTTACTGTGTAACAATAATCAGTGTCAACCCGGACCTGCTTCCTTACAGATTGTCAAGGTACGGCAGCACAATCTCGACCGGAGCGTCCTTCATCACCACTTTCTTCTCGGAATCAAGCACATAGAGGGAAGGAATCGCCCGGACATCGTAGCTCACGTCGCTGCGGATTATGTAGTCCTGGTCGTAGCCGTTGTACCAGGAGTCAGGATAGACGGAGGCATATTCCCTCCAAAGGTCGAGTTCCTCGTCGATGTAGACATTGACAACTGCGAGTCTGCCCTCTTCCACGAGGGAGGTGATGTGGCCGTCGCCGGTCAGGGAAACGATGATCTCCTTGCAGGCCGGACAGCCCGGATTCGTGAAAAACAGGAGGGTAGTCTCGGCCTTGACCCCGTAGAGAGTGTGGCGGCGGCCGGCAAGATCCGTGAAGGTGAAATCAGCGGCCGGAGTGCCTATCATATTCAAAGAACACATCTTTGCTTCGTAGGCGTAGGACTGCCTCTTGTCCGGAGCCGTGAATCCTGACTGCGCGAGGCGGGAGACATAAGGCAGGTAGAGGTCTTCGTTGCGGACAGGGGAATTAGGATCGAAAAGGTACTTGCCGACGATCTTCTCGAAGAATTCAAAGACATTGGAAGAGGTGTCCGCAGCCTCGAACTTTTCAACCTTGTCGAAGAAAGAGGCCATCGATGACCTGCCGAATTCTATCGGGCAAAGTCTCTCAAGCATAGTCACATACGTTCCGAAAGCCTGCTCGACCTCATCGGCCTTCACCCCGTTCACCAAAACTGAGTCGCAAGGGTGGCTTCCATCCAGAAACGCGTTCCAGTAGTTCGAGACTACATATTCAGTGGCCTCGTCCTGGTCCGAAATGAACGACGGAACCTGGGGCGCAGGTGGAAAACGGCGCGGCTGGAAGGAGACCGGCTCCCCCGCTGTGCCGTTTTTGGCCCGGCTGCCGCAGCCCGCCACCGCCACCAAGGTGCAAAGGACGACCAATGAATATGTCAGCAGACGTCTCATAGCGGCCTAGTCGTTCTTCTCAAGCAGGCTCTGGGAGATGTTGATGATGAAGTCGCCCATCTTCTCCAGTTCCTGCACTATGTCGATGTAGAACACACCCGTCTGGTAGTTGTAGCCTTCCTTCTCGATGTTGACGATGTGTTCCTCGCGCAGGTTGTTGCGGCACTCGTTGATGTTGTACTCCGCATCATCGGCGTTGGAGATGTCCTTGAGGAAGACTGTAGGAGAACTGAGGTTCTCGATCATCGCCGCGAAGGCCGCGTCCAGAAGGTCAAGCATCCTGTCAAGTTTCTTGATCATCTCACCGTCGAAGGTCTTGCCGTGGTCAAGGGCGCGCTTCATCATCCTGCCGATGGCCTCGCCGGAGTCGCCGAGGCTCTCGAGTTCGCCGATGGTCTTGTACATCGACTTGATCCTCAACGCCGATTCGGCGCTGATGTCGCCTTTGGACACCTCGTTGAGGTAGGAAGCGATCTCGTACTCTATCTTGTCGGTGATGGTTTCGTACTTCACAAGTTTCTCGTTGACAGGTTCAAGGCTCTCCATCGTCTTGGAGGCGACTGCGGACCTGATGAAATCGACCTCCCTGCGGCAGATCTCGGCGAAATGGATGATCTCCTGCTTCGCCTCGTCAAGCGAGAGCTCTGCGGTGGAAAGAGGTCCTCCCTGGATGAATTTGAGGCGGTAGACCTCCTCCTCGCCCTTAGGCGTAGGGATGATCTTGTTGACGGCAGCCACAAGCTGCGGAATGAACCAGACAAGGATCAGGGTCGTGGTGACGTTGAACACGGAGTGCAGGATGCATATTCCGTAAAGCATCGAATTCTGCTGCTCCGGGGTGAAACTGCCCGAGACTCCGCCGACCTGGTCGAAGAGGGTGACAGGGTCAAGAAAGCCGAAGGACATCGTCAGCGTGCTGATGATTTTCAGGAGCGGATGGAAGAAGATCAGGGCCATCAGCACCCCGATCACGTTGAAGAGGGTGTTGACTATCGCCGCGCGCTTCGCCGAATAGTTCGCCACGGCGGCGGCTATGTTGGCTGTGATGGTGGTGCCGATGTTGGCTCCGAGAACCATCGCCGCGGCCATCTCGAAATTGATCCAGCCGTTGGCCACGAACACCATCGTGAGGGCCAGGGAGGCGCTGGAGGCCTGCACTATCATGGTGATGACGGCTCCCACGAGCGTGAAGATGATCACCGAGAAGAAGCCGTAGCTTGTCAGATTCTGGACGGCGGAAAGGGCCTCAGGGTACTGGTTCAGGTCAGGAACGGAATCCTTCATCGTGGCCAGACCGATCAGCAGGAAAGAGAAACCGATGATGAACTCGCCGATGTTGCGGTTACGGTTGCTCTTGAGGGTCATCATGAAGAAGCCGACCGCGATGAACGGGATGGCGAGAGCGCCGATGTCGTAGCTGAAGCCGAAGAGAGAGATGAGCCAGGCGGTGAGCGTCGTTCCGATGTTCGCGCCCATTATCACTCCGATGGCGTTGCCAAGGGCAAGAAGACCTGCGTTCACCATGCTCACGACCATCACGGTCGTGCCGCTGGAAGACTGGATGAGCGCCGTGACCACGATACCGGTGATGATACCTTTGAAGGTCGTCGAAGTCATCGAGGCCAGGAATGATCTGAGTTTGTCACCGGCCGCTTTCTGAAGTCCCTCGCTCATCATCGTCATTCCGTAAAGGAACATAGCCATCGCTCCGAGCAAGGTCAGGGTCTGTAAAAGAATCTGCATCTGGTTCAAAAATGAATATTCCCCACAAATTTAGAAAAAAAACATCAATGATTCACTCAACTTTGACAATTGCAGACTATCTTAGTGGTTGATAACGCTCAACACTATGTATAGTTTTGCAAGAACATCCTTCGGAAGGATGACCAGGATAATGAAATGCTGCCTCGCGGCTCTGGCTTTCACGCTCGCCGGAACGGAGGCCGCGGCACAGTTCTCGGAAGCCGGAAGCGACCCCGCCAGAGTAAGGTGGAGCCGAATGGACACTCCGGATTTCCGGCTGGTTTATCCAAGAGGAAGCGATTCATTGGCAAGAGTTTACGGGATAAGTCTTGAAAATGCGAGGTCTCTGGTGGCGAGGTCGTCAGGCTTCTACATAGGCGAAAACTACCGTGCGAAGATGCCTGTCATTCTCCACAACTACTACGTTGTCCCTAACGCAAGCGTGACCTGGGCGCCGAAGCGGATGGACATATTCACCGTCCTCGACCCTTACTCCCCCACCCCGATGCCTTGGGCTACGCACCTTGCCATCCACGAAGGCCGCCACGCCGCCCAGATGCAGTTCGGAGCCTCCGGAGACCTGAAGATCCTGCACTGGCTGACGGGCGAGATGTTCGCCGGAGCGATGGCGGGCATATTCCCTGGACCGGCCCTGCTCGAAGGGGACGCGGTGGTGGCGGAAACCGCGCTGACCCGCACGGGGCGAGGCAGGCAGGCAAGCTTTCTTGAATATATGATGCCGGCCTTCGACTGCGGCGACTGGCGCGGCTGGTACAGATGGATCTACGGTTCGGACAAACTCTACACGCCCGACCACTACAGGGCCGGGTACATGATGGTGGCTGGAGCGAGGGTCTTCTTCAACGACCCGATGTTCATGCAGCGCTACCTCACCTCGGCGGCGGACAAGTTCCGGATCGGCAACCTTCAGAAAACGCTCAAGGAGGCCAGCGGGATGAAGTTCAAGGAGGCCTACAGAACCATACAGGAGGGTTTCCACGGAATCTGGGCGGAAGAAGCGGCGGCAAGAGGGCCTTTCATGCCGGCGACCCAGGTGAGCGGGAAGCCACAGATGCATTCCGAATATGCCGGCGGAGTCGCCATCGACGGTTCAGGAATATTCTCTCTGAAGAAAGGTATGGCTGTGACTGGCAGCCTCGTGAAAATAGGTCTTGACGGTAATGAGAAGAGAATCAGGTCTTTCGCCTCCTACACCAGCGACCTGATGTCCGACGCTGACGGCGGGAGGATCTACTGGTCCGAGTCAGTCGGCGGACTGCGGTGGACACTTGGCGGCAGTTCCCGGATACGCTATGTCGAGACCTCGAAACCGTCCAAGATCCGCGACCTTACCCGGAGCGGCAGATACTTCAATCCGGCCCCGTCACCCGACGGAAAGAGCGTTGCCGTCACTGAATATCCAGCCGGAGGCGGTTCGAGAATATGTCTTCTGAGTCCTGAGGACGGTTCTGTCACAAAGGTTTACGAGGCTCCAGACTCCCTGCAGTTCACGGAATCCGTCTGGGTGGGAGAAAGACTTTTCGCCGCAGGACTCTCAGATGAAGGAATAGGAATCTATGAAGTCAAGGAAGACGTCCTCCAGCCTTTGACCACCCCTCTGCCGGTGACCATCGGCCACCTCAGGACGGACAGCCGGGGAGACGGACCGGCTATGACCTTCCTCTGCGACAGGACAGGAGTCACGGAATTATATTCATTGAACACTGAAAGCAGGGTCGTGAGGCAGATGACGGCGACAAGGTACGGAATCGACGACCCTTTCTTCAACAGCGATGGTGACACTCTGTACTACAGTTCGCTGGCCCCGTCCGACAACCCGTCGGCCTACAGGCAGGGAAAGATGCTGTACGCCACCGCGGCGAGCGATCTTCCCGTGCGGGAAGTGGACTTCGAGGACATCCACAGATACCCTGTGGCAGAGGCTCTTACAGACCAGGAGAACGCCCTTGCCCTGTTTGATCCGTCAGCCACAAAAGAGAATGAGAATCTTTTCACGGAACCGAAAAGATATTCAAAGATAAGATTCCCGCACATCCACTCCTGGGCTCCTGTCTATTTCAACTACGACAACGTGTCTTCGCTGAGCGGTGACGAGTACTACGAGACTGCTTCGTTCGGTGCCACGGCTATGTTCCAGAATCTTTTCAGCACAGGCAGCGGAATGATCGGGTACAACGCCCACTCCGATCCTTACAACAACGGGAAAACCCGGCATTCAGGGCATTTCCAGTACACTTTCACCGGCCTTTTCCCGGCTTTTGAACTCTCCGCCGACTTCAACGACAGGTCTTCGATGAAGATCCAGAGAAGCCAGGAGCAGAAAGGTTCCGGCTACAAGGTACGCAATGTGGGAACGCTCACCGACAATCCGTATTTCAGCGGCACGGCAAGGGTCTACATCCCGCTGAATTTCTCCTCGGGAGGTCTGAGACGAGGTCTCATCCCGCAGGTCAAGTACAAATTCACAAACGACACCTTCAACGACCGCGTACTTCTCTACAGGGTCGTTAAGAGAACCGACGGGAAAGATGTCGGCAAGCCTTACAACTACATAGGCAAGGACAACGAGAACTTCCTGCAGACGCTTGATTTTTCGGTGAGGGGCTACATCCTGCGGTCCACCGCCGAGTCCCAGGTCTGGCCTTCGCTCGGTATCGGAGCCGAAGCCGGAGTACACACGCGGCCGGGACTTTCCGAGATATTCAGCAACACAGCCTACATCTACACCTACGGCTACCTTCCTGGTTTCACGGCAAGGCAAGGCCTCAAGCTGACGGCTTCGGCGGAATTCAGCCTCGGCGACGGCAGCATGCTCAGCACCCCGGAAGGGTCGCTCTCGCCTGTCCCGAGAGGATTCGCCGGCACGAATCTGAAATCGATTCTGAACACCTGCTCCGGCCAGAGATTCAAGCTCACGGCTGACTACGCCATTCCGCTGGTCGATGTCGACTGGACTTTCCTCAGCCCCGTGGCCTACATCAAGAACTTCGTTCTGACTCCGTTCGCCGACTGGTCCTGCCAGTCCTTTGACTGGAACGACGTGCTGCGCTACAACCCCGGAGGGGTGAAGAGGGAGAACCTGTTCAGCGTCGGAGCCGACCTCACCGTCAATCTCGGCAACTTCTTCTGGCTGCCGTACGACACCGAGATAGGAATCCGCTACGCCCGCAATTTCTGGGGCAACATAGACCTGTTCAACATCTCGAACCTGAACGCCGACTACATCGGCTGGATCTTCACGGTCGACATTTAGGGATGTTATGAAACAGGCATAAAACAAGCCGGCTGGGACGGGAACAATCAGTTTTTTCCCGTCCCTGTTGCGTAGATAAAGATATTGTTATATTTTTGCAGACCGTTAATAGTAAAAGATTATACTAATTTATATTCAATAAATGGAAAAAGGTAAGACCGTACCTGCGTTCTGGGGTAAAGAGGACTGGCAGGCAATCTGGATCGGAGGCATCGTGATCATAATCGCCTGCATCGCCGTCCTTACAAAAGCATTTGATTTCTCGGCCGTTAAATTCGCCACCTGGACCGTGGGAGAATCCCTCTCCGAAGCCGCTGCGGCAAAGGTTGTCCCTCTTGGAGAGCAGCTGGCTTCCTGGGCGTTCTGGCGCAAGTTCCTCGTGACCTTCATCACTCTCGGAGTGCTTTTCACGGTCGGAGTCAAACTCCAGGGCGAAAGTGTGAAGAAATATGTTCCAGCGCTCATCGGCCTGTTCGTCATCGCCCTTGTGGTCCGCCTCATCAGCGCCGAATACACTCTCAACCGCTACCTTGAATGGGCCTTCTGGGCACTTCTGGTAGGTCTTCTGATCTCCAACACTGTCGGAGTTCCCGACTGGCTCAAGCCGGCCATCAAGACAGAGTTCTACATCAAGTCAGGACTTGTCATAATGGGTTTCTCCGTCCTGTTCTCCAACATCGCCAAATTCGGTCTCTACGGCCTCGGAATAGCCTGGATCGTCACCCCTATCGTTATCCTGTTCATGTGGTGGTTCGGCACGAGGGTCCTCAAAATCGACAACAAGCCGCTCGTCATCACGATGGCCTCAGCTACCAGCGTCTGCGGCACCAGCGCCGCCATCGCCACGGCTGCGGCATCCAAGGCCAAGAAAGACGACCTTTCCATCACCGTGTCCATCTCCATCATATTCACAATCCTTATGATGGTCTTTGAGCCGGTGATCATCCGCGCCTGCGGAATGTCCCAGATCATGGGAGGCTCGCTGATCGGTGGCACCGTGGATTCAACCGGCGCCGTGGTTGTGGCGGGTACCGCCCTCGGCCCTGAGGCTCAGCAGGCCGCAGTGCTGGTGAAGTCCATCCAGAACATCCTCATCGGCTTCATCGCCTTCTTCGTGGCAGTGTTCTTCGCCACCAAAATCGACAATGACGGAAGCACGAAAGTCGGCCCGGGCGAGATCTGGGTGCGCTTTCCTAAGTTCATCCTCGGCTTCTTCATCGCCTCGATGGTCGCTTCCTTCCTGATCCAGCCGATCTTCGGAGCCGACCAGGTGGGCGCCATCAACAAGGTCCTCGACCAGTACAAGAACTGGGCGTTCGTGCTGGCGTTCACCAGCATCGGCCTTGACACCAATTTCAAGGAGATCATCAAGAATATGCAGGGAGGCAAGGTGCTGTGGCTCTACATCATCGGCCAGTCGTTCAACATCGTGCTGACCTTCTTCGCCGTCTGGCTTCTCCTCTCAGGCAACTTCTTCCCGATCCCTATCCTCGACTAGGAAGGTCAAGGAATATTTTCCCGCAGCCACAGGATTATGGACTGGAAGAAAACCGGCAAGATTCTGACACTGATCGTGATGGGGGCGACGGTCATCGCCGCCCTCTACATAATGTTTCACGGAATGGGGCTGCAGGACTCCCTGGATTTCGGAGCGGGAGCATATTACTACGCCGACATCCCGGAGTTCGACAAGTACACCCAAAGCACCAACTACGCCGCGAAGCTTCCTTTCTGGGTCTATGTGGTGCTGTTCCTCGCCTGGGGGGCGCTGATGTACAAAGTCTGGAAATGGCTTGACAAGTGATTTTGAATATGTTCACCAAATTTTAACGAATATGCCTGAAAAGGTTGTCGCGGTTTGCTCCTTCTGCGGGGAAAAGCACGGAATCGAGGTCTGGAACCGTATCAATGTAGGAGAGAATCCTGACCTTAAATCCAAGGTCAGGGACGGTTCGCTTTTCGTTTGGGAATGCCCGCACTGCGGCAAAGCCAACCTCGCCCGCTACCAGACTCTCTACCATGATCCGGACTCCCGTCTGATGGTCTGGGTGATGCCGGACGGAATCCTGTCTGAAGCCCAGGAAAAGGCTCTTGAGACGCAGATGGAAGCCATTTCGCAAGCCCTTGACGGCTACACCCTCCGAAGGGTCAGCGACACCGGAACCCTGATAGAGAAGGTCAACATATTCGACGCAGGCCTGGATGATCGCGTGATTGAGATGTGCAAGCACATCACCAAGATGGAGATGGCCGGGAAAGGCGGCTCAAAAGACATTCTTTCGGCACAGTTCAAGTTCTACAGGGTCGACGGAGCCGACAACGACATCGAGTTATACTACCCCGCCGAAGGGCAGATGCAGGGTCTCAGGATAGGCTTCAACGTCTATGAAGACTGTGCCGGCATCATCCGCCGCAATCCTTCCGTCAAGCCCGGCGCCGGCTTCGCCCGCGTCGACCCCGACTGGGTCTCCCGTTTCTTCAGGTAGAAAACGACTCTCAGGAAAATCATAATAAGGGCCGCAGAGGAACAATCCCGTGCGACCCTTTGTCGTATTAAGAAATAAAAGTATTATTCTACCTTCCTTGCTCCGTCGCTGATCACGACATCGTAGATCTTCGGATCGTGACCGAATTTGGCAGGGAACTGCTCCTTCACTGCGGCGAGGAAACCATCGTAAAGTTCCTCCTTGACAAGGTTGATGGTGCAGCCGCCGAAGCCACCGCCCATAACTCGTGAACCCGTCACGTCGCACTTGCGGGCAAGTTTGTTGAGGAAGTCGAGTTCCTCGCAGCTGACCTCGTAGAGTCTGCTCAGGCCGAAATGAGTCTGGTACATCATCTCGCCCACGGTCTCATAGTCGCCTCTCTCAAGAGCGTCGCACACGTCGAGAACTCTCTGGACCTCACCGATTACATACTCGGCGCGGAGGAAATCCTCCTCAGGAATCTCCTCGCGGACCTCGTCCAGCCAAACCCTCTTGGCATCGCTCAGGAATTCAACCTCAGGATGGTTCTTGCTGATGGCCTTGGCGGCGTTCTCGCAGGAGGTGCGACGCTTGTTGTAGGCCGATGAAGCCAGTTCGTGCTTTACGCAGGAGTCGATGAGAACAACTTTGTAGCCCTTCGGGTCGAACGGGAAGTACTTATACTCCAAAGTCTTGCAGTTCAGACGGATCAGGCTGCCCTTCTTACCGAAAATCGAGGCGAACTGGTCCATGATGCCGCAGTTGACTCCGCAGTAGTTATGCTCGGTGGACTGCCCGATCTTTGCAAGTTCAAACTTGTCTATCTTGTTCTCGAACAAAGAATTGATGGCATAGGCGAAGGTGCTTTCGAGAGCCGCTGATGAAGAAAGTCCGGCTCCGAGCGGAACATCTCCGGCAAAGACGGTGTCGAAACCTTCTACCTTGCCGCCGCGCTTGATGGTCTCGCGGCAGACTCCGAAGATGTAGCAGGCCCACTGCTGCTTCGGCTTGTCCTCTTCATTGAGACCGAACTCGACATACTCGTCATAGTCCAGGGAAAAAGCCTTTACCTTCTTGGTTCCGTTAACCTTGACCTCGGCCATTATGCCGCAGTCTATGGCGCCCGGAAAGACATATCCACCATTGTAATCAGTGTGTTCACCGATGAGATTGATACGGCCTGCGGAGGCGAAAACCTCGCCCGCCGTTCCGAAGAGAGTACTGAACTTCTCTCTGATTCTGGTTTTCATTTCCATATTATGTGATTTTTGAGTTGTCTGGCAAAAATCTGACATCGTTCAGGACAGGCGAACAAACGCTGCCGGACCAAAGTCAGACAAATTTAACAATTATTTTACGGAATAACCAACAGAATATGGAAAACTCCTGGCATCAGTAAACATACGATTGACAACGCAACTGTATTTCTCACTCAACTTTAGCTTGTAACAAAGTGCCTGTGACCAAATACTTTATCTCACGTTCAAAGGATATTGCCCAGAATCCAATGACTTTTTATCTTGGCGAGACCAATTGCCTGCCAGATGGCAGCTGGGCTTCTGCCAAGACAATTTACGATCCTTGCCCAGCCGGATGGAGAGTTCCTGACGGAGGAGAAGAAGGAATCTGGTCTAAGGCTAGAGGCAGTTCCGATTGGTTCACAGGTAAGACTTTCGGCTCATTCGGCGAAGACGGGAATGCCATCTGGTATCCCGCAGCAGGTGATCTGCTCAACATTAAAGGTTCCCTGCAGGATGTCGGGCGCTACGGTTACTATTGGTCAGTTACTCCTTTCCCTTCGTACGGCCCCGCTGCATGCACTTTCGGCGTCAAGGCCACGGATGATGACTCTTGGATCAACCCTTCGTCCAGCACCTATCGTTCTTACGGATTGTCCGTCCGTTGCCAAAAAGAATAAAAATCTGATAACTTGACCGTTACACTTCCGCACCCGGCTCGTTCAAGGGTCTTGAGGGCTATTTTGCTGGCACAAAAAATCCCGAAGCCTGACGGCAAGCTGATGCGGACTTCCAGGCAAATCAGACTAGTATGGCAATTCGCCAGCCCATTCCTCGACGCTTCGACAAGTTCAGTGACCGAGCCTCCCGCTACTCTATCTGGTTCAAGAGACGCACTATGGCGCGTCCCATCGCATAGGCGAGATTAACCGGAACGGCATTGCCTATCTGCTTGTACTTGGATGACATATTCCCGTAAAAATCCCATTCATCCGGGAAAGTCTGTATCCGGGCATATTCACGCACCGTCAAAGGGCGGGTGGCAGTCGGATGGCAACGCTCAGTCTGTTTCTGTGCCGGCGCGCAGGTCAAGGTCAGGCTGGGTTCATCCAATGAGAGTCTCCGCACTGTTAAGCGAATATTTTCCTGAATCCACCCAAGACCGGACGGTCGAGCGGGACACTCCCATCACGTCAGCGAAATTGTTAGGGGATATCTTGTTATATGATTGAACCTTTTTCATCTATTGTCTTGATTATTTTCGCAAAGCGAGTCAAAACCTTCGTAAGTGGAAAACGCCAGCAGATACATACTCTTCATCACATCGGGATTGAAGCTCATAAGTTCTTCATAGACCGTGTTATTGAAAGGGTCAAAGATGTGCGGCACCTTAAACGCAAATATACGAAAAGTTATCAAAATGGAAGCCGTGCGGAGCTGTCACGGAATCTTCAACAGAATCGGACAATGGTCGCTCACTCCGCCGAGATAACGCGGCCCTGAATATGTCCGCAGAGGCTTTTCCCCCGAATGCGCGCTGTCCCAGGACATAAGGAACGGAATCCTCAGGATCTCCATTCTGTGAATATGCCCGTTCTTGACCAGACTCTCAGATACGAAGAACATATCAATCATATCCCATCTACCTGAATACCTGATAGTTCCCTCCCCTGCCGCAGACAACGGCACGGCAAGGTTCACTAAAGCTCCCCGGCCGGCCTCCGACAATATTCCGAAAGCGGGATTGTCGGGAGTGTCGTTGAAGTCCCCCATCGCTAGGATATTCATAAAACCCGAGGCCTCAAGGGAGTCGGTGGCGTCCCGTAGGCGGTGAAGCGCCGCTTCCCTCTTCCGCCCCGTCTTCCCGCCGTACTTCGAAGGATGGTGGTTCACAAGGAAAGCTATGCTGTCGCCGCCTGGAAGCAGGAATTCCGCAAGAAGAATATCCCTGGTCCGCATCGTGGAATCAGGTCCCCTCACACGGAGCGGCGACGACGAAAGCGGTTCAAGTCTGGAACGTCGGTAAAGAAGAGCCACATCAATACCTCTCGGATCCGGAGAATCATAATGAACTATCTCATAGTCAAACTTATAGAGTTGCGTATCCGACAGAAGTCTCTTGAGGACGAACCTGTTCTCCACCTCGGCTAGACCTATGACATCGGGCAGGTTTCCCTCCTTGTCCTTTATCCACAGAAAGGCCTTGGCCACGGACTCGCATTTGGCCTTGAAGCGTTTCCGAGTCCAGTGTCTCTTCCCGAACGAAGAAAACTCCTTGTCTGAAGGACTCTCGGAAAGGCTGTCCACCTTCCAGTCGAAGAAGTTCTCAAGATTCCAGAAGAGCACGGTCAAAGAGTCTTCTCTTCCGGCCGGGGATTTGCACTTCAAACAATCACAATCATTAACTAAACTATTAACGTTATCAAAAATACCGGCCGGAAGAAGAAGACATATCGTCATTATGAAAGTCAGCGTCCTCATTTCCTATGCCGCGAATATGCGGCACAAAAACGTAAAAAAAGAACAGAAACATAAACTCTTCATTAAGAAACAGAAAAACTTTTTTTTAATCCGCCTTTTAACCATCTTTGTTTTAATCGTATCTGATTTAATCGTATCTTTGCGTCCCGATAAACTTTACGAATATGTCACTTAAATGCGGAATAGTAGGACTGCCGAACGTCGGCAAGTCAACCTTGTTCAACTGTGTAAGCTCAGGAAAGGCGCAAAGCGCCAACTACCCGTTCTGCACGATTGAACCGAATCTTGGTTCCACCAACGTGCCGGACAAGAGACTCGAAGTGCTTGTGGACATGTGCAAACCGAAAAGCGTGGTGCCGGCGACAGTGGACATCGTGGACATCGCAGGTCTCGTCAAAGGGGCCAGCAAAGGAGAAGGTCTTGGCAATCAATTTCTTGCGAACATCCGTGAGACTGATGCCATACTTCACGTCCTCCGCTGCTTCGACGACGGAAACGTCGTTCACGTGGACGGCAGCGTGGATCCGGTCAGGGACAAGGAAGTCGTGGACACCGAACTCCAGATAAAGGACCTCGAGACGGTCGAGTCCAGACTGGCGAAAAGCCGCAAACAGGCCACGACGGGCGGAGACAAGGAAGCTAAGAAACTTGTCGCCCTTCTGGAACGCTACAAGGAAGCCCTCGAACAGGGCAGATCCTGCCGCACGGTGGAACTCAGCGAAGAGGAAACCGCTCTCTCACGCGACCTTTTCCTGCTCACGAACAAGCCTGTGATGTACATCTGCAACGTGGATGACGCCTCCGCGGTCAGCGGCAATGAATATGTCGAAAAAGTGCGCGAGGCGGTCAAGGACGAGAACGCCGAAATCCTCGTTATCTCGGCTAAAACAGAATCAGAAATCGCCGAGATGGAGAGTTACGAAGACCGTCAGATGTTCCTTGAAGAAATGGGAATGCAGGAATCCGGTGTCGTAAGGCTTATCCAGAGCGCCTACCACCTTCTCGGACTCCAGACTTTCTTCACGGCCGGAGCCGATGAATGCCGCGCCTGGACAATCCACAAGGGCGACAAAGCCCCGAAAGCCGCCGGAGTGATCCACACAGACTTTGAAAAAGGCTTTATCAGGGCCGAAGTGATCAAGTACGATGACTTTGTCAGCCTCGGCAGCGAAAGCGCGGTGAGAGCCGCAGGAAAGCTCGCTACGGAGGGAAAGGAATATGTTGTGCAGGACGGCGACATCATGCACTTCCTCTTCAACGTATAAAAGACGAATGAATATATTAAAAGGGCGGCTGTCTGGCCGTCCTTTTTCAATATCAGGAAATAAAAAAGACTGGCGGGTTTCCGTCAGTCTTTTTAAATGTTTGTAAAACTCAATCTGCTAATAGAAGCGGGCCCTGTTGTCCTTCACATCCGCATCCTGCATCATCACAGGAAGGATCATACGGCAATTGTAGTTGTTGACCTGAGCTGTGTAGGCCTTTGCGTCATCCTCTGTGTAGAATGACTCGGCCTCGCGGGAATTGACCTTGAAGATGTAGGTTCCGACGGTTCCGGCGACAGGACCGCAGATCTTTCCTTCAGGAGCGACGCTGGCGATGCCGATGAACTTAGGGTCGAGACCCTGGCTGTTGAGTGAAGCGAACCTCACGTCGACATCGGTGCTTACAGAAGTGTGGAGAGTGTCGGCGATTGCCTGGAGGTCATTCAGACCCTTGATCTTCTGAGCGATGTCGGAAGCGGCCTTCTCGGCGGCCTTCTCGGCATAAAGAGTCTGACGGATGCCATCCTTTACCTCGTCGATGCTGGCGATACCTTCCTTGTGGATACCGGTGACAGCCGCTACGAACAGATAGTTGTTGTTGATGGTCATGATGTCGGAAACCTTGCCGACCTTGTTGTCGAACACCCATCTGGTGACTTCCTTGGCCTGAGCGATGGTGCCGTAGGTGGAAGTGGCCTCGGTGATTCTCAAAGGATGTGAGTAGACACCCATGGAGTCGGCAGCGGCCTTGTAGTTGTTGTACTTGCCTGCCGCGAGTTTGGAGAACTTGGTGGCCTGGGCATAGTAGCTGTTGAATGTCTCACCGCTTGGAAGAGCAGTCTTCTCAAGAATGGCGACCTGCTTCTTCGTGACAGGAGCGGACTTCTTGGAAACGACCACGATGTGGGTGCCGTACTGGGTCTTGATGGTGTAAGGCTTTCCGGTCTGGGCCGTGAAGATGGACTCGAAACCAGGGATCATATAGTTCTGGGTCATCCAGCCGATGTTGCCAAGTTCACCCCCGTCAGCCGAATTCTTGTCAGCTGAATAGGCGGAAGCCACATTGGAGAATGTCTCGCCGCCGGCGATCACACCGAGAAGGCTGTCGGCCTTGGCGGCATCGTTGCCCTGGAGAAGGATGTGCTTCACATAAGCCGAGTCAGGAATCTGGGCGGTGGCCACAACTCTGGCGGCATAGAACACGTTGTTGTCGGAAACGACAGGAGATGTTCCGGCTGCGTTGGCGTCGACGAAATCACTGATCTCCTTGTTTACCGTGGAGAGTTCACCGGCCTTGTACCAGTACTCGTTGTAGTTTCTTTCAGAGTTCCTTGCGATGAAAGACTTGACATTCTCGGTCGTGGAGAACTCTTCATATACCTTGTTCATCGCGGCGGAGGTGGCGTCGATGTCGGAAGCGGAAGGTTTAACCTCGAAGACAACATATTCCATGTCCCTTGAAGCGTTCTGCTTGAACATCTTCTTGTGGCTGTCGTAATACTTCTTGATCTCGTCCGAGGAAACCTTGACCGTGGTGTCCATTCCGTAGTTAGGAACCATAACGAAGTCAACCTTGGTCGTGTTGTTGTTCTCAGCTATGCTTCTCTTGAGCATCAGAGGATTCTGGACATCGCTCTGTGAGAAGAGAGAGTAGTACTTTGAATAGTACTGCTGGGTGTTGATTGTGTTCTGAAGATAGCTCCAGTACTCCTTAAGCCTTCCGGACTGGTCCTGAGGGATGCTGTTCACAAGGTTCTGAAGAGCCTCCCTGGAGAAGTTGCCGTTCTCGTCCATAAAGGCAGGATTCTGGGAAATCATCGGGGAGAGCATATCACCGGCGAGAAGTTCCTTCATCTCATCCTCACCGACGTTGATTCCGGCGGCCTTAGCGTTCTTGACGAAGAGATACCTGTCAAGAAGACTCTGCCAAGCCTGGTTGCGTATGTTCTCCTGCTGCTGCTCGTTCTGAGAGGTGGAGTTTGTCAGAATCTCGTTGATAGTTGAATACTTTTCAACATCCTGCTGGAAATCAAGATAAGAGACTGCCTTACCGTTGATCGTACCCACATCGTTCTTGGAGGACATAGCGTTGAACGCGGTCTCGAGAGTCTGCGGGTCAATAATGAACGACAAAAGGGCCAAGGCGATGATGATTGACACCGCCATGCCGGCCTTTTCGCGAGTTTTTTGAAGAATCGCCATTGTATTAATATTTTATAATTTCCAAAAAATAGGTACTGGGGTGCGAAGATAGTGATTTTAATTCAATTAACCATTAACAAGGCCGCATAATTTAACTTAAATGTGACCCGAGGCCGCTCCATGACGGTCTGTTCAATGTTTTTCAGGCAGCAACGGGCCTATGAAATTCACTGAATCTATGATTACTTTCGTGGAATCCTGAACCACCACCAGGTCGCTGTTGAAAGCTCTGAATATTCTTGCGTTGCGGGCCTTTTCGTCAGACCGCATCCCGAAACCCTGAAGGAAACCGTCATTGGAGAACATCCTCACATAGCAGTCCGTGTAAATCTCCTGGTTCGCCTGGTCCCAGTAAAGGGTGTCGGTCTCCAGAGTCTGCTGGTTGATGACATTCTGCACCACCACGTCGCCGAAGGCCGACCAGTACTCGTCCTTGGTCTTCTTGCTCTTGAAATGCTTCGCATTGTTGGAGTGCAGGATAGTCTCGAGCATATCCCCCTCGGTGTAGATGTAGGCGTGGAGTCCCTCCGGAAAAAGTTCGTAGGAGCTGGTGTCGTTGTCGTACCTCTCCATCTTGGAAGCCTCCACCCTCATCTCGACTCCCCCGTTTTTGGTCTGCACCACGTACATGTCATCGACGGTCTGGACAGGGGTTTCCTTCAGGTCAAGATGCTCCGCTTCAGACAGTTTTCCCTTACAGGAATATACGATGAAAGCAACCGCTGACGCGGTTGCAATCATCATAAGCGTATGTAAGGCTCGTTCCAAGCGGAAATTACTTCTGCGTCCTGACGGTCGTCGTGGCGCTCATTCCACCGCAGTTCACCTTGTAGGAATTGCCGTCAACGACATCGTACATGAAGGCGTCGGCCTTCTGAGGATAGTAAACGCTGTAGGATGAGATCATCCTGTTGCAGTCTTCAGCAAGTGAAGGATCGGCGTTCTTGGCCTTCTGCATGTAATCCACAGCCACCCAGTATTTGGCGCGCTGCTCGATCTCGTTGCCGGAACACCTGAGGGAAGCCCAGGTGATACCTGTGAAGTAATATGACTTGCCCTGGTATACCGGATTGAGTTCGGCGGCCTCGCGGGCATATTCAGAAGCCTTCACGTTCGCTCCGTTCTTGATGCAGTAGGTGGCGAGCTCGATAAGGTAGTCAGCCTTTGTGTCGTTGTCAGTGCAAAGAGAGACAGCCTCCTCGAAGTACTGAGTGGCAAGAGCAGTCTCGTCTTTGGCTGAATGCAGCTTGTAGAGATAGTAAGCCGATGAATATGAAGGCTCGCTCTTGTGGAGCTTGGTGACGGCGTTCAGGAAGAGGTCGTTGTTCTGGCAACCATCGGTCGAACCGAGCATCTTCACGATGTTCTTGATGAGGTCGAGATCCTCAGGGTTGGCTTCATAACGCGGGGTGAACAGGGCGATAAGGTTGTCGCAGCTGGCCACCTGGCTGCTGATGAAGAGACCTTCGATGTCGGATTTAATCTTGGCGATGTCATCGCTCTGAGGAGCTTTGTCAAGCAGGGCGATGGAGTTCTGGTAGGCGTTGATCACATCCTCGGCGCCGAGTTTGTCGTTCTTGTAAAGCTCGATGGCGGCGTTGAGATTGAGAAGAAGAAGGCTTGGCTTAGTCTTTTCCTGATTGATTTCGATCACCTTGCTCAACTGTCCGTAGACCACCTCGGGATCCTTGAAATACTGTGTGATGTATTGACCCTTGGAGTTGTAGGCGGCCACGGCGAACTTAGGATAGTACTGGGCGCGGAGGTCATTGAGGGTAAGCACAGTGTCGATCATCTCCGAACGCTTGGCCTGGTCTTTTTCCTTTATGATTTCCTTTCCAAGAAGAGTCATACCGTTGAGAAGCATATTCTGGCTGGCCGTAGGAGGGCAGAGACGGAAGGCGGTTCTCCAGTTAGGAAGAGCCTCAGTGTAATTCTTCTGCTTGTAATACTCCTGATAGTAAGACAGATACTTGATGCATTCAGCGCTGTCGGCGCCATACTTTCCTTGAGCTGAGACATTAGTCGCGAAACCTGCAGCCAAGAGAGTTAACAGTACTACTGAAATTCTTTTCATGGTTTTTATTTTGTTTCTTTATTAATTATACTTTGGTTTGATGAACCAGATGTCGAATATGTTGATTCCGACACTGAAATTGACATATCTTTCTCTGACCGAATTGCCTTTCAGAGAGCCTCTCTGTCCGAGGTCCACGCCAAGAGTCAGGCCATTGCTCCA
Source organism: bacterium (assembly GCA_963619595.1). Taxonomy (GTDB): domain Bacteria; phylum Bacteroidota; class Bacteroidia; order Bacteroidales; family UBA932; genus Cryptobacteroides. The sequence continues at coordinate 6,874 of CAVEYE010000127.1, read as the reverse complement.
GCTGAACACAGGAAGCGTGACTCCGAACGTGACTCCTACAGCGTTGATGTTGTCTCCGTCAAGTTTGAACGAGGCCTGGTCCCAATAGGCCCCGGCACGGTAGGTCACTCTCTTGCGGTAGTACCTGATGTCGTTTCTGTTAGGCACGATGGAGAATCCCGCGCGGACGGACTGGTAGGTAGAAGCGCTGAACACTGCGTTGCCGACAGAAGCGAAGCCTGGAACTGAATTCATTCCGCAGGAACTCCAGTCGGAACGGATGTAGTTGACCTCGGCGGTCCACTTGTCGCCTCCCTTGATGGCGATTCCGACTCCAAGTTCGCTTGCTATTTTCACGTTCCCTCTGCCGAGGGTGTCAACATAGCTTCTTGGAGAAGGAGTCGAGTCGTTTATGCTCGAAATAGACTGGATCTCATACCTTTCGACAGTTCCGCGGAGACTTGAGCCAAGCTTGTAGGTCGCTCCGGCCACCATGGAAAGGTTCTCGCCAAGCGCTGTCTCGTACTGCGCTCCGAACTTTGCGGTAAAGGCGTGGAGATTCATATTGAAACCGCTCGACACACTCCTGTAGGTGGAGTTTGACATAGCGAACTCGTTCTCTTTGTTAAGGTTACCGAAATAGTACTGACCTTCGACACCGACGGCAAGACCCTTGAACACATTGATTCCGGCTCCGAGGAATATGTTTGTCAGACCTCCGTAACCCTGGACAGTGTTAGTGATTACACCTGTGTTGGCGATGACTGAAGGGTCGGTCACCTTGGAGCTTATCTTGTAGCCAAGGTCGCTGTACGGAGTCACTCCGGCGTACATGGCCAGAGACTTGTACACAGGGAAGGAGATTACGAAATCGTAGATGTTGAAGGTGTTGGCGCTGGATTTAATGTCACCCTGGGCGTAGTAGCGGTTGCCTTGGGCCACACCGAAATCAGCCATGAAAGACTTCTCCTCCCTCGCGGTGACCGCGGCAGGGTTAAGGATGTTCACGTGACGCTTGTCGCGCGTGGCTATTCCGACACCGCCCATATTCTTGTTGAAGGCCGTCCCCTGCTTGGAGATGTCACCTATTCCGAACATCGAATATGGCGTGTACGCATTGTAAGCCTCGTCCTGGGCGCTCATCGAAACCGCACAGAACAAAGCCAACCCACACAGGAGTGTCTTACTAACCATTTTTTTCAACATCATACTTGTCAGCTATTAAGGCTAACCCCATCAGCACAAGATTGCAGACTGCAAAGATGGAGTTTTTCATTCTTTTTGCAAAATATAAAGCGTCTCCACCCGTAAAAACAGTTATTTTTTCGGGAAATAAAGACAAGTACCCCTGTATTTCAAACATTATGCCTGACACCACTCCGGCCTCGATGGAGGAACGCAGGGAATCACCCGTCTGCCTCACCACCTGCGGCGTGTCCACGAGCGGAAGTGTCCTTGAATATCTCGACAGCGACTTGAATCTTGTCCTGAATCCCGGCGAGATGTTTCCTCCGGTATATTCCCCGTCCGGCTCCAGCACATCGATGGTGAGGGTGGTTCCGAAATCGAAGACCAGACTCCCCTTCCCTTTGAACAGATACCTTACGGCTATCACGGAAGCGACACGGTCGGGACTGAGATAATCCGGGAGGGAATATTCATTGACCACGTCCTTGTGACGGCTGTCGAGGATGACTAGTCTGCCGCAGCGTGAGCGGAAGTCGTCCTCATCGGCCGGGCTTAGAGTTATGAGCGAGGAAATCACGAGAACGGACGGCTTTTCCTTGTCCGTCAGAGACCTTATGTAGTCGAACATCTTCTCGCCCTGGTAACGGTAGGTCTTTCCGAGGGTGATTCCTTCGGACCAGGCCGCCTTCAGAGCGGTGTTTCCTATTTCAACCAAAAGATTCGACATCGTCTTCGTTCAAGTTTTTTCAATCCGCTTTAAAAAGTGCCGTAAAAATAGTCAGGGCGAATAAACTTTCAAAGTCAACTTTCGCAAGTAACTGAATACATATGAAAAGATACCTTATCTCACGTTCGAAGAGTATCACACGAAAAACAATCATCTCACGTTACCCTTCCCCTAAATCCCCTTCCTCGGGAAGGGGACTTGCTCCGTCACTGCCGTGACGGGAAATAAGGTGTTTCGCAATGCGAAACTCAAACTTTCAAAGTTAGGAATTTTATTGCAATTTCTGAAGAGTTTGAAGAGCTTTGTCCAAAGAATCGATTCCGCGGCACACGATTTTAAGTTTTCCCTCAGCCTGTTTGAGGTTGAAAAGAGGGTCATATTCATTGACTCTCTCAAGAATCCTCGAGAACACCTTCGATTTGAAGTAAGGCGACATCTGGTTGGAAATGAAGAACATGATCATCATTCCGTTCTTGATGATGATTTTCTCCATTCCTAATTTTCCGCCGAGATTGCGGACTTTCACCACATAGAAAAGATTGTCCGCATCCTGAGGCATCTGTCCGAACCTGTCCTCCAACTGGGCCTTGACCCTGTCTATCTCCTTGTCGGAAGTCAGTCCGTCAAGCTGCTTGTAGATCCTTATCTTCTCGGCCGTCACGTCGATGTAGGAATCAGGTATCATAGCCGGCTGGTCGGTCTCCACGGTGCAGTCCTCAACAAAGGACTCGTCGACCTTGCGGGTGGCCACACCGGTCTCAACACCAAGTTCCTCCATAGCCTCGGAAAGAATCCTCTGGTAGGTCTCGTAGCCCATATCCATTATGAAACCGCTCTGCTCGGCTCCAAGCAGGTTGCCGGCCCCCCGGATGTCAAGGTCCTGCATCGCTATGTTGAAGCCGCTGCCAAGGTCGGAGAACTCTTCTATGGCCTTGAGACGGCGGCGCGCGTCATCGGTTATGGAGACAAGAGGAGGCACTATCAGGTAGCAGAAAGCCTTCCTGTCGGACCTTCCGACACGGCCGCGGAGCTGGTGCAGGTCGCTAAGGCCTATGTTCTGCGCCTGGTTGATGATGATGGTGTTGGCGTTAGGAATATCCAGTCCGTTCTCGATGATCGTGGTGCAGAGGAGCATGTCGTAGTCTCCCCGGATGAAGTCCAGCATCTTGGTCTCAAGTTCCTTCGATTCCATCTGGCCGTGGGCCACGCAGATGCGCATGTCAGGCACGAGACGGTGCAGGATCTCGTAGATGGATTGAAGTTCCTCCACCTTGTTGTGGATGAAGAAGACCTGTCCGCCTCTGTTCAGCTCGTAGTTGATGATGCTCTTGATCTCATCCTTGTCGAACAGGATGATTTCAGTCTGCGTAGGAATCCTGTTCGGCGGGGGAGTGCTGATGATCGAGAGGTCTCTGGCCCCAAGAAGAGAGAACTGGAGGGTACGCGGGATAGGCGTGGCGGTCAAGGTCAAGGTGTCTACCGAAGTCTTGACCTGGCGGAGTTTCTCCTTGGTGGAGACTCCGAACTTCTGCTCCTCGTCGATGATCAGAAGCCCCAGGTCCTTGAACTCGAAGCCCTTGCCGAGAAGTTTATGGGTTCCTATCACAATGTCGATCCGGCCGTCCTTCAGCTTTTCCTTGATTTCGCCTATCTCTTTGCCCGACCGGAGTCTGCTCACATAATCCACTGTGCAAGGGAAATCCTTGAGTCTGGAAGAGAACGTGGTGTAGTGCTGGAGCGAAAGGATGGTCGTAGGCACAAGCACGGCCACCTGCTTGCCGTCGGTCACGGCCTTGAAAGCCGCCCTGATGGCTATTTCGGTCTTGCCGAAACCTACATCGCCGCAGACCAGACGGTCCATCGGGCTGTTGTCCTCCATGTCCCTCTTGACGGCCTTGTTGGCAGATTCCTGGTCCGGAGTGTCCTCGTACATGAATGAAGACTCGAGTTCCTCCTGCAGGTAACTGTCGGGGGAGTAGGCGAAGCCCCTGGTGGTCTTTCTCTCGGCGTAGAGATGGATCAGGTCCTTGGCTATGTCCTTGATCTTGGACTTGGCGCTGGCCTTCAGGTTCAGCCAGGTTTTCGACCCGAGCTTGTTGATTTTAGGCGGCACGTCGTCCTTCGACCTGAACCTTGAGATTTTGTTCAGCGAATGCACGGACACGAACACCACGTCGCCATCCTTGTACATCAGCTTCACGACTTCCTTCATCCTGCCCTTGTCGTCCTTCATCCTCACAAGGCCTCCGAACACGCCGACACCGTGGTCTATGTGTACTATGTAGTCACCTATGTTAAAGGCAGTCAAGTCGTTAAGTGTAAGTTGCTCGCTCTTGTCCACCGTCCTTCTGACGCTGACCCTGTGGAAGCGGTCGAAAATCTCGTGGTCGGAGTAGCAGCATATTCTTTCATCCCTGTCGATGAATCCTGAATGAATATTCTTTCCTTCTACGAACTTCGGCACCAGTCCGTTGTTCTCGATGAGAATGGATTTCAGTCTCTCTACCTGCGACTTCTTTTCAGCGAATATGAAGACCTTGTAGCCTCTTTCGATGTTCTGCCTGATGTCAGCCGTGAGCAGCTCGAAGTTCTTGTTGAAGACAGGCTGGGGAGTGATGTTGAATGCCACGGCCTCCTCGGAATCCACATCCAGCGGACACTCGAAAAAGACCTTGCGGAACGGAGCCAATCCCTTGAAGAACCCATCCCCCCGGTAAAGGTCCGAGGAATCCAGCCAAAGCACCGAACCTTCAGGAAACAAGGTGCTTACCTCCACCTGCTCCACATCTGCGGCCTCGGCGGCAAGGTCAGGGAACACATCCACGCTGTCCATTTCCTCCTTCGAGAGCTGAGTGTTGCAGTCAAAGACGTGGATCTTCTCGATCTCGTTGCCGAAAAACGAGACCCTGTAAGGAAAGTTGAATGAATATGAGAATATGTCGATGATGGATCCTCTTATCGAGTACTGTCCCGGAGCGGAGACGAAGTCAACCCTCTCGAACCCCAGACCGGCGAGGGTCTCCTTGATGGAATCGAAGGGAAGCTCCTGGCCTACGGAAATCTTTAATGATGAAGAGCTTATCTTGGAAGGGGAGGGGACTGTCTCATCCAGAGCCCCGGGATAAGTCACTATGAAAAGCCGCTTTGAATTGTCAGAGTTCTCCATCAGTTTTCCGAGAGCTGAAGTCCGCTGGACTCCGAGCGAGGACTTGTAGTTGCTCCTCTCGACACCTTTCCCGCTGTCAGGCAGATAGAAGACTATGTCTCCCTCGGTCAGAGCGTAAAGGTCCGAGCAGCAATATTCAGCGCTTTCCCTGTCCGGCATCACGACCACATGCGTCCCTGAATCCGCCACCTGCGTGACGACAAACCATTTGGCGGAAAGGAATATTCCTTTACAATAGATGTCTTTCCCGCCGGAAATCAATCTTTCCGACAATTTTTTCGAAGAAGATGAACTTATCAACAAAGGTGTCATATTCCTGTTCATAACCTGTGGAAAACCGTGTTGAAAACAATCTTTGAAAAGTTGACATCGCGGCCCGGTGGACTTATCAACAATCTTTCAAAACTTTTTCAATAGGGTAACCAACAATCAGCAGTCTCTATAAATAATTGACTATCAATACCGAAATAAAGTTATCAACATATTAACAGCCAATAAAGAATCAAAAAGATTCAAATTTAAACTAATAGTATTTTTGAATTTTGCTGCGCACGGCTGTCCATCCTTCCAGGTTCTGCTTTAGCGGCCGGATTTTTTACTATATTTGTCCTGACGATTTAAAAACACTTTCTGATGAGCGAATTCGACCCGCGCAGCACAAGCGCTGACAAAGATAAGGATTTGGATGGAATTATCCGCCCGCAGGGATTGGAAGATTTCACCGGACAGAAAGAGATAGTCTCGAACCTGAACATCTACGTCAAAGCCGCGAAGATGAGAGGGGAAGCTCTCGACCACGTGCTGTTCCACGGGCCTCCAGGACTGGGAAAGACGACTCTCGCGCACATCATCGCTAATGAGATGGGAGTGAACATGAAGGTGACCTCAGGCCCTGTGCTTGACAAGCCTGGCGACCTGGCCGGTCTGCTGACCTCCCTCGAGACCGGCGACGTGCTGTTCATCGATGAGATCCATCGCCTTTCTCCTGAGGTGGAGGAGTACCTTTACTCGGCGATGGAAGACTATGTGATCGACATAATGATCGACAAGGGGCCTGGCGCGAGGTCGGTGAGGATTTCCCTCAATCCTTTCACCCTTGTGGGAGCGACCACGAGAAGCGGTCTGCTGACCGCTCCGCTTCGTGAAAGATTCGGAATCAATTGCGCTCTTGAATATTACGACACCTCCGACCTTATCCGTATCGTCAAGAGAAGCTCCCGGATCCTGAATGTGGCCATCGACGAGGACGCAGCAAGGGAAATCGCCCTAAGGAGCCGTGGAACGCCACGTATCGCCAACGCCCTGCTCAAGAGGGTGAGGGATTTCGCCCAGGTGATTGGAGACGGCCACATCGACCTTGACATAGCCCGTTACGCCCTCGACAAACTTAAGATAGACAAGAGGGGACTGGATTCTATAGACAACAAGATACTCAGGACCATAATAACCACTTTCAAGGGAGGGCCTGTCGGAGCCAACACTATAGCAACCGCCATCAGTGAGGACCAGGGTACTTTCGAGGAGGTGTACGAGCCGTTCCTCATCAAGGAGGGCTTCATCGTGCGTACCCAGAGGGGTAGGGTAGCCACCGAGATGGCCTACCATCACCTCGGTCTTGACAATGAACTTGAAAACACCAACAACAAACAAGATGCGACACTTTTCTGAATTCTTCATCGCGCTGGCTCTGGCGCTGATTCCTGCGAAATCCTACAGCTGCACCTCCGTGATAATTTCCGGCGGAGCAAGGGCGGACGGAAAACCGGTGATGTTCAAGCACCGCGACACTCCTCATCTGGACAACTCTATGAGAT
>CAVEYE010000126.1:0-7260 GCA_963619595.1 bacterium | reverse complement strand
CCGACCTGCTGGAAGCCGAAGGCCTGGGCCACGCGCCTGTTCAGCAGACTCAGGCTGACAGGAGCCTCCTTGTCGAGGACGGACTGCACCTTAATCGAAATCTTGTGGTCGAGTCCGCCGTTGTTGAATTCATCGATGCCGGCCTGCATCACGGGACTGTCCTCGGCCTCATAAGGAATTCCTGCTGAAGGAATTCCGGCCGGCTGTCCTTCCGGAACGCCGTCCTGGTCGAGAAGCTCGGTCTCCGCGGGTTCTTCTTCCTCCGGAGAAGGATTCTCTATCGCTCCGACCACTCCGGCGATGACCTTGTCCGGGTCGTTCCACCAGTCCATCGTCCAGATTCTGTGGACGTTCCATCCGAGAGACTTAAGCACGCCCGTCTGCACGATCTCCCTGTCGCGGACGGTACGGGTAGCGTCGCTGTTGTAGCCGTCGCAAAGGATGCCGAGAATGTACTTGTCCGGGTTTTCCGGGTCGATGACTCCGATGTCGATCCTGTAGCCGGAGCAGCCGATGTTCGTGCCGACGTTGTAGCCTTCAGCGCGGAGGCGGCCGGCGATGGCGAGGACGACATTGTCATCAGTGTGGGAAGACGAGGCAGTGTTGTACAGAAGCGCGTCCCTGCCTCTTTCTGCATATTCAAGGAAACTCTTGAGACCCGCCACGCCTTCCGCGTTGGTGCGGGAGAGGTTGATCTGGTCGGAGCGGAGGGTCGAGAAAACCTTCATCTCGTAGCGGGCGCGCGACACGGCGACATTGAGCCTCCGCCACCCGCCGTCGCGGTTCAGCGGACCGAAGTTGAGAGTGACATTGCCCCTCGAGTCGGGACCGTAGCCCACGGAGAAGAGAATCACATCCCTCTCGTCGCCCTGCACGTTCTCAAGATTCTTTATGAATATCTCCTCTCCACATTCCCGCGCGGCGTTCTCGAGCTGAGGGTTCGCTTTGAACAGGTCGCCGAGCAGGTCTTCGATGAGCGACTGCTGGTTGGTGTTGAAGGTGATGACACCGATGCTGCGACCTTTCCTGGCAGGGTCGGAGAGCCGTTCCCTGATCTCCTCGATGATTGCCTGCGCCTCGGCCCTGTTCTGCCTCGAGCCGCCCTTCTCATAGATTCCGTCGGGAACATACTGGTACAGGAGTTTCGTCTTGAGGTCGTCAGGGGACGGGAATGTCAGCAGTCTGCCTCCGTAGTACTTGGTGTTGCTGAAGGCGATGAGACTCTCGTGGCGGCTGCGGTAGTGCCATTTGAGGTACATCGACGGAAGGCTCAGCGCAAGGCAGTCGTCAAGGACGCTCTCGAGATCCTCTATGGCGGCGTTCTCCTCGTCGAAGTTATTGATGGCGAAGAAGTTGCTAGGAGGCATCTGGTTAGGGTCGCCGGCCACGACGACCGACCTGCCCCTCGCTATCGTCCCGACGGCCTCGCTGGTCGGCATCTGCGAGGCCTCGTCGAAGATGACAAGGTCGAACTTGAACCCGCCCGCGTCCAGGTACTGGGCCACCGAAAGCGGACTCATCAGCATGCAAGGGAAGATTCTCGGGAGGATGTCCTGGATCTTGTCGAAAAGGCTTCTGAGTGACGTGCCGCGGCAGTTGTTGCGGATGTTCTTCTGAAGGATGCCGACCGAGGACCCGTTCGAAGCCTCTCTCTGGAGCGCTGGAAGATTGGAGGCGGCCTTGGCGTAAAGTTCTTTCCTGGTCAGGTCCTCGAAACGTCCGCACAGTTTGCGGAATCTGCGGATCTTCTCCTCGAACATCACACCGTTGAATTCCTCAAGGACAGGCTCCTGCGAGATTATGTACTCGGCGTAGGTCTTGTAGATGCCTTTCCAGAGCGCCGAGAGTGACTCCTCGGCCTTCAATCCGCCGTTCTCCACGGCTTCGGCAAGGCTTCCAAGCCCTAGCGCGGCGATGTTGGCCTTCTCCCTGTTGTAGACCGTCCATCCGCGCAGTTTCCCGATGTTGTCCGTCCATCCGCGCACGGTCCCGGCCGCCAGGTCCGCCCAGCCGGCGGATTCTCCGTCCGGCAGTTCCGCGTCAAGGTCAGCCAGCAGAGCCGCCGACCCGGCCTTGAAAGCGTCGAAGGCCTCGATGAACTCGTCGAGGACGTGGCCTTCATATTTTCTGAAAGTGGCGTGGCCGTCTTTGACCGCTTCAGCGATTCTTGCCTTGTGCGAGGCGACTGTCTGCCTGTCCCGTCCGAAGAGGGCGATCAGGTCGTTGTCTATGGCTCTGGCCGCCGCTATCCCTTCGCAGGCGTTGTCCCAGTCTTCATCCCTCTGGCCGAAATCAGCCCCGAACGCTTTCTGCAGTTCGGCGGTCTTGAGAGCCTTGGCGCTCTTTCCGTAAGCGGCCAGAAGGTCGATGTCGCCAGGAAGCCTTTCCTTTGCTGGCCGTCTGCCGCCGTTGGCGTAGACGGCAAGTTTCCTGCAAAGCGCGTTCAGCGCGAAGAACCGGCCTATGGCTCCTTTCGCCATCGCGGTTTCATATTCATTTATGAAAGTCGCTGCAGGGATGGTGAGGATGCGCGGTGAATATGTCTTGCGGATCTGTCCGGCGAGGTCTTCGCATCTGCGGCCCTCCCGGACGGCGTTCTCAAGGGCGGCAAGTCCCTCCTCGCCGAGGCCGAGCAGGGCGGGGGTGACTGAACCGGACTCCATCAGCGTCCCGGCGAGATTCCGGAAAGCCTCCACCTGGGCCTTCGTGAGTGTCGCCGCGTCTTCCGAAAACAGGATTCCGCAGCTTTCCTTAAGCGACTTGCACATCCTTTCAGCCTGAAGGGAGGAGAGGGCCGCGGCAAGGTCGCCGGAAGGAATCCTTGTGGCCTTGACGCCGGAGAGGGGATGGCCCGCTGGCCCGCCGCAGACCGAGCAGGCGGTGATGTACTGGGACATCGCGTCCTCGATCCTTGTGATGTCGTCTTTGTCCAGCGCCAGCAGCCAGTCGAGGGCAGGCTTGAACGTCTCGCCGCCGTCCGCATAAGAGCAGTAGCGTGACAGACAGTCGTAGAGCGACACTCCGAGAGGGTAAGGCTTGTGAAGCGTGTCGAGGTAGGTCTTTATCTCGAGCCTCAGGTTCTTGATTCTGTCCGCCTCGCTGCCGAACTGCTCGCTCGAGGCTTTCTTCGTGACTTCAACCACCCGTCTGAACTGCTCCATTACCGCCGATTTCTTCGCCTTGTTGGAGTGCAGTTCAAGGCAGAACGGAGCGAGTCCGATTTCTTCCAGACGTTTCTGCACGACTTCAAGGGCGGCCATCTTCTCGGCCACGAAAAGCACTTTCTTGCCCTGGTAGATGGCGTTGGCGATTATGTTGGTGATGGACTGGCTTTTTCCTGTGCCCGGAGGCCCGTGGAGGATGAAGCTCTTGCCGCTCATCGCCGCTTCGATGGCCTCCAGCTGGGATGAGTCCGCCCCGATCGGCAGCATTATCTCGCCCGGGGCGACCGCGGCGTCAAGGTCTTCGCCCGTCTGGACATCCTTGTTGACCCCGCTGTCCACCACTCCTGTCAAAAGACTGTTCACCAGAGGGTTGCTCTTCATCACCTCCGCATTGCCGTGGAGGTCGTTCCACATCACGAACTTGTTGAAGGAGAAGTTCCCCAGCATCGCCGTCTCTTCGAGGTCCCAGCCTTTGTATTCCATTATGCATCGCCTGATGATGCTGAACACCTCGCAAAGGTCCACGCCTTTGCTGTCCTTCGGAAGCGGGTTGAGTCCCGGAATCTCCATCTGGAAGAACTGGCGCAGCATCTCCTGCAGGGTGATGTTGAACATCGTGTCCTCGTCACGGCCTCTGATGTTGTAGCCGCTCATTGCGCTCCGTCTTGTGATCTCGACCGGGACCAGCAGCAGAGGCGCGTAGCGTGGAGTTTTAGGATTGTCCGGCTCGTACCATTTCAATGTACCGAGAGTCAGGAAGAGGGTGTTGGCTCCGTTCTCCTCCATTGCCGTCCTGGCGTTGCGGTAGAGGGTGGTCAGTCTGCCCTGGAGCTCCGTCTCTGGAAGGAAGGTCCTGAGCCTCTTGTTGCCCAGGTCGGCGCTGACCGAGGCGTAGTGGAAATCGCCCGGGACCAGCGAACGGTGGCGGGCGTAGTCCGTGCTTTCAGTTCCGGCCGGAACTCCGCTGATGTTCAGCGGCTCCTTGCCGGCGAGCAGGTCTTCGACCTTGTCGAGGCCCACGGCCATTATCTGGACATAGCCGCCTCTGCGTGGGATGCTGAGCAGGTTGTTCTTCATGCTCAGGTCCAGCAGCTTGCGCTCCCAGATGGTCTGCTTGTCCACCGCAGGCCTGGCGAAAGGGTCAACCTGCCTTGGCTCGCCGCTGATGCCCGAAGGCGGGCCGGGCTGAGTCAGGACGGCGTTTTCCCAGTCCGGGTCGATGGACCCGTTTTCCATAAGCGGCAACGGACGGATGTGTTCCTCGCGGCCTTTTTTGATGTCCAGGAAAAATCCGAAGTCCTTGGCGTGGTCGTGGACGTGCGCCTCTCCCTTGACGACGGCTTCGTCGAAAGACAGTCTGTCGCCTTCCGTCATTCCTGTGGTCTCCACAAGCAGCACTTCGTTGATGCCCGCCGCGAGGCGTTTCGACAGAAGGGTGCAGTCGTCGTTGACGCAGTCGGCGAAGGTGCTGTCGACCAGCCAGCCTCCCGCGTAAGCGTGCGTGCGGTTCATAACCAGCAGCGGATGCATTCCTGCGGCCTCGAGGCAGCCTGCGTAGAGCAGAGCGATGTCGAGGCAGGTGGCGAGCCTGTCACTGAATATCCTGCCGGCCAGCCTGATCCGCTGTCCGCTGTCCTCGAAGCTTGCCGGAGGATTGCTGTAGGATATTCCTTGCTCGGCGAGGGCTTCGTAGATGGCTCCCATCTGGAACTTCACCCTTTCAGGCTGGCCTGACTGATAGCCCTCAAGGGCGGCATCTCCGGTCCAGTCTTCAAGAATCTTCGAGGCACGTTTGAGGATGGATGCGATTCCCGGGTGGTTCGGGGTGACGAAACTCAGGATGAGTTCCGGATACTTCCCGTTGCCCATCCACTGGTCGAAGGCAAGAAGGGTCACGGGATAGGTCTTCCGGCAGATTTCCTTTCCCTGGGCCGTGACGATGACATCGAAGCTGCCCTCGATCCTCTCCGTCAGGGACATCAGAACATCGGTCGAGAAGATGGTCTTGACTGAATATGCCGTGAATGTCTTTCCGGCATCTATGCCGTCTATGTTCAGTCTGCATTCCTTGATGAAGCCGGGGTCTGAGGCCAGGCTCACTTCCACGTCCTTCAACGCCGCCGTTCCGGCCGGGTTGCTTATCTCGATCCTCTGCAGGAAACTGATGTGGTTCTGCTGCATCGGAAAACTGACAAGAGGGGAGTATGCTACCTTGATTCTAACCATCTATCTCAATCTTAATCTTAACCTTAATACGTTATAATATTCCTAAAAAAACGACTTGTCTCACGGCTGAAGAGAATCGCAAGAAAAAAAACACTTGTGAAAAAGACCTTTAAGCCTCTGCGGACTACAGTTCTTCGAGTTCGGAGATCCAGAGACGGACCTGCGCATCGGAAGGCATGCGCCAGTCGCCGCGCGGCGAGAAGCTCACAAGGCTGATCTTCGGGCCGTCTGGCATGCAGGAACGCTTGAACTGCTGGCTGAAGAACCTCCAGTAGAACTTCTTGAGCCACTTCAGGATTGTCTGGCCGTCGTAAGTGCCGCAGTCCTCTCCGGCCGGTTTCCCGGCGGCGGCATCCTGCTCTCTCTGGTCGATGAAGGCCCGGCAGGCAAGACTGTAGATCTTCTTCGGCGAGTAGCCGTAGCGCATGAAGTTGTAGATGAAGAAGTCGTGCAGTTCGTAAGGACCTATTAAATCCTCTGTCTTCTGCTTGATCTCTCCCTTTGAGTCGGCCGGCTTAAGTTCCGGACTGATAGGTGTTTCCGTGACATCGATAAGGATTTCGGCGGCGGATCTGCGTCCAGGCTCGGCAGGGGCGTTGAACACGTTCCTGGCGGCCCAGCGGACAAGGTGCTTGATCAGGGTCTTCGGCACGGATGCGTTGACTCCGTACATCGACATGTGGTCTCCGTTGTAGGTGCACCAGCCCAGAGCCAGTTCCGACAGGTCGCCAGTGCCGATCACCAGACCGTTCTCCTGGTTCGCCGTGTCCATCAGGATCTGGGTTCTCTCCCTCGCCTGGGCGTTCTCGTAGGTCGAATCCATCACCGCAGGGTCGTGGCCGATGTCCTTGAAATGCTGTTCCACGGCAGGCACGACTGAAATCTCCTTCGTGGTCACTCCGAGAATCTCCATCAGGTCCACCGCATTGGATTTGGTCCTCGTGGTCGTGCCGAGTCCCGGCATAGTGATGCCGATGACGTTCTTGCGCGGAATCCCCAGCCTGTCGAAGGCCATCACGGTCACGATCAGGGCCAGGGTGCTGTCCAAGCCCCCGGATATTCCCAGAACGGCTGTCCTGCAGCCTATGTGTTCCAGCCTCGCGACTAGGCCTGTGGTCTGGATTTGGAGAATCTCCTTGCTGCGCTCGTCGATTTCTGACTGGTCGCCTTCCGGCAGGAAAGGATGCGGCTCAACATAGCGGTGGAGAACCCTCTCGAAGTCAGTGGGGGCCGCCGGCCCGAGGTCGTAGTAGGAGTAGAGGTTTGAATATTCACAGGCGGACGTCCCGTCAGGCGTCATTCCGCGGAAGGAGTTCTTCTTCTGGCGCAGCACGTTGAGCCTCTCGATGTCGAGGTCGGCCGTGATCATCGTGTCGTGGAGCTGGAACCGCTCGTTCTCCGCGATGATCTCGCCGTTCTCGCAGATGATCGACGAGCCTCCGTAGACAGTGTCCATCGTGGACTCTCCGTAGCCGGAGGAACAGTAGATGTAGCCCGAGACCGTGCGGCCCGACTGGTTGGCCAGCAGTTCCTTGCGCTGCTGGTGCTTCGTCATCACTTCGTTGGAGGCGGAGATGTTGACGATGATCTGCGCTCCTGAAGGAGCGAGGAAGGAGGACGGAGGGACAGGCGCCCAGAAGTCCTCGCAGATTTCGATGCCGAACGTGGCCTGGCCTACGGTGAAAAGCAGGTTGGGGGAGATGTTGCATTTCTGCCCGCAGTACTTGATGACTGACTCGAAACCGTCTCTGTAGTAGTTCTTTCCGTCATCGACGAAGCGGCCGGTAGAAGAGTTCCCCGGTCCGAGAAAGTCCGCCCCCGAGGCGAACCAGCGGCCCTCGTCGAACTCGGCGTAGGTCGGGAGGTAGAT
>CAVEYE010000125.1:0-21153 GCA_963619595.1 bacterium | reverse complement strand
CATAGTTGCCGATGTTGCGGTAGCGGATGATGAAATCCCTGCCCAGCCAGCTGAGACCCGCGTACCATGAGCCTGACCGGCCGGCCGTACCGTGGACATAGCCGTCGGTCCCGGTGGTGTGGAACGCACCGTCTGCCACGAAATGTTTCCCGAGGAGTCCGGTGGACATCGAGAAGCCGGTGTTGTAGGTGTTGTAACTACCGTAGGAGGCGTTCAGTTCCACGTATGGGTCGTAAGACGGAGCCTTGGTGCGGAGAGCCACCGAACCTCCGAACGCGCCGTCTCCGTTGGTGGAAGCCCCCACTCCCCTCTGGATCTGCACATTCTCAAGAATCGATGAATATCCGTTCATATTCGCCCAGAAGACGCACTGGTCCTCCGGCGAGTTGAGCGGCACGCCGTCGATGGTGACGTTGATTCTGGAATCCCCTGCCCCACGGATGCGCATGTAGGAGGTACCAGTGCCGATTCCGTTCTCGCTCCAGGCCAGCACGCCGGGAGTCGAGGAAAAGAGGAAAGGAAGTTCCTTACCTGTGGCGGAGAAACTTGAGAGTTCCTTGCGGTCGATGTTGGCGACGGCGTAAGGGGCGTTCTTCTGGGCGCGCACGGCCCTGACGACCGCCTCGTCAAGAGTTTCAACTTTTGAAGTGTCAGGCAGACTCTGCGCCCGGAGAGTCTGCGGAGAGAGTGCGGCGAAGGCCGCGGCTAAAAACAAAAAACCTCGCATAATTTTGAATATTAATGCAAGGGGCTGCCGTTGACGGCATCATGAGACATCGCTTCCCTTCGGCGGCATTGCCCGCATCAGGTTCATTGGGTATGATCTCAACCGGGCCACAGGCCCAGTACCCCCGCTTGTTGTTAAAATTTCTTTTTAAAGCCGCTTCGACAAGCTCGGCGGCCTTTATTTCTTTTCTACCAGTTTCACCTCATAGAGCCGTTTCCAGCACTTGCCGGTCAGGTAGATCTTCTTGTCCTTCGGATTGTAGGCTATTCCGTTCAGCACATCGGTGTCGGCGTCGCGCAGCGATGACGGCAGCAGTCCGCCGCAGTCAACGGTCGCCTCGACATTGCCGTCCGAAGGGTTGATGATCACAATCATGTCGGTCAGATAGACGTTGGCCCAGATCTTCCCGTCGATCCACTCAAGTTCGTTGAGCATCCTCAAAGGCCTGCCGTTCAATTTGACATTCAAGACCTTGGTCTGCTTGAAATTCTCGTCCAGAAAATAGATCCTCGACGACCCGTCGGACGCTATCAGGCTCTTGCCGTCAGTCGTCAGACCCCAGCCTTCCCGAGGATAACTCCACGTCGATTTGTAGGTGAGGGTCTTCGCGTCATAGACAAAGGCCACCTTGTTGGTCCAGGTGAGGATGTAGATCTTGCCGCCAAGTTCGACGGATCCCTCGACGAAATACTTACGGTCAAAGTCGAACTTCTTGAGGGCTTTGCCGGTGGCGAGGTCCACCTTTCTGAAGGTGGACTCCCCGTACTGGCCGGTGCTCTCGTACATCTGGCCGTCCAGGAAGAACAGCCCTTGGGTGAAAGAGGTCTTGTCGTGGACATATTCCTTCACCACCTGCACCTTGTACTGACGCACCTTGGCGTCGGCGCAGGAAGAGGAAGCCAGCGCCAGAAGCGCCAGAAGAGTGTTTATGAATATCCCGACAGATCTTTTCATTTGCTTTACAGTCAATTATTTCTTGTTTGCCTTGAAGTCCATCGCCGCCTTGACGAAGTTGACGAAGATCGGCTGCGGCTTCTCAGGAGTGCTCTTGAGTTCAGGATGGAACTGCACTCCAATGAAGAACGGATGCGTAGGGATCTCCACAATCTCGACAAGCCCGGTGTCCGGGTTCTTGCCGGTGGCCTTGAGTCCTGCGGCCTCCATCCTTTCGAGGTAGGCGTTGTTGAACTCGTAGCGGTGGCGGTGCCTTTCCGAAATCATCTCCGTACCGTAGATTCTGTAGGCCAGCGAATCCTTCTCAAGCTTGCAGTCGTAGGCCCCGAGCCTCATCGTGCCTCCCTTGATGGTGGTGCTCTTCTGCTCCTCCATCAGGTCAATGACAGGATTGGCCGCGTTAGGGTCGACCTCGGCTGAGACTGCATCTTTGATGCCAAGCACGTCGCGGGCGAACTCTACAACGCACATCTGCATACCGAGGCAGATTCCGAAGAACGGAACGTGATGCTCCCTGGCATACCTGACGGCGAGGACCTTGCCCTCCAGTCCCCTCTCTCCGAAGCCCGGAGCGACGAGGATACCGTCCATATTTCCTATCTTCTCCTCAAGGTTCGAGCTGTCAAGATGCTCGCTCTGCACGGTGTGGACATTGACCTTGCATTCGTTGGCCGCGCCTGCGTGGACAAAGGACTCGAGAATCGACTTGTAGGCGTCCTGGAGTTCGACATATTTTCCGACAAGGGCGATGTCGACGGTATGCTTAGGATTGTAGAGTCTGGCAAGGAATGCATTGAGGCCGGTGAAATCAGGCTCAGGAGCGGTGATGCCGAAGTGGTTGAGGACCATATCATCGAGATGCTCTTCCTCCATGTTCAGAGGCACCTGGTAGATTGAAGGTGCGTCGATTGACTGGATGACGTGGCCCGGCTTCACGTTGCAGAACAGGGCGACCTTGCGTCTGATCTCCGGGGTAAGTTCCATCTCCGTGCGGCAGACGATGATGTCCGGATGCACGCCGGACTGCTGAAGCATCTGCACCGAGTGCTGGGTAGGCTTGGTTTTCAGTTCCTTTGCCGCGCGCAGGTAAGGCACGAGCGTGAGGTGGATGCTGATGAGGTCCTCGTCAGGCAGTTCCCACTGGAGCTGGCGGATGGCCTCGATGAACGGCTGGGACTCCATGTCGCCCACGGTGCCGCCGACCTCGGTGACCACGATGTCATACTTGCCGGTCTTGCCCAGAAGCAGCATCCTGCGCTTTATCTCGTCTGTGATGTGAGGGACGATCTGCACGGTCTTGCCCAGATAGGCTCCTTCCCTCTCCTTGTTGATGACAGTCCAGTAGATTTTCCCGGTGGTGACATTGTTGGCCTTGGAGGTGTGGATTCCGAGGAAGCGTTCGTAGTGTCCGAGGTCAAGGTCAGTCTCGGCTCCGTCGTCGGTGACATAGCATTCACCGTGTTCATAAGGGTTGAGAGTGCCCGGATCGATGTTGATGTAAGGGTCGAATTTCTGGATGGTAACCCTGAGCCCTCTGGCCTGGAGAAGTTTGGCCAACGATGCCGCGATGATTCCCTTTCCTAAAGAGGAAGCGACACCACCAGTAACGAAAACATACTTTGTGTTCATACTTTTTCCAAATACTGGACTGCAAATTTATGTCAAAAAATGCTATTTCAGAAACTTTTTTGAGCCACCCGGACACATTTATCGTTTTCAGAGCGCAGAGGCTTCAAGAGTTTTTCGTAATTTCGCGGCATAAAAGGTGGGACGGTCTGCCGCGCCGGCTTCAGGCCGGTGAGGAAAGTCCGGACAGGGAAGGGCACCCTGCTGGGGAAAGCTCAGATGGGAGTGATCTCATGTCGCCGTAACAGAGAATGACTGCCGGCTTGGCCGGCGATGGTGAAAACGTGGGGTAAGAGCCCACGACGGATGTCAGCGATGCCGTCCGGGTACGGCGCCAGGGCCTGCAAAACCAAATATACTGACAGACGAGGGCTGCCCGCCCGATGTCAGGGGGTAGGTCGCGCAGATAAATGGCAGACTTAAAAACAGAAACCGGCTTACGGTCCCGCCTTTTTTATTCCTTATTTCTGAATATGCCTGAGTTTCGCATATGCGAAACTCCTCATTTCCCGTCACTTACACCTTCATCTCCCGCCGCGGCAGTGACGGAACACATCCCCTTCCCGAGGAAGGGGATGTAGGGAGAGGGTAACGTGGAGGCCCTCCGGGGTGGGCGAAGCACATCCCCTCCCCCGAGGGGTGAAGGCTAGCCGGTGTGCGCTAAGCACACATCCCCACTAGCGGGAATTCGCCTTGGCGGTGGCTTCGAGGTCAAGAGCCTCGGCGAGGATAAGGACAGGATTCTTGACGGTGTAGCCCGTCGACATCTCGATCTGCCACTTGCAGGTCTCGCACTCGCTGCAGACGAAATCCGGAGCCGCGGCCCGGATCCTCTCGAACACCGGACGGCCGATTTCCTGCGAGTAGGCGTAATTCTCCTTCTTGAAGCCGTAAGTACCTGCCATTCCGCAACATCCGCTCTCCAGAACCGTCAGCGACACACCCGGAATCATCCCTATCAAAGCCTTGGTGAATATGCTCCATCCGAGTTTCTCCACGTGACAAGGAATATGATAGGCTATCCTGGCCCGGTAGTCATCCTTGAAGACAAGCTTGACCTTGCCCGAATCGAGCAGCTCGAAGAGGAACTTCTCCACGAGGGTTATGCTGTCCCTCACGGCGGAATTGTCGACGGACAGCACGTCAGGATATTCATCCCTCATCGTGAACACGCAGGTGGAAGAGGTGGCCACGATCGGAAGTCCCTCGGCCACAGCCTTTTCAAAGACGGAGATGTTGTGTCTGGCGTGCTTCTCGGCCCCTTTCCAGAGTCCGTTGCTCATCATCGCCACGCCGCAGCATTTCTCGTCCAGGAGCCGCACTCCGTAGCCTACGGCGTTCATCACGGCGACGAAAGCCTTGCCAACCTCAGGCTGCTGGAACTCGGTCGAACAGCCGTGGAAGAATGCGACCTGTTTTGAATATGCGGCCTGTTTCTTTTCCGCCTCATCCTTGAACCAGGACTCGAATCCCTTGAACTGATACTTCGGGAAAGTCCTGTGGGCGTCGATTTTCAAGGTGGCGTCCATAAGGGCTTTCGCAGGCTTTGTGGCCATCACGGCGTTGACGACCGGAGCGAAAGGTCTGGCCACGCTGCCCATAAAGTCAGTAGAAGCCAGAATCCTGTCGCGGAGGCCTGGTGTCTTCCTGCCGTACCGGCGGCGGGCAGATTGAATCAGGTCGGCGATCTTCACGCCTGAAGGGCAGGCCACCTCGCAGCGTTTGCAGTTCATACAGTACTTCAGGTTCTCGTCGAAGAAATAGCCGTTCTTAAGACGGAGGCGTTCCCCGTCGGGTCCGGCCTGTTTCGGTCCGGGATAAGAAGGATTCACGGCGACCACAGGGCAATAGACCGTGCAGACCGTGCATTTTATGCACTGCTCGAAATTGTTGAAACTGATGTTCTTCTCCTGCATATTCTCCTGCATATTCGTAAATCTTCCTATTTGTTTTCAAGTATTGAATCCGCCGCGCTGAAAGCGGTCATCACAGCCACTCCGGCGCCGCTTCCCTCCTCGAGCGGAGAGCAGCCGCCGACCTCCGAACCGATCACGTAAAGGTTCGGGACAACGACACCGTCCTTGTACGGATGGAATTTTCCGTCGGACTTCACGCCGAAAGCCGTGAACTTCTGGCCGGCGAAAAAGTCCTCGCTGTACCAGTCGCCCCTCTGCACCGGGCAGTCCACATCCAGACCGAAGACAGGTTCGCTCACCTTGTCCGGAGAGGACACAAGCCCTTTGCCGAAAAGATTGCCGCTGGCCAGCACGAAAGCCTTCGCACCGATGCGGACCGAGCCGAGATTGGCCGTCCGTATGCTTTTGACTCTGCCGTCCTCGAAGCAAGGGTCGAGAGCCTCGTCGCCGGCCTGGAAAGTGCCGCCGGCATTCTCGAAAGCCTTTTTGAGCAGTTTCTGAGCGCGGATTCCCGGCACGGATGGAGGCATGGTCCCGAGGAACAGCACCTTGGCCGAGATCATCTGGCGGATCCACTCCGGCACTGAAGGGTTCTCGAGTCCGAAGACTTCCGGCAGAACCACGACATCCTCACCGTCAATGAGTTCCTGCACCAGATGGCCGAACCGTTTCCAATTTTTCTCGTTGTCCATCACCCGGGCTATGTTGACCGAACGCATCTCGGAAGGATTCTTCCTGAGAACCTCGACCTCGTCCATCTTCACGCTCTCGATCCGGCACTCCACTCCTCTCTTCTCAAGGCTCTCGGCTATGAAGGCCGTGTTGAAATCCAGAAAGCCGGAGAAATTGACGATCAGGGCTTTCCGGCCGATCTTCCCATCTCTTGACGAAAGCGTGGCGACTTCGTCCATCACCAGCCATGCCGGCTTCAGGGTGCCGAGTCCCGTAAGGCGGAAGCCATTGCCTCCTTCTCCCGCAGGACGCAGGCTCACTCCGCAGGAAGCGAAGAAACCTGGAGTCGAGGCGGCATATTCAGAAACCTTTTCCAAGCCTATCTTTGAATATGGATGCCCGGCAGGCAGGGACGGTATCGCCGCGAACGGGTCGCTGACAGGCTCGCCTCCCGGCAACCGCCCTAGCAGCCCGAAGGCTCCGGATGAGAAATGCAGGGCGTTCTGGCCGGCGGACACGATCATGCATCTGAGTCCGGCTTTCTGCAATTTTATGCCGCAGACGAGGGAAGAAAGCCCACCGCCTATCAGGACAACATCAAAATCAATCATAAATCTCCGTTAATTATATTTCCTCATCAATTCCAAGTACCTCGGAATAAACCCACTGGGTGTAGGCACTCTCCCGCAGGGTCTCTCCCCAGGCCACCGGGTACATTCCCTTCCACCTTTCGTTAAGGAAGGATTTCAGGTCAGCGCGGGCCTTCGAGGCGCACTTCCTCGCCTTTGCAAGACGGCCGGCGGCCCTGCACGCGCAAAGCTCGCCCTGGCACGTACCCATTCCGAAACGCGTCCTGCGGCGCAGGTCCACGAGATTGTTCACGTCAAGATTCTCGATCGCCGAGTCGACCTCGGCCACCGAAACCTCCTCGCATTCGCAGACGAGGCTGCTCTTCTCTTCTCCGCTGAAATCAAACTTCGCGGCCTGTGTGCCGAAACGTCCCGCTGAGGCTTTCTGGACCATCGTAGGCACGCTCCAGATGCTTTTCGACACATCCTCGATACCTCCTTTTTCAGATCCCGGCAGCGGAGTGTCCGCCGTGACACAGGTCACACCGTGGCCGAGTTTCCTGCAGACAGCGTCGGTGGCCTGCTCGGCCATCAGCCTGTAAGTCATCAGTTTGCCGCCGGTGATGGAGATGAAGCCCTTGATCCCGTCGCGGCTTTCGTGGTCAAGACAGACGATGCCGCGGCTGATGTTTCGTCCGGTAGGATCGTTGTCGGCAGACACGAGCGGACGGACTCCTGCGTAAGCCCTCAGCACGCGGGTCTGAGCGAGACAAGGAGCGAGTTTCGCACCTTCAGTCAGCAGAAGGTCGACCTCGTCAGGAGTGACCTTCAGATGGTCGCACTCCTCGTAAGGGACTCTTGTCGAAGTGGTCCCGATGACGCAGACAGTGTCGCCAGGCACGAGGATGTCGGCGTTGGCAGGCTTGCGGCAACGGTTCAGCACCACGCTGTTCACCCTGTGGGCGAAAATCAGCAGAGCGCCCTTGGCAGGGAACATGCTTATGTTGACACCGGCCATCTCAGCGATATGGTGCCCCCAGATGCCGCCGGCGTTGACGGTGACGGGGGCGTAATAGTCGGACACGGTCCCGCTGTGGCTATCCAGCACCCTCACTCCCTTGATGGTGTCACCATCCTTGATGAACTCCGTGACTTCTGAATATACAAGGACTTTCGCTCCGTGCATCTTCGCGTCGAACACGTTCGAGGCGCAAAGGCGGAACGGATCCACCGAGCCGTCAGGCACTTTAACGGCCCCGATAAGGCTCGGGTTGGCGGACGGCTCCATCTTTAGAGCCTCCTTCGGGCTGATCACCTCGGCCTCTATTCCGGCGGCCAGACAGGCCTTCACGAAAGTGTCCTGGTAGGCAAGGTCGTCTTCCGGAAGCGTCAAGAACAATCCGGAAGTGTCATCCACACAATGTCTGGCTATCTTCTTGAGTGTCAGATTCTCCTTGATACATTCCGTGGCAGACTCTCTATCGGTGACCGCATAGCGGGCACCGCTGTGGAGCAGGCCGTGGTTTCTTCCTGTCGCTCCCGTGGCTATGTCGAACCGTTCGACAAGCAGTACCTTAAGTCCTCTCAAGGCACAGTCCCTGGCCGTTCCGGCCCCGGTGATGCCTCCTCCGACTATTATGACATCAAATGTGTTCGTCATTTTCCTGTGTAATAAGTGATTTTTGTTCTGAGATCCGTCGAGAGGCTGACCGGCATATAGCTGTCAGAACGGTCAAGCCATTCGATGGCGAGAGCCGGTTGTCCGGCCATGAAGCAACCGAGAGCTATGTTGTAGGCTGCGCAGGCCTTCTTCTCGGTGTTTGAACACTGCAGGAGCGTCATCCACTGGCCGATGGCCTCCTTCCATTTGGAAACGTAGGCGTACTCCGCTCCGGTGTCCCAGGCCCTTTCCGCAGCGTCATAGTAGATCACGTAGAAATCGTCGGCCTTCCAGGTCGACATAAAGGATCCGGCGGCGGCGAAGCCGGCCTTGTCGGCCCCTGAATCGACATTCTTCCACACCTTGCTGATGATCTGTTCCTTCGAGGTCTTGCCGTCGTTGTAGACTTCCACATTGAAGCTGCGGCTTCCCGAATAGCCGCGCACCCTGTCCTCCTTGTCCATCGAATCGTAGACGAATATCTTGGTGGTGAACGGGATGGAGGCTGTCGAGATGTAAGCCGAGTCAGCCGGCACCTTCTCGCCGACAACCTTCACCGGATCCTTGACGGCAGGGATTCCCAGTTCCGGGATGTCCATAAGGAAGACAACATCCTTGCCGGTCTCCAGCACAAGGCTGACCAGCGAATCCTTCGAGGCGTAGTCCACTCCGTCTCCGGCCCTTGCGGTGAAGAGCCCGATCTCCTGCGCGCCGCCGAAATAGTCAGATTCAAGCCTCCCGGCAAAGCCTGCGGCGGCGGAAGCGTTGAAGGCCTCCGACCTCGGATTGCCGTCGGTCAGGTAGACGACAGCCATCGATTTGCCGGCCAGATTCAGGCCGGATTTTGAAGGGCAGCGCATCTCTGGACTCACGACGAACGACTGCGGGGCGCAGGACGCGAGAGCCAGAATGGCCAAGGATGCCAAAACAGAAGTCTTTTTCATGATCATTTTCTATTAACTCAACTTTCGCAAGTGGCAATATGCCTGTGACAAAATACCTTATCTCACGACCGAAGGGTGTTTTCCATAAAAAATCAGTTCACGTCACCCCGATCATCGCTTCACTGGCTCGGCGATGAGGTCATACTCATCCGCCCCCGTGATTCTGACTTCGATGAAAGAGCCGCGGATCTCCCCTGCAGGTCTGCCGCCGAAATCCGCAGGATCATACCTGACGACGATCTCGCCGTCCACCTCCGGACTCTCGTACTGACTTCTGCAGACGAGAACCCCGTCGGCGAAGTCGTCCACAAGGACTTTCTCGACAGAGCCGACCCTCGACTGGTTGAAGGCGAGCGAGACCTCCTTCTGGACCTGCATCAGTTCGGAGAGCCTGCGTTCCTTCTCCTTCTTCAGCACCGAGTCGCGGTAGTTGGCCGCTCCGAAAGTGCCTTCTTCTTCTGAATATCTGAACGCTCCGAGACGTTCGAACTTCGCCTCACGGACAAAGTCCAGAAGTTCGGCGAACTCTCTCTTGCCCTCCCCCGGATGGCCTACGATCATGGTCGTGCGCAGCACCACTCCCGGCACCTTCTCACGCATCCTGCGTACAAGCGCCCTTGTCCAGGCCCCGTCCACATTGCGGTGCATCTTGTCAAGCACCTTGTCGGAGATGTGCTGGAGAGGAATGTCGAGATACTTGCAGACCTTAGGGTTGACGGCCATCTCATCAAGCACGTCCTCTGGGAAATCGGCCGGATAGGAGTAGTGGATCCTCAGCCACTCGATGCCGTCGACCTTGGAAAGAGCCCTCAGCAGGTCGGCCAGAGCGCGGCGGCGGTAAAGGTCAAGACCGTAGAAAGTCGTGTCCTGGGCGATCAGGATGAGTTCCTTCACTCCGGACGCGGCCAAGGCCTCAGCCTCTTTCACGAGGGCCTCCATCGGCACTGAACGGTGCGCTCCCCTGATGAACGGGATGGCGCAGTAGGCGCATCTGCGGTCGCAGCCCTCGGAGATCTTCAGATAGGCGTAGGCGTGGTCGTCGGTCCTCCGCCTGAGCGGCAGGTCGCACGGCTCGCAGCCGAGAGCCTTGACGACAGGCGACAAGTCTCTCGCTCCGAACCAGTTGTCCACTTCGGGAATAAGATCAGGCAGCTGGGACATGTACCTCTGCGAAAGGCAGCCGAAAACCATGAGTTTCCCCACCTCGCCGGCCTTCTTGCGTGCGGCCGCGGCCAGCACTGCCTGGACGGATTCCTCCTTGGCGTCCCCGATGAAACCGCAAGTGTTGACAAGAAGGACATCCACAGGGCCTGTCCAGTCCTCGGGGACAATGCGCCAAGCGTCCTTCACCTGGTAGAGAAGGCGTTCGGTGTCCACCGTGTTCTTAGAACATCCCAGTGTTATGACTTGCAGTGATTTCACTATTCGTTGACCTTGTCTTCAGTAGTTCCGGTCGTCTCCTCGGCGGCTTCCTCCTCAGGATTGACGAAGTCGAGGGAAGCGTGGTTCTTGAGTTCGTTGTACCACTCGACAACCTTCTTCATGTGTGACACATAGAATCTGTCGCCGTCATATTCAGGAACGGCCTTGGCGAAAAGGGCCTTCAGTTCATCAGCGGCAGCCTTGGACGATGGAGCGTCAGCCTCACCGAGAGTCTCTTTGAGCTTTGTGAACACATCCTTGAGCTTGAGCTCGCCGTCCGTCGTGTAGATGGAGATGTCGGCGAGAGTGGTGATTCTGCTCTTGGCGTCGGCTAAAGTGCGTTTCTTGTCGGTGACGGCCTCCACGATGACTCCGTTGCGGGCCTGGGCGACATATTCAAACAAGCCGTGCTGGCCTGCTATCGAAAGAATTTTTGAAAGATCTGTTTTCATATTCATTAAAATTAAAATTTCCTTATTCTAAAATCCAGCGAGCCGAAAACCTTGTCTGTCCCGGCGCGCAATTGTTCCACAGTGCCTTCATTGCGGATGAAGGCATCGACCTTCGAGAGGTCGAAGCGCTGCGCCGCTATCCTCTGGATGACTTTCTCCTTCGGCGCACCGTCCCTGCGGCAGGCCCTTTCGACCCGCACAGCAAGCGAAGCCTCGACCATCACCACCTTGTCCACGACGGCTAGGAAAGCCGGCTTGTCAAGAATGATGGCGGACTCGATGACGCAGAAAGGTTCGTTGCCAAAGAATATGTCCGACCGGCCTGAGCCGCTGAACCTGTCCTCCTGCATCGCCTTCCAACGTTTGAAATCCCGCAGGACGGCCGGATGCACAAGAGCCTCGACTTTTGCCCTCGACTCCCTGGACGAGAAGATGATGGAGGCCATACGCGAGTAGTCGACCTCACCTCCGGGTGTACGGAGACCGCATCCAAGCGCCTCCTCGATGGAATCCATCAGTTGGTCATCCTCTTCGTAGAGCCTCTTGGCCGCGGAATCCGAGTCATAGACCGGGATCCCTCTCGCCGAAAGGATTGAGCAGACGGCCGACTTGCCGCTGCCGATACCTCCTGTCACCGCCACCGTCCTCATCGCGACCCCTCCTCCACACAGTCAAACACCTCGGGAGAGACTGTGCACTCGATCACGCCTTCAGTGACTTTCGAGGCGTGAGGGACGCATTTGCCTCCTCTGGAATTCACGAAATCGCGGTAGTCGATGTAGAACGAGACTTCCTCCGTAGGGTCTTTCGACAACGGGAACGCGCATTTGTAGACCACCGTGGCCGTGGACGGATAGACCGAAAGCCTCTTGCCGGCGGGAAGATTCCTGACGCTGACCGGAACCTCGGTCCGCAGTTCGACGTAACGGGTCACGTCAAGCGAGTAGTTGACCTCTTTCTCGGACATCCTGACCCCTGAGATAGGCTCGAGTTTCACGGCTCCGTGGACGCTCGACTTGAGATTGTGCAGGTCAAGGGCCTTGGTGAAGACCCTGTCGATGTTCTCTAGATGGAAAGGCTCGCCGTAGATGGTCACCGAATCCGGCTGCAGACGCACCGGCCCCGTGGCCATGTACTGAGGCTTGAAATCCAGCATCTGGTTGACCTGCACAGGCACTTTCTTGTGGTTCTCGTAAGGGAACCTGAACTGGACGCTTTCCGAAAGGAACGACTCCAGTCGGACACCGTCTCCGAATATGTCCGTGACGTAGTCGCCAAGTTCGGCGGCGGTGATGTAGAAAGTCTCGCCGTCCTTCTTGTGGAGGTCGTTCTCAGAGAAACGTACCCGCAGAGCCTTGCGTTTGGCCTGGTGATGGATCTTCAGCAAGGAGAATCCGGAGGTGCGGCATCTGGCGGCCACCATGGCCGAGTTGGAGGAGATGTCGGAGTGACCCTCGATCCCGCATTCTGCCACGACCGGCACCGAGATGGTGTCCGAATAGTCCAGCGAGAGGTTGTGGATGAGCCATATGCTGAACGCAAGCAAGAGAGACATCAGAAAAACTGAGATGTCTCTCCCGTCAAGATGCAGTTTGCCCATCAGTCTATGCAGACGTTCCTTCCACATCCTCAAACCGGATCAGAGGTTACTGCTGAGGGGCGTCCTGTGTGTAGTCGCGCAGTAGGCTCGCTTTGTCAACCTTGATTTTGACCTCACCGTCGATCTTGATGAGGGCGGATTTGTCGTTGATCTCGGCGACCGTCCCGTAGATGCCTCCGGCGGTCACTACCTTGTCGCCCTTCTTGAGGCTGTTGCGGAACGCCTCAAGCTCTTTCTGCTGCTTGCGCTGCGGACGGATCATGAAGAGCCACATAATCACGAACATAAGGATGATCATAATCCAGAAAGACCAGCCCGAGCCGGTAGGCTGCTGGGCGGGAGCTGTGGCCGAAGCGGCCTGCAGAAGTGTGATAGCAAGAATTTTCATTGCGATTCAAATGTTAGTTGTCCACAAATTTAAGAAATAATTTCGGTCTTCACTATATCTCCCTCCTCGATTAATTTCTTCGAGAGACGGTCGAGCAGGCCGTTGACGAACGAACTGCTCTTCGGAGTGCTGTAGTACTTGGAGATTTCGACATATTCATTGATGGTGACACGCAGAGGCATCGAAGGGAACGCCTTCGCCTCGGCCAGCCCCATCACAATCAGGACTGTGTCGGTGGCGAAAAGCCTGTCGCGCTCCCACTGCGAGGCATTCGCCGCCACCAACGGAGCGTAGGTGCCGTAGCAGGCGTAGGCTGTGCGCAGCAGTTTGTAGATGAAGGACTTGTCGCTCTCCACCGCCTTTCCGGGACTCATCATGTCGCTGCGGTAAAGCGGCGGCAGCGACCAGCGGTGTCCCTTCGCAAGCGCTTTCAGGGTGTCGCAGCAGACGGTCAATGAATATGCCAGGTCATCGCACCAGAGAATGGACTGGTCCTCGAGGATTTTCTCGAGTTCCGTGCTGTCCACGAACTCTTCCTCGAAGATCTTTATGAACAACCTGCAGTCCTCCTCGACGGAAGACTCTCCGGAGTTCATATATTCCTTAAAATACTCCTTCGAGCAGATGGAATCGTACACCGAGCGCACCAGGGCGTCGTACGGCTCCCACGAAAGTTTGCGGCGGGAGAGGATCTTCCTGAAGTCAGGGTCGGCCTCGAGCGCGGCCGCCACGGCGTTGCGGGTGAATTTCAGATTAGGGTTCCTTTCCTCCTCTGTCTGGACGAATTTGGTCTTGGCGTTCTCGATGCGCGTCAAGGCTTCGGCCGTGAGGTAAGGTATGATGTCGAGCATAAAGAGGTACAAGGACCTTGTCGCCTCGCAGGAGGCCTCCAGCATCGACTCGGCCTCGGCGGCCGTCATCGACGGATTCTCGGCGTAGCTGTACAGAACCTTGAAGGCTTTGATGCGCAGTATTCTTCTGTTGAGCATAATTAAGAAGCTGTTTTTCTCGTGTTGCGAAATTTTATGCAAAGATAACACACAATTTCAGATTTTTCTTAAATTTGTGCGGATAACAAAAACATTCAGCGCAAGATGTACAAAGATGACTACGAGCGGTCAAACTTCTCCGACCGCAACACGGAAGACGTCTACTCCAAACCCGTCAGGGCAGGCAAGAGGACGTATTTCTTTGACGTTAAGACCACAAAGGGCAACAACGACTACTATCTGACCATCACCGAAAGCAAGCGCAGGCAGGAGCAGGACGGCAGTTTCACCTTCGACAAGCATAAGATTTTCCTCTACAAAGAAGATTTCGAGAAGTTCCAGGAAGGTCTCGCCGAGGTCGTCGCCTACATGAAGGACAACCTTCTGCCCGGCACGCCGGAACACACCGAGCCTGAACACGTTGAGCCCAAAAAGCCTGAAGAGGGCGGGGACAAGGACTTCAGCGACGTGGACTTCGATGAACTATAGCCTTCGCCGCCTCCGGGCGGGGTATTTATGAATATGTACGGTCGGCATCCGCCGGCCGTTTTTTTGTGCGTCCGCCACTTTAACGATTTTAGTGCGGATTAAATTGATTTTTATCCCGAAAATGGCTAATTTTACCGACTGAAATATGACACTGGAACAAATTTACACATACACTAAAAAAAGCAGAAATGAGTAAAGAAATGTCAAGACGTTCTTTCCTTAAGACAGGAACAGCCGTCGCGGCCGGTCTGGCGGTCGCACCGAACATCATCATCGCCGGTGAGAAGTCCCCGGAGCCTAAGAAGAAGGACAAGAAGAAGGTCGCCGCAAACGACAAGCTCAACATCCTTGGTGTGGGCATCGGAGGCCGCGGCGCCGCTGACCTCGCAGAGATGGAGACAGAGAACATCATCGGACTCTGCGACGTCGACTGGAAGTACGCCGACCACGTCTTCAACAAATACCCTCAGGCCAAGAAGTACAACGACTACCGCGTGATGTTCGACGAGATGCTCGACAAGGCCGACGCCGTGATGATCGCCACAGCCGACCACACGCACGCCATCATCGCCGCCCAGGCGATGGCCGCCGGGAAGCACGTCTATGTTGAGAAGCCTCTCACCCTGACAGTCTATGAGGCCAGGCTTCTTACGAAACTCGCCGCCAAGATGCGCGTGGCCACCCAGATGGGTAACCAGGGAGCTTCTTTCGCCGGCACTAAGAAGGCCATCGAATGGCTCTGGAACGGAGAGATCGGCGAGGTCACGAGAGTTGACTGCTTCACCGACCGTCCTATCTGGCCACAGGGACTCGAGAGACCGGACAAGGTCGAGGAAGTTCCTTCCACCCTCAACTGGGAAAGTTTCATCGGACCGGCCCCTATGCGTCCTTACAACTCGATCTACACTCCGTGGAACTTCCGCGGCTGGTGGGATTTCGGAACAGGCGCGATGGGCGACATGGCCTGTCACATAATGCACGTTCCGTTCAAGGGACTCAAGCTCGGCTATCCTACGAAGGTGGAGGCCACATCCACCAAACTGCTGACCGACAGCTGCCCTTCAGCCGAGATGATCCACCTCACGTTCCCTGCAAGGGAGAACATGGCGAAACTCGCCCTTCCTGAAGTTGACATCCGCTGGTACGACGGCGGTTTCAGGCCAGAAAGACCCGAAGGTCTGCCTGCCGGCTTCAACCTTAACATAAACGGTGGCTGCAGTATATTCTACGGCACAAAGGACATCATGATCACCGGCTGTTACGGCAAGAATCCTATCCTTGTTTCTGGCAGAAATCCGGAGGTGCCTTCACGTCTGCGCGAGGTCACCCTTTCACACCAGCAGGACTGGATCCGTGCCTGCAAGGAGGATCCGGATTCCAGAATTCCTTCCGCTTCAGACTTCAGCGAGGCCGGTCCGTTCGTCGAGATGGTCGACCTGGGTGTGGCCGCAGTCAGGCTCCAGGGTCTCCACCAGGTGCTTGAGTGGGATGGAGAGAAGATGGAGTTCACCAACATCCCTGCCGACGCCACGATCAAAATCATGGAGAAGGACGGATTCTCCATCAAGGACGGACACCCTACCTTCAAGAACACGTACACAGACCCGATCAACGCGCGCGAGTTCGCCAAGAAGCTGATCAAGCGCGACTATCAGAACGGCTACGCCCTTCCAGACATGCCGGAATAACCGTTCATCGCAAATATTAATAATTTGAGTTTCGCATGTGCGAAACACCTTATTTCCCGTCACGACAGTGACGGAGCAAGTCCCTCCCCCGAGGGGAGGGATTTAGGGAGGGGGTAACGTAGAGGCCCTCCGGGGTGCACGAAGTGCATCCCTTCCCGAGGAAGGGGATTTAGGGGAAGGGTAACGTGAAATGATTTTTTATAGTGCGATACTCTTCAAACGTGAGATAAGGTACTTTGTCACATGCATTTAGTCACTTGCGAAAGTTGAGTATTAATAAAAAATTGACATTTAAATATTCATAAAATTCATAAAGAAATGAAAAAGATTGTATACTGCGCGGCTTTCGCCGCCATGGCGCTGAGCGTCGCATCCTGCGGCAACGGCAAGAAGAAGGCCGCGGCTACGGCCGAACTTCAGTGGACAGGCACCGAGACCGTGGAGACGGTCGTCAACAAGGAAGGCGCTCCATCCTACATCAGCGTGGAGAAACCTCAGGTCGACCTCGCTTCCGTACCTCAGGACAAGGACGGCTACTATGTCATCTTTGACGGAGAGACCCTCAACGGATGGCGCGGCTACGGCAAGGACACCGTTCCTTCACGCTGGAGCGTTGAGGACGGCTGCATCAAATTCGCCGGCACAGGCTCAGGCGAGGGCCAGACAGGACAGGGCGGCGACATCATCTTCGCCCACAAGTTCAAGAATTTCCAGATTGAGTTCGAGTGGAAGGTCTCCAAGGGTGGCAACTCCGGAGTCCTCTACCTAGCCCAGGAAGTCAAGGAGTACAAAGCCGACAGCTCTGTCGTCTGGTCTCCTATCTACATCTCATCCCCTGAGTACCAGGTGCTTGACAACGCCAACCATCCTGACGCCCTTCTCGGCGTGGACGGCAACCGCCAGTCAGCTTCACTTTACGACATGATTCCTGCCAAGCCTCAGAACCAGAAGCCTTACGGCGAGTGGAACACCGGCAAGATCATGGTCTACAAAGGCACCGTCGTACACGGACAGAACGGCGAGAACGTGGTCGAGTACCATCTCTGGACCCAGCAGTGGACCGACATGCTCCAGGCTTCCAAGTTCTCCCAGGAGAAATGGCCTCTCGCCTTCGAGCTTCTCAACAACTGCGGCGGCGACAACCACGAAGGCTACATCGGATTCCAGGATCACGGTGACGACGTGTGGTACCGCAACATCCGCGTAAAGGTGCTTGACTAGTTTGACTGATGAACAAGTTATCTGCGATCATAATGGCTTCGGTTCTTGTTTTCGGCTCGTCCGCATGCGCCGGAAACAAGGCCAAGGAGCCGGTAAGGAAAGACATCAGCGTCCAGCTCTACAGCATCAGGAGCGAAATCGGTAATCCCGAGAAATATGCCAAGAACCACGAAGATGTCCTCAAGGCTCTCGCGGAGATGGGCTACACCTCGGTGGAGGCCGCTCGCTACTCTGACGGCAAGATCTACGGAGTGGATCCGGAGACCTACAAGGCAGACCTTGAGGCAGCCGGTCTGAAGTCTTTCTCCACGCACATCGGCCACAATCTTACACCCGAAGAGCTTGAGAGCGGAAACTTCACGGAAGCCTTGAAATGGTGGGACCAGGCTATCGCCGCCCACAAGGCAGCCGGCTGCGAGTACATCGTCTGCCCTTCCTACAAGATTCCTGAGACCCTCGCAGGCATCAAGACCTATTGCGACTACTTCAACGCTATAGGTGCGAAATGCAAGGAGAACGGGATCAAGTTCGGCTACCACAACCACTCGCGCGAATTCCAGAAAGTGGAGGACCAGGTGGTCTACGACTATATGCTCCAGAACACCGACCCTGAACTCGTCTTCTTCGAGATGGATGTGTACTGGGCTGTCAGAGGCCAGGTCTCCCCTGTCGAGTACTTCAAGAAATACCCGGGCCGCTTCACCCTTCTGCACATCAAAGACCATCGTGAGCTCGGCGAGAGCGGAATGGTCGGCTTCGACGCCATATTCAAGAACATCGCTGTCGCCGGTGTGAAAGGCATTGTCGTCGAGATCGAAGCCTTCACCAACGGCGACTGGAAGGAGAGTATGAAGATGTGCGCCGACTATCTGCTGAAGTCTGATTTCGTTCCTGCTTCCTACGCGGAGTAGATGATTTACTTACATTTTGAAAAGGCGGCTGGTCTCCAGCCGTCTTTTTTTGTCTCCGGCAGGTCCTGACTACCAAAATATCCGTTTTTTCCTTATATTTGGAAAATATAATAATCACAGAAATTTATGGACAGAATATTTCTTAAAGATATCACTCTCGACGGGCGGCAGGTGGACATCACCATAGCTGACGGTCTCATCGCCAAGGTCGAGCCGCATTCCGACCTTGCCCCTAAGCCGGCCTCCGGTGTGGAGACCGTGGACTGCAAGGGGAAGGCTGCCGTTCCGGGCCTCGTCAACATGCACACCCACGCCGCCATGAGCCTGATGAGGGGTGTGGGCGAGGACATGGTCCTGCAGGACTGGCTGGACCACATCTGGAAGATCGAGTCCGGTATCGACCCCGATTTCGTCTACTGGGGCACCAAGGCCGCCGCTCTTGAGATGATCAGGACCGGCACGACCACATTCAACGACCACTACTGGCACGCCGCCAGCGGCGCGAAGGCCGTTGCCGAGATGGGACTCCGCGGGGCTTCCTGCTACATGTTCCTAGACAATTTCGACAAGGAGAAGGCGGAACTGCAGAAAGAGCGGTGCCAGCGGCTTTTCAGCGAGGCCGCCTCGTGGGGGCCTATGAACATATTCTCCATCGGCATCCACGCCATCTACACAGTCAGCGAGCCGACCATCCTCTGGGCTGTGGATTTCGCCCGCAGGAACGGCCTCAGGATCCACATCCACGTCGCAGAGACAGAGCGCGAAGACCTTGACTGCAAGAAGGCGCACGGCGGGCTGTCCCCTGTTGAATATCTCGACTCGCTCGGAGTCCTGGGTCCCGACGTCATCGCCGCCCATTCCCTCTGGCTCAGCGACAAGGACATAGAGATCCTCGGAAGCCGCAAGGTCAACTGCGTGCACAACATCAACTCCAACACCAAGCTGTCGTCCGGCTACAAATTCAAGTGGAAGGAACTCTCAGAGGCCGGGGCGAACGTCTGCCTGGGTACTGACGGCTGCGCGTCGTCGAACAATCTGGACATCCTCGAGACGATGAAGACCACGGCCCTGTTCCAGAAAGCCTGGAGGAAGGATCCTTCGGCCCTGCCTCTCGGAACTCTTCTTGACATGGCCACCGTCAACGGGGCAAAGGCCCTGGGAATCAAGGCCGGCAGAATCGAGGAGGGCTACAGCGCCGACATCCAGATCGTGGACACCGACAACACCTTCTTCCTTTCCCCCGCTCCGTTCCTCGCCAACTACATCTACTCGGCTCACAGCGACTGCGTCACCTCTCTGGTCTGCGGCGGCAGGTTCGTGATGCGCGACCGTAAAGTCAACGGAGAGAAGGAGATTCTTAAAGGAGCGCGGGAGGCCATCGAAAGAACGATCAAAATCTAACAACCATACCGATTATGGACGCAAGACTTGAAAGAATACACAAGGCCGCCGACTATGTCAAGCAGCAGCTCGGCGACCTCAGACCGCAGGTCGGCATCGTGCTTGGCAGCGGACTCGGCAAACTGGCCGAAAGCATTGAAAATCCACTGACCATACCTTACCGGACCATTCCGGGCTTCCCTGTCTCGACGGCGCTCGGCCACAAAGGCAACTTCATCGTCGGGACTCTCGGCGGCAAGAGCGTCATCGCGATGCAGGGCAGGATCCATTACTACGAAGGCTACCCGATGGACCTTGTGACCCTTCCGATAAGGGTCATGAAGGTCATCGGCATCAAGTATCTGTTCGTCTCCAACGCTGCCGGCGGAGTCAACTACGACTACAAAGTGGGCGACCTGATGATCATAACAGACCACCTCAACCATCTGCCTAACCCGCTGGTAGGCCCTAACCTTGACGAGTTCGGCCCGAGATTCCCTGACATGACGAGGCCTTACGACCTCGGTCTGATAGCGCTGGCCGAGAAGGTAGCCGGCAGGATAGGAGTCAAACTCCACAAGGGAGTCTATTACGCCGGGACCGGCCCTACTTACGAGACTCCGGCCGAGTACAAGTACATCCGCATAATCGGCGGCGACGCGACCGGGATGTCGACCGTTCCGGAGGTGATCGTGGCCAGACATTCGGACATCCCCGTGTTCGGTATGTCGGTGATCACCAACGAGGCGCACGACGACTATGCTCCGGACTACGTGAACAACGGCGACGATGTGGTCAAAGCGGCCGACGCCGCGGCAGACACGATGTGCGCGCTGTTCACCGGAATGATAGAGAATCTGTAAACGGAAGACAATGAGACACGTCAACATACTCTACTTCGTCTTCGCCGTCTTCATCCTCGGATTCGGCGGCACCCTGCTTTTCTGCGGCGAGGGAAAGACCTGGGTGAACGTCTGCATCCTGCTTATCGGGGTGTATTTCCTCTACAGGGGCGTGGCGGTGACTGTCAACGCCAGAATCCGCGAAGAGAGGGAGCGGCACGACCGCGGCAACGACCCGGCCAATGCATAAACATTCGATGATTTAGATATTAATAGATAGATATTCGTAAATATTAATAAAAAATGGATCTTGGATTCTTCAGGGTCGCGGCCGCCGTACCGAGAGTGAAGGTGGCGGACGTGGACCACAACGCCGAATCAATCTGCCGCCTGATCGAGAAGGCGGAAAACAGTCAGGCCTCGCTGGTGGTGTTCCCGGAACTTTCGGTGACAGGCTACACCTGCCTAGACCTTTTCGGGCAGAATCTTCTGCTGACAAAGTCCGAGGAGGCCGTCGGCAGGATAATCAATTTTACCAGGGGCAAGCACGTGACCGTGGTCATCGGAGCGCCAGTGCGTTTCCGCGGAAGGCTCTACAACTGCGCACTTACGATCAGGAACGGAGGCCTCAAAGGCATCGTGCCTAAAATCTACCTCCCGACCTACGCCGAGTTCGACGAGGGCCGCTGGTTCGCCTCGGGGG
>CAVEYE010000124.1:0-7392 GCA_963619595.1 bacterium | reverse complement strand
TTTCTTTCCAATTAATCCAGGCATTGGTTTTGATTAATTAATTGTAAATAAATGTATTACTTAATTCCGCACTATTTTGCGGACTGCAAAGGTAGGTAATTTTTTCCAATTAACAAAGTTTTCAACAAGCCTACTCCCTAATAATCAGAGAAATCGTTATCTTTGCACTACGAAAAACGACAACGATGCTTCTGAACCTTTTCGGATTCCTCAACTTCTCGTTCGCGGACATCCTCGACATACTGATGGTCGCCGCTCTCATCTATATGGTTTTCAGATGGATGAGAGGCTCGTCGGCTATGAACATCTTCGTCGCCATCATCCTGCTGTTCGTGCTGCGGGTGGTGGTGGCGGCCTTCAACATGAAGCTGATGAGCGCCTTTCTGGGCACCTTCATCGATGTGGGAGTGATCGCCCTTATCGTGATCTTCCAGCCGGAGATCCGGCATTTCCTGATGAAGTTCGGTTCCCGCTACGGTGTGACCGGCAGGGGGCGCGACCTTTTCAACAAACTGCTGGGCGTGCAGGAGAACAAACTCGCCGGCGGTTCAATCGGCGAGATCGCCGAGGCTTGCAGGGCGATGTCAGCGGACAAGACGGGGGCGCTCATCGTCTTCCCCCGCAAAGATTCTCTTGATTTCATCATCGAGACCGGTGACATAGTCGATGCCAAGGTCACCAGGAGATTGATAATGAACATATTCTTTAAAAATTCCCCGCTGCACGACGGTGCGATGATCATCGGAGGCGACAGGATTGTGGCCGCCCGCTGCACCCTGCCTATCACGGGCCGCCAGGACATCCCTCCCCAGTACGGAATGCGGCACAAGGCGGCCATCGGCATCTCGGAGGAGACGGACGCGGACGTGATCGTGGTCTCGGAGGAGACGGGAGGCATCTCCTTCATCCGCGGCGGAGAAATCAGCAAGATAGGCAACATCAACGAACTTAAACTCTTCCTTGGCGCGGGCGAGACCGACCCGGATGAAAAATCCCGCGCGAAAAAGGACAATAACGATCAATGAATATGATGGAAGATCTCGGTACAAGGATTGACACAAGGTTGGAGAGCAAGCTGGGGTTTGACAGGGTCAGGACCTTCATCGCCGATAAATGTTCCACTGAATATGCGGTGTCGCGCGTGGCGGAAGAGACTTTCAGTTCCGACGCCGGAGTCATCGAAAGCAGACTCGCCCTCACCGACGAGATGAGGCTGGTGGTGATGTTCGAGGAGAACTTCCCGACCAACGGCTACATCGACTGCCTTGATTTTCTGAAACCTCTCGAAAACGAGGGCTACAACATAGACCTTCTGTCTCTCGGCAAACTGAGGACAATGGTCGAGACCGTCCGCAAGCTCACCAATTTCTTCCTCTCGATAAAGGACGGGGTTTATCCCAACCTCAAGAGGATGAGTTCAAAGGTGATGAGTTTTCCGGAGGTCCAGAGGCGGATTGACATAATCCTGGACAAATTCGGAGATGTCAAGGACACCGCCTCCGAGAAGCTTCTCGAGATAAGACGCAGCCTGAAGGCCAAGGAGGGAGCCATCTCGAAGAGGGCCAACGCCATTCTCCGCCAGGCGCAGGCCGAGGGTCTCGCCGATCCCGACGCGGGAATCTCTGTACGGGACGGGAAGCTCCTTATTCCGGTCAGCAGTTCCAGCAAGAAGAAATTCCCGGGACTCGTGTACGACACCTCCGCCACCGGAAAGACCTCGTTCATCGAGCCGGCCGAGATCGTCGAGATGGAGAACGAGATGGTGGCCCTGCGGACCGAAGAGGCGCAGGAAATCCACAGGATACTCGCGGCGTTCAGCGATTTCGTCCGTCCTTACGTGCCTGACCTCATAAATTCCGCTGAATATGTCGGCGAGATCGACTTCCTTGTAGCCAAGGCCCAGGTGGCGCTTGATTTCAAGGCCGGGATGCCTGTCATCTCGACCGAGGGCGAACTCGCCCTCAGAAAGGCCCGCCATCCTCTTCTGGAAAGAGCTTTGGCCAAAGAGAAGAAAGTCATAGTGCCGGTGTCGATACGCCTCACCAAAGACAAACATATCCTTCTGATCTCCGGTCCGAACGCCGGTGGCAAGTCGGCCTGCCTGAAGACCGCCGGGCTGCTGCAGTACATGTTCCAGTGGGGGATGCTTGTACCGACTTCGGAGACATCGGAACTACCTGTGTTCGACAGGATTATGGTCAGCATAGGCGACGACCAGAACATCGAGAACGACCTCAGCACCTACAGTTCGTTCCTCGATGACATGAAGACGATGCTCGCCAAGGCTGACGACAAGACCCTTATCCTCATCGACGAGTTCGGCTCAGGCACGGAACCGGCCGCCGGCGGGGCCATAGCCGAGGCCATCCTCAGCGAGATGGACAAGAGAGGGGTGTACGGTGTCATCACCACCCACTACACGAACCTCAAACTGTACGCTTCCGGTCAGGACACCGGAGTGGTCAACGGAGCTATGCAGTTCGACGCGGCCAAAATCCAGCCTCTCTTCAAGCTGGACATCGGAATGCCGGGCAATTCGTTCGCCTTCGAGCTGGCCCGCAAGATGGGGCTGCCGGAAAACATCGTTAAAGATGCGGAGAACAGGGCCGGAGAGGAGTTCGTGGGAATGGAGCGGAACCTGCGCAGGATTGTCCGCAACCGCCGCGCGCTTGATGAGAAACTCCAACGGATAAAGAACACCGACAAGACGCTCGAGAACATCACTGAGCGCTACCAGAAAGAACTCGAAGGCATAAAGGAGACCAAGAGGGAGATCATCGAACAAGCCAGGAAAGAGGCCCAGGAGATTGTCCAGGGGGCCAACAGGACCGTCGAGAACACCATCCGGACGATCAAGGAGTCCCAGGCCGACAAGGAGAAGACCTCGGATGCGAGGAAGGAACTCCAGAGCTTCATGACCTCGCTCCAGCTCAAGAAGGAGAAGGAGCAGAAGAACCACGACGACTACATCGAGAAGAAACTCAAGCAACTGGAGGACAGGAAGGCGAAAAGGAATTCCCGCAAGGGTGCGGAGGCGCAGGCCACGCCTGAGACCGACGGCGGCCAGGTGCGCGGCGGAGTGCTGAAAGTCGGAGAGAAGGTCAAGGTGAAAGACAACGGGATGGCGGGCGAGGTTATCCGCATCTCCAACAAGGCCGTGACCGTCGCGATCGGCAACATCACCAGCAAACTGCCTCTCGACCGCGTGGAAAGAATCTCTTCAAATGAATATAAAGCCGCTGTCAAGCAGACGGTGAAGCCGAGGCCTGCGAGGGATGATTCCGGACTCAGGGAACGGAGACTGAACTTCTCTCCGGAACTGGATGTCAGAGGCGAAAGGGTTTCGGACGCTCTAGACATAGTCACGCACTACATCGACGACGCGGTGATGCTGAACATCGGCTCGGTGAGAATCATCCACGGGAAAGGCACGGGGGCTCTGAGGGACGAACTTCAGAAGTTCCTCCGCACGATTCCGGGAATCACCTCCGTGCAGGATGAACACATCCAGTTCGGCGGCTCGGGAGTGACCATCGTGAAGCTTGACTAGAGCGTTCACGGACATATTAATAACTGAATATTCTAGGATATTCAAAAAAGCTGAGACTATGAAAGATGAGAAGGCTGCCACGAAGAGGATGACGCTGGGCAGGAGGGGTGAGGATGTGGCCTGCGGGTTTCTGTCCGGGCTGGGACATACCATCATCGGGAGGAATCTGAGAGAGGGGCATCTTGAAATCGACATCGTGTCGCTGGACCGGAATGGTGTGCATTTTGTGGAGGTGAAAAGTCGTGTCGCACCTGTGGCGGCGGCGCCGGAAGAGAACGTGACGGCGGGCAAGCAGAGGAGGATCGCCGAGGCCGCTTCAAGGTGGCTGAGGACGGCCAGGGACAAGCGCCTTTCCAGCGAAATGGAGATCAATTTCGATGTGGTGGCGGTGACGTTCGAGAGAGGGGAAGAGAGGGTGGAGTGGTTTCCGAACGCCTGGTATCCGATGTTCTGACAACGCAGGAAGACATTGATTGAAAGTACATTAGTAAGCACTAAGATATGAATGACCATAACCGTTACTGCGTCATAATGGCCGGCGGTACAGAGAACCGCTTCTGGCCTGTGACCAGGGAATCAAGACCAAAACAGTTCCTGAACATCACGGACGAGGGCAAAACCTTCATCAGGATGACCTACGACCGCTTCTCAAAGATCGTCAGACCAGAGAACATCATAGTCGTCACACTGACCAGATTCGCGGAACTGGTCCGCAGCCAGATCCCTGAACTCCCGGAAAGCAACCTCCTGCTCGAACCCTACGCCCGCAACACGGCCCCCTGCATAGCCTTTTCCACATTCAGTATCCTCAAGCGCGACCCGGACGCCACCGTGGTTGTCACCCCGGCCGACCATCTCATAACGGACGAGATGCGCTTCAAAGACGCGATCCTGAGGGTTATGGAATATGCCGAATCGAAACCCGCGCTGATGACGCTGGGCATCCACCCTGCCAATCCGGACACCGACTACGGCTACATCCAGGCCCCCGGCGGCAACGCCGTGACCGACATCAACACTCCGATAAAGGTCAAGACCTTCACAGAGAAGCCTGACAAGGCTCTCGCCGAGGTTTTCTGCAAAACGGGCGAGTTCTTCTGGAACTCCGGAATCTTTGTCTGGAAGGCCTCGGTCATCAAAGAGGAGATGGAAAAGTACATCCCGGACGTGACCTCGACCTTCACCGGATGGAAGGACGCTCTGGGCAGCGGCGACGAGACCGCCTTCCTGGAGAAGGTCTATTCGGACTGCCCGAAGGTGTCCATTGACTACGGCGTGATGGAAAAGACCGACAGGGCGTGGCTCTACAGAGGCGATTTCGGCTGGTCTGACATCGACGGCTGGAGTTCCCTGTACAGGAATTTCTCTGCGAAGAACAAGGACGGCAACGTAGTCCTTGCCGAAAACATTCTTTCGGAAGGCAACCGCGACAGCCTGCTTTACAGCGCCGACAAACATAAGCTCTACGCCATCAAAGGTTTGGAGAACTATGTGGTGGTCGACACCGGCGACGTGCTGCTGGTCTGCCCGAAGGATGACAGACAACTGAAGAGCCTCCTTTCCGGACTCGGAATGCCGGACTACGAAGATTACAGGTAAAGAAGGCCGGCGTTCCTGCAGTGAAAGGTTGCCGCCGGCAAATTCCTCTAAAGACAACAGGTCCCGGAAGTCAGATGGACTTCCGGGACCTGCTTCCATATATTCATTAACTAACCTTTATTTTTTGAGAGTCTTGAAAAGGGAGGTGAGGGTAGATGCGGCTGAAGCCACTTCTTTAGCCTGGGTGCCTGCCTTAGAGGAGGCCATGTTGGAGAGGATGTCGGTCGCGGCTGACTTCGCGGCTGACTTGGCCGATGATTTGGCCGATGAAGCCATAGAGGACAGGTCGAGACCGGAGATCGTCTTCAGAGCCTTGAGAACGGTTGAAGAGTTGCTGGTGTTGACAAGCTTCTTCGAGCCGGAGATCAGGCCTTTCACGAAGTTGGCAGTGCTGGTGGAAGACTTCAGACCCTTGATGTTGTTGGCGAGGGTGACGACATTGGCGATGTTGCTGACGTTCGTCATATCGATTTTACCATCGGTCTTGTACTGGGTGTACAATGAAAGGAGGGCTGCTCCCGCGGAGGTGCCGTTGCTCTTGGTGAGGGTTGTTGTGGATGTCTGGTCGGCAGGTACGCCGGCCGGTGCGACATTGGCGCGGCAAGGGGCCGCAAGGATGGTTGCCAGAGCGGCAACCGCGAAAATCTTTAACACTTTCATTATCTAAAGTAATTTAACGCCGGACTCCCCCGCAAATATCTTGCTGAAGCCCGGCGCATATTCTACAATTTCTGTGCTAATCTTCCGTTATTCAGCGAAAGCGTAGGAGAATCCTTTGATCTTGTTCCACTCGCCGCGGGTGAAATCAGGCACCTGCACAGGTGCGTTGCCATTCTCGATGGAGATTTTACCAAGTTCGGTGAGGCAGCACCATTCGGCCATGTCATAGACATCCATATCAAGCGGCAGACCGTTGTGGAGGCAGTAGATAAGGCGGTAATCCATAATGAAATCCATTCCGCCGTGGCCTCCGACCTTTTTGGCGAGAGCCTCGAGTTCAGGAGTCAGGATAGGGCTGCGGTTCTCCTCGAGAAGTTTCGCAAGTCCGTCTCCCGAGTATTTCACTTCCTTTCCCGGATTCTTGTAGTCGGTAGGGGTGCCGGTGCCGGCGTTCTCCCTGAGGCAGACCTGCTGGACAGGATATTTCCCGACATAGCCTTCGCTGCCGACCAGCTGGTACATCCTGTTGTAAGGTCTCGGGGTCATCACGTCGTGTTCGACGAGGATGGTCTTGCCGTTCTCGGTGGTGATCATCGTCATCGTCAGGTCGGCGTTCTGGAAATCCTCGCACTTTCCGCCGTTCCTCGCCTCGTAGTGCTTCGTGCCGTTGACAGACTTGGTCTCCATCGCCACGATGGTCTTGAAGCGGTCGCCGCGGTGGATGTTCATAGCCTGGCAGACTGGACCCAGGCCGTGGGTCGGGTACACGTCGCCCTTATGAGACTGGTTGAAATCGAGTCTCCAGCTGTTCCAGTACCTGTCCCAGAACGGGTCAAGGTTGTGGTGATAGGCTCCCTCGCCGTGGATGAGTTCGCCGAGAAGACCTTTCTGGGCCATCGTGAGAGCTGACAGCTCGAAGAAGTCGTAGCAGCAGTTCTCGAGCATGATGCAGTGCTTGCGGGTCCTTTCGCAGGTGTTCACGAGCGACCAGATGTCCTCGAGCGAACTGGCGGCAGGCACCTCGACAGCGACGTTCTTACCGTGCTCCATCGCATAGAGGGCGATCGGGACGTGATGCTTCCAGTCGGTGCAGATGTAGACGAGGTCGATGTCGTCGCGGTCGCAAAGCTCCTTGTAGGCCTCGGTCGACCCTGAATATTCAGCCGCCCTCGGGAGTCCTCTTTCCTCGAGGATCTTCTGGTTGGCCTCGACCTGTTCAGGCTGCACGTCGCAGAGGGCGACGATCTTCACTCCGGGAATATAGGTGTATCTCATCACCGCTCCCGTTCCTCGGCTTCCGATGCCGACAAAGCCTATGCGGACGGTGTCCATCGCCGGGACGGTCAGTCCCAGGGCGCTTTCCTGTCCGGCCGGACGGGCTGGAGTCTTGACCTGGATGGCGGCCTG
The DNA here is from genome assembly GCA_963619595.1 of bacterium. GTDB lineage: Bacteria > Bacteroidota > Bacteroidia > Bacteroidales > UBA932 > Cryptobacteroides. The sequence continues at coordinate 176 of CAVEYE010000124.1, read as the reverse complement.
CCTTGAAGTCGAGCAGGACACCGCCAGCGCGAGCGTTAAAGCCGCGAACACAGTTTTCAATTTCATATTCAAAGATGTTTTGATGTTTCCGTACGCGAATTTATCACAAAATCCTTTTACCGACAACACCGGATTCCTTCGGCCGGACGATCTTGATGTAGTCCTGCCGCCGGCCG
>CAVEYE010000123.1:0-18276 GCA_963619595.1 bacterium | reverse complement strand
TGTTGTGCTTCCCGCCCAGAGCAAGCTCTTTCAGGAATATGTCGCATTCGTCGTCGTTGTACTTCACGACGATCTTGTCGTCCTTGAGGTAGGCGCCCTGCTCGACCTCCGTCTTCTGGGTGAACGGCAGCTTCTTCGCAGTGACGATTATTTTGTTGAGATGGCCGATGGTGATCTCGTCGTCGGAGTCGAAGATGAAGCAGTCCTCCGGCCGGAGGTTACGCGTGATGCGGAACTTGGCCTTGGTGTAGTTCTCCATCTTGTGGTCGTAGCGGTCGAGATGGTCAGGCGTTATGTTGGTGATGATGGCGATGTCCGGACGGAAATCGTAGCAGTTGTCCAACTGGAAACTGCTGATTTCGAGGACATAGTAGTCAAAATGCTCTGTGGCCACCTGGTAGGCGTAGCTCTTGCCGATGTTGCCGCCGAGTCCCACGTTGAGGCCGGCGTTGACAAGCAGATGGTAGATGAGCGAGGTGGTCGTTGTCTTGCCGTTGCTTCCGGTGATGCAGATCTTCTTCGCCGTGTCGTAGCGGCCGGCGAACTCTATCTCGGAGATGATGTGCGTCCCCTGGGCCTCAAGCTTTTTCACAAGCGGGGCCGTGGACGGGATGCCGGGGCTCTTGATGACCTCGTCGGCGTTGAGGATAAGCTCTTCCGTGTGGTGGCCTTCCTCGAAGTCGATGTCCCATCTGCGCAGATCCTCGGCGAAATGCTCCGGAATCTTGCCGTTGTCGGAAAGGAACACGTCGAATCCCTTCACTTTGGCGAGGACGGCGGCGCCCACTCCGCTTTCTCCCCCTCCTAAAACAACTATTCTGCTCATATTCACAATTTTATCTTATTTTCAACATTGCAAGCGTGGCCACGGCCAGGATGACTCCGATCAGCCAGAACCTCGTCACTATCTTCGCTTCCGGGATGGCGCGTACAGGCTTGCTGATCAGCGCCGGGATCCCTTCCTTCTGGAAATGGTGGTGCAGAGGGGACATCTTGAATATCCTTCTGCCCTCACCGTATTTCTTCTTGGTGTACTTGAAGTAGAATCTCTGCATCAGCACCGACACGGCCTCCACCAGGAAGATTCCGCAGAGGACCGGCAGCATCAGTTCTTTTCTGATCAGCACCGCTCCCACTCCGATGATTCCTCCGATGGTCAGGCTTCCGGTGTCGCCCATGAACACCTGCGCCGGGTAGGAATTGTACCACAGGAAGCCCATCAGCGCCCCGACGAACGCCGACATGAAGATCGCTATCTCTCCGCTCCCCGGGATGTACATCACGTTGAGGTAGTTGGAGTTGATGAGATTGCCGCCGATCCAGGCCAGCACTCCCAGGACCACTCCCACTATCGCGCTCGTGCCGGCCGCCAGACCGTCCATTCCGTCGGTCAGGTTCGTGCCGTTGGAGCAGGATGTGATCACGGCCACGATCATCAGCACGTAGATGGCCCATTTGCAGTACCATCCCCATCTGCCTTTGAACGGGGAGAGCCATTTGTAGTCGAACTCGTGGTTCTTGACGAACGGAATAGTGGTCTTCGTGCTTTTTACCACATTCTCCATCTTCCATCCGCTGCCGGTCACAAGTGTCTCGGTGTCGACATTGAGTGAACCTGTGTCGCCCTGTTCCACGACATTGTCCACGCCGACTGTCACAGGGACTTTCTCCCTCACCACGATGTCGTCGCTGACCCAGACGGTCAGACCTATGATGAGGCCGAGGAAGATCTGTCCGGCCAGTTTGGCCTTTGGATGCAGGCCTTCCTTGTCATGCCTGAAGACTTTGATGTAGTCATCGGCGAAACCGAGAGCCCCGCACCAGACGGTGGTCAGGAGCAGAAGCAGGACATAGATGTTGCTAAGGTCGCAGAACAGCAGGACCGACACGAGGATGGCGAGTATGATGATGACGCCGCCCATCGTAGGCGTGCCCTTCTTCTGCATCTGGCCTTCCAGACCGAGATCCCTGATCGTCTCGCCGATCTGCTTGCGCTGCAGCCAGCGGATGATTCTCCGCCCGGCGAAGAACGAAACCAGCATCGCCGTGACGCTGGCGAGCATCGCCCTGAACGACAGGTAGGTGAAAAGCCCCTGTCCAGGTATGTCGTACTGTCTCAGATGTTCAAACAGATGGTAGATCATAGCTTCCTTCCCTTAATTGACATTGCTTCCGAACACTTCCGCCACTATCTCTCTCTCATCGAAATGGCGGTGTTCCTTCCCGATGATCTGGTAGGTCTCGTGACCTTTGCCCGCCAGAAGTATGACCGCTCCATCGGGAGCGAAACTGATGGCCGCCCTGATCGCCTCCTTTCTGTCAGCGATGAACACGGCTTTGGCCAAACCCTTGGCACTGAATCCTTTCCGGATGTCCTCAAGGATGTCCTCGGTCTTCTCGGTGCGGCTGTTGTCCGAAGTGACGATGATCCTGTCGGCATAGTCCTCGGCCACTTTGGCCATCTCGGGCCTCTTGGTCTTGTCCCTGTCGCCGCCGCATCCGAACAGGCAGACCAGCTGCTTGTCCGTGTCGATGTCCCTGAGGGTCTTCAGCACGTTCTCGAGAGCGTCCGGCGTGTGGGCGTAGTCGATGACCACGGACAGGCCGCGCGGCCCTCTCATCACCTCGAGCCTTCCCGGAGCCGACTCCAGTCTGCTGATGGACACGAGGGCCTCCTCCGGATCCGCTCCCACGGCGATGGCCGCGCTGTAGATCGCAAGGATGTTGTAGGCGTTGTGCTGGCCGATGAGCCTCGTCCAGGTCTCCCGGCCGTCGATTTTCAGCAGCATCCCCTCGAAGGTCTCCTCCATTATCCGGCAGGTGTGGTCGGCGATGCTCCTGCAGGAGTACCTCACCACTTTCGCCTTCGTGTTCTGCACCATGACCTCTCCGTTCCTGTCATCGATGTTGATGATGGCCGTGGCCGTGGCCGGAAGGTTGTCGAAAAACAGTTTCTTGCAGCGGAGATATTCAGCGAAGGTCTTGTGGTAGTCCAGATGGTCGTGTGTCAGGTTCGAGAAGATCCCGACCTTGAACTCCAGTCCGGCCACCCTCTGCTGTTCCACCCCGATGGAACTTACCTCCATGAAGCAGTACTCGCAGCCGGCCTGCACCATCTCGTCCATCAGCGAGTTGATGGTGATCGGGTCGGCGGTGGTGTTGGTGGTCTCAAGCCTCTTCGTCCCGACGAAATTCGCTATGGTGGAAAGCAGGCCGCAGTTGTAGCCCTGATCCATGAACAGGTGGTAGAGCAGGGTGACCGTGGTGGTCTTCCCGTTCGTGCCTGTGATGCCGACAAGCGTGAGCTTCCTCGAAGGATTGTCATAGAACGCAGCGGCCATCATCGCCACCGCCCTGCGCGAGTCCTCCACCTTGACGAACGCGGCGCAGGCGCTTTCTGAATATTCAGAAACGGCTTCTTCGTCCTCGTAGACGATGGCTGCCGCTCCCGCCGCAAGCGCGTTCCCTATGAAGGCGTGTCCGTCGCTGTCGTGTCCTTTCACGGCGATGAACATCGCTCCAGGGGTGACTTTCCTCGAGTCGGAGCAGATGCCGCTGACCTCAAGCCCGAGGTCGCCCCGGACTTTGACCGCTCCCGCATTCTGTATGATGTCTCCTAATTTCATTTCAATGTGAGTGTTACTGTTGTTCCTGCCGCCACTTTCCTTCCCGCTGCTTCGCTCTGGGTGCTGACGTGGCCCGTGCCTGAATAGTTGCACCGCAGCCCGCTGTTCTCGACCAGGTACACCGCGTCCTTCAGCCCTAGGCCTTTGACGTCAGGGACCGTGGCCGTCTTGCCGTCCGTCCTTTGCACAGGCTCTTCCCCGGCCGTCATCTCCGGCACCTCGGCCGAAGCCTGGTACTCGCTTCCCCATTCCGGCCCGAGGACATAGATCGCGTCCACGATATCCCTCATCGCCGCCGCCGGGGCGTGTCCGCCGTAAAGATCGCCGCTGATAAGGCCGGATTTCATACAGATGATGGCGCTGTATTTAGGGTTGTCCGCAGGGAAGAATCCCACGAAGGTGCCCAGATGTCGGTGCCGCTTGTCGCTTGTTTCATATGGGGTCTTTTTCCCGTATTTATCTATGTCTTCTTTAGTCAGGATCTGGTTCGAGGTGCCTGTTTTCCCTGCCACCTGAAGTTTCGCTCCTTTCAGCCTTGTGGCGGTGCCGTCGCTGGTGACGGCCTTCATCGCTCTGAGCAGGGTGTCGGCCGTGGCCCTGGAGCAGATCGAGGCGTTCAGCACGCTCGGTCCCATCTTTGTCCTGACCACCCCGTCCTTCTCAAGGTCCTCCACAAGGTACGGTTTCATCATCCTGCCTTTGTTGGCGATGGCGTTGTAGAACGTCAGCATGTGCAGAGGAGTCACCTGTACCGCATAACCGAAAGCGGCCTGAGGGAGGTCGATCGGAGTCCATCGCTTGGATTCTGGCGAAGGAATATAAGGCTTCGCGAGGCCTTCGAGATCGAAGTCGAAGGCCTGGCCGAGTTTGTACTGGTACAGTTTGTCGAGGAACCGTTTCGGGTCATCGTCATAGTAATGCGCCGCAAGGTATTGGAACACATAGTTCGAAGAGATCTCGAACCCGTGCAGGATTGTTGTCGAGTCAATACCTTTATTCGCAAAATGGTCGTCAGGTTGTATGCCTCCGTATTTTTTGCCAGGCACCTTGCCATCTTTGCTTACTGGTATCTTGTCATCCAATGATTTGATGTACCCGTCTTCAAGCACTGTCATCAACGTGGTCGCCTTGAACACCGAACCCGGTTCGGCGGCGTAGCCTATCGCCATATTGTACTCCTCGTTGAGGCTGCTGTCCTTCTGGCTCTTGAGGTTCACCATCGCGCGGATGGCTCCTGTCTTCACGTCCATTATCACGGCGCAGCCTTCGATGATTGCCGGATTTGCGGACATCTGCCTGCGCATAGCCTTGTCGGCGATGCCCTGCAGGGTGATGTCAAGGGTGGTCCTCACGTCCAGCCCGTCCTCGGGCTTGACGTAGGTGCTGTCGAAATTCTGGATTCTCTCGCTGCCGTCCGAAGGACTGAGCCAGATTCTGCCCTCCTTGCCGTGGAGGGCGTAGTCGTACTTCCCCTCGAGTCCGATGTGGTTGTTGCCGTTGGAATTGCTGTTGTCCTTCACGTAGCCGATGGTACGCCTCGCCAGAGTGCCGTACGGGTACTGTCTGATGTCCTTGCGTTCGATGATGACTCCGCTTTTGTTCCGGTCCAGCCTCATGAAAGAAGTCTTCTCCTTCAGGTTCAGGATCGTGCCTTTGTCAAGATTCGAGGCGAGTTTGAGATACTTGGCGTCGTTTTTCCTCCCTTCAGTGATGGATCTGTAGATCTCGCCGGCATCCTTGCCGGTCTCCTCGGCAAGAACTATGGAGAATTCCTCAGCTCCTTTAAGCCAGTTCCGCTCGAGACTGTCCAGGGCGGGATTCTCCGCCGCTTTCTCGGCGAACTCCTTTTTCTGCACGGTGCAGTCCATCCTGAGGTCGTAGAACGGAGTGGACATCGCCAGAAGCTTCCCGTCGCAGCCGATGATGGCTCCTCGGTAATGCTTTGTGGCTATGCTGGTCGTCCGTGGGCGGAAGTCGGCTTCGATCTTAGGGTCAAGTTTCCAGAACCACTGGATGTAGACAATCCTCCCTACAACCACCAGTCCGACGACCAGCAGGGTCACATAGAGACAGAACAGGATGAAACCTATCCTGTCCTTCTCCTTCTGGGTCGTGTTCTGATTCTTGACTGCCATCTTGTTTTATTTTATCCTGTGCGCCGGCTTCCCCCGGCCCTTTATTTTATCCTGTCTGCCGGTTTTTCCGGCAGTTTAAGTTTTGAACCTTTCTCCTTCAGCATCTCCTGGACCCTGTCCATCTTTGAATATCCCGCCAGTTCCACCGTCTTCTGCGTGTGGAAGATCTCGATGTCGGAGAGCGTCTTGCGGTTCTTCTCCACGATGGCGAGCGTCTTCTCGATCTTAAGGCTCAGGAAGATGCTCATCCCGAAGAGGAAGAAGGTGAAGACTATGTGGATGAAATAGCGGCTTACATTGAGCCTGAGCAGCAGTTCACCCTTGAGGGCGGCCTTCACGGCGTTCTTGATCCAGGTCCAGATGTCGGAAAGTCTCCATTTGCGCTGTTCTGTCATCTTGCGTCCCTCCCTTCTGTTTTTTCGGCGACCCTGAGCTTCGCGCTCCTGGCCCTGGTGTTGGCGGCTATCTCGCTTTCCTGCGGCAGCACCGGCTTGCGGTTCACCGCCCTCAGCGGAGCGGCGGAGTTTCCGAATATGTCCTTTTCCTCCTTGCCGTCAGCCCTGCCGGACTTTATGAAATTCTTGACCATCCTGTCCTCCAGGGAATGGTACGTGATCACCACCAGCCTGCCTCCCGGCCGGAGGGCGTCGGCCGCCCCCTCAAGGAACTTCTCGAGGGAACGCATCTCGTGGTTGACCTCGATCCGCAGAGCCTGGTAGACCTTGGCGAGGTACTTGTGCTCGGCGAATTTCGGAAGGGCCGCCTTGATGGCCTCATCCAGCTGGGCCGTCGTGCCGATCCTGCTTTTGTCTCTCGCCGAGACGATCAGCTGGGCCACCTTGCGGGCGTTGTCCACCTCGCCGTAGATCCGGAAGATCCGCTCGAGGTCTTCGCCTGCATATTCATTGACCACATCGGCCGCCGTTTTTCCTCCCTCGCGGTTCATCCTCATGTCCAGAGGCGCGTCGTAGCGGAACGAGAAGCCCCTTTCCGCAGTGTCGAATTGGTGGGAGGAGACTCCGAGATCTGCGAGGACACCGTCCAGCCCGCCGCGGAGTTTTTCCGCAAGACTCCGGTCCGGTGTCTCGCATGCGGTAAGCAGCACGAAGTTGTGGATAAAACGGAAATCGGCCCTGACCATCGTCAGACGAGGGTCGTCGATTTTATTGTCCAAGGCGTCGCTGTCACGATCGAAGGCGATGACGTGACCGTCGTCGTTTAAGCGTGAAAGAAGTTCGGCGGTGTGACCACCGCCTCCGAATGTGACGTCGGCGTATGTACCTGATGGATTTGTGATTAGAGCGCTGATGCTTTCGTCAAGCAGCACTGGTGTATGGTATTCGGACATCCTTGTCGCCTCCTATCTCTCCTGAGACAGCTGTCCGGCGATGTTCAAGAATTCTTCATTTGAGATGCCGCCGGCCTCGAAACGTTCCTTGGCCCAGATCTCGATCTTGTAATCGTTGCCCGAGAAGACTATCTCTTTTGTAACACCAATTGACTCCAAGAGCTTCTTGGGAATGGAGATGCGGCCCAGTTTCGCGTCCGGTTCGACGACGGCGCGGTCGCGCATGTACTCCCTCCAGAAAGCGGCGTGAGCACGATTAAAGAAATTCAGTTTCGACTTCACCTCTCCGGACTGGCGTTCCCACTCCTCGTAGGTGTACATTTCGAGGCAATCCTCGAAGATATCTTTCTTGATCACAAACCTTTGGTCACCGTTTTCAGGCAGCAGCGACTTCAGCGGCGAAGGGAAAACCACTCTCCCTTTGTCGTCGATCTTCGCTGAATATTCTCCGATGAATGTGACCATAAGTTTCTTCTTCACGCTTGGTGACAAAGTTAGGAATATTTTTCCATTTTATTCCACCTGTTTCCAAATTTTTCCACAAATATTTTCGCGCCCCGTTCCAGGCTCTCTCCAGCCCTGTTTCCGGCCTATCTTCCGGCCATCGTCCAGCCCCGGTTCAGGCTACGGCTTGCAAATCCGGAAATATTCACTATCTTGGCAGGATAAACGCATTGTTATGTTCTCACTACTGTCCACACTGCTGGCTTCATCCTTGGTCAGCGTCTACAATCCAAGGATTCCCGTCGTCCTCGACAGGGACCACAACATCGTCTCTGAAATCGTGATTCCGAGCGAATCCGCAAGACAGGCCTCAGGAGAGGTCGAAGTCTCCATCGAAGGCATCCCCCGCGCCGCCGTCAAGGATGTCCGTCTGGTCTACACCGGCACGGTCCCTTGCCTTAACACTAAATCCGGTTCCATCGTGATCTGGTCTAATTTCCGTCAGTGGGGCAGCGGCCATTCCGCCTGGTGCGACCAGCGCTATGTCACCGATCTGGTCAGCTCCCGGCCTGACAAGGCCGGCAAGGTGACCCTCCCGTTCGACAGGCAGCTTGTCCGGGGAGACAACCGGTTCTATGTCAGCGTCAGCGTGGCTTCGTCCAAAGTGAACCTCACCGACACCTTTTCAGTCAAAGTCGAATCCGTGAAGATGGGCGGAGAGTCGATGACTATCTCCGAACAGGGACCGTCCTCGGGACGGCGCTATGCAATAGCGTTCCGTAACCACGGACAGGACGGGGTCGACACCTTCAGGATTCCGGCGCTGGCGACCACCAAGGATGGCGACCTGATAGCCGCCTATGACATCCGCTGGGATTCGAGCATGGACTTGCAGAGCGACATCGATGTCGGTGTGCAGAGAAGTTCCGATGGGGGAAAGACCTGGAGCAAGATGCAGGTGGCGATGGATATGGGTGAATATGGCGGGCTTCCGCGCGCCCAGAACGGGACCGGAGATCCGTGCATACTTGTGGATGAAAAGTCCGGCGACATATTCATTTTCGCTCTCTGGGCACACGGTCTGAAGGGACAGACTGCGACTACCACCTCCACGAAGGGTTTCGACCCGATCGACGTGCCGCAGCTGTTGATGGTGAGAAGCCGAGACGGCGGACGCAGCTGGGAGGCTCCTGTCAACATAACCGGGCAGGTAAAAGATCCTGAATGCGCCCAGATCTTCCAAGGCCCGGGACGCGGAATCACGATGTCTGACGGCACGCTTGTCGTTCCTGTACAGGTTTGGCAATCAGGGGTCTATGCGTCCGATGGCATCATCTTCAGCAAGGATGGCGGCGACACCTGGCAGGTCTCTTCAATGGCTATGTCGCACGTGTGCGAGGACCAGGTGGCCGAGATCGAGCCGGGAGTCCTTCTTCTGAACATGCGCAACTACAAGACCAAGGACAAGACCCGCAAGGTCTGCGTCACAGAGGACCTCGGCAAGACCTGGAAGGTCCACGAGTCGAACGATGTCTTGGTCGAACCTCAGTGTCAGGCCAGTCTTCTGATGTGTCGGCAGAAGGGTGTCCTTCTGTACGCCAACCCGGCCTCAAAGACCGACAGGATCGACTTCACTGTCCGGGCAAGCAAGGACGGGGGAGTCACCTGGCCATATTCATTGATGATCGATGAGGAGAGGGGCTGGGGATATTCCTGCATGACGATGATCGATGACGACACCCTTGGCATCCTCTACGAAGGCAGCACCGCCCAGATAGTCTTCCAGGCCATCAAGCTCTCCGACATCGTTCCTCAGGACTGACAGGTGGCATCCCGTGCGTGGGTAAGCCGTATTGACGCACGGCAACCCTGACGGAGCCATCCCGTGCGTGGGACTGTTCAAGGCCGATTCCCTTCCATATATTGTCCTTTTGTTCGCAAATATCACTTTCCTTTTTGAAAGGAAATTGCTTAAAATATTTTGAAGTGTAAATTTTACGCAATATATTTGTGCTGCAAATCTTGATGCGGCGGATCATTCTGCGGATCTGAAATTTGTGGAAAGAATTCAGTACAAGAGGAGTATATAAATTTGGCGGTTACAAGTTTCAAGTGGACTGATATTTATGGGCGATGCCCTTTGAACGTGAGATAAGGCATTTTGTCATAGGTACTTAGTTGTAAATAAAAGTTAAAGTTATGAATATGGTTACAATCATCATCGCGGTGCTGGCTGCTGTGTCCGCTGTCTTCGCGGCGCTGTTCTTCCATAACAGGAAGGACGCTGAAAAGTATGAAAAAATGTTCATCGACCAGATGAAGGAGACATCCGGTCTGAAGGAGGAACTCGCCCGTAGGGACGCTACGGACGGAAACTACATGAAACGTCTCGACCAAGAGACCTTGGTGGATTTCCTCCGCAAAGAGAAGACCACGAAGGTTGAATCCAAGGACGGAGGTATCTCCTTTGAACTGGGCGGGGAGATGTACGGCATAGATTGCAGTCGTCTTCCTGAGCAGGTGGGAGTCCAAATTGTGTGGAGCCTCGATGGCCCCATCCATTGGCACTGGGATGCGCTGGCCAGGGCGGCGATGGCGGTCACGGAAGGGATGGTGATGGTGAAGTCGAACGTCTATCCAGAGAACAAGACCTACTCCTCCTGCATCGTGACCGCGGACAAAACTCTCGGAAGCTTCCGGGAGAACTTCAACTTATATGTCTCTGTGCTGCGTGAAGCCGACCGTATGCTTAATGGAGAGTACTGGAAGATAATGATGGATGAACACCCGGACGAGTGCGGCCCTGACGGGCAGAACGCCGCGGCAAACGTTGAAGATGTGGCCATGAAGTTCGCCGATATGGCCGGCGGCCAGAAGAAACCGCAGTCGTAAAGGAAGAAAATTGACGCAGAAAGCGCTCCTTATTCGGCCAAAAGTGGTGCGAATGATGCTGTTTTGGCTGAATTAAATTTCTTATTTGGTCAAAACGATTACTTTTTATGCCTTTGTGGCTAAATAAGTAACCACTATGATAGGCAGATTCGCCAAAGTCATAACCCTTGACGACCTGTTCAGGTAGACAACACTGATGGAGGTACGGGGTGGAAGTCACCAGATTCAACCGTGAAAGGATAATTGTGCTGTAGACAAGGCGGAGGCTTGCTTTGCTGACTGAATATTCTTACATTTGTCTTCGTGACTTTTGAAACAAGAACACCCGGGTGCCGGGCGGAAGGGACAAACACGAAGACAAACGACCTCTGGAGGGAAGTGTATGAATATGAAAGCGAAAGAGGACCGACATGGAGCGACGCGCCTTACACCGGTGCTGTAGAGTCAAGGAACCGCCGCGTCTTGTGCCACACCAGCGCCGCTGGGGTGAGATTTTATGTTGCGTCACCCCGCCGGAACCTTGAAAGAATATGACCGGATCAGAACATTCTGAATGACCTCAGCCGACAATTCAGCCAACAATAAACGCATAGCGAAGAACACCTTGATGCTCTACATCAGGATGTTCTTCACGATGCTCGTTTCGCTCTACACCTCGCGGGTCGTACTGCAGACTCTTGGTGTGGATGATTTCGGCATCTACAATGTCGTAGGCGGCATCATCACGATGTTCACCTTCATAAACGGCGCGATGGTAGCCTCCACCCAGCGGTACCTGAACTTCAACCTTGCCACCGGCAATGAGTCCAGACTCCGGAGCGTGTTCAGCACATCCTTGCAGATCCACGCTTTGATCGCCGTGGCCATCATCATTCTGGGAGAGACAGTCGGCCTCTGGTTCCTCAAAGAGAAGCTGGTCATTCCCGACTCCAGAATGACGGCGGCGATGTGGGTGTACCAGTGTTCGATAGTGGCCTGCGTCGTCAACATTATGTCCACCCCCTACAACGCTGACATAATAGCGCACGAAAAGATGTCGGCGTTCGCCTTCATCTCGATACTGGAAGTCACTCTGAAACTGGCGATTGTCTTCCTGCTGAAGCTGTCACCGTACGATAAGCTTGTCGTCTACGCCCTCCTGATCCTCTGCGTGCAGCTGCTCGTCAGAGGCATCTACGCGAGGTACTGCCACAGACATTTCTCCGAATCCCGTTACAAGGCCGGGGTAGACAAACCCTTGTTCAAGGAGATGTCCAACCTCGCCGGCTGGAGTTTCTTCGGGAACATGGCGTTCGTTCTGTACACACAAGGCCTGAATATGATGCTCAACATATTCTTTGGAACAGCGGCCAATGCCGCCAGGGGGATCGCGGTGCAGGTCCAGTCAGCGGTCCAGCAATTCGTGGATGGATTCCAGACTGCCATTAATCCCCAGATTACCAAAACCTATGCGGTCGGAGACTTTGAGCAGATGCACAGTCTGATGTTCAGAAGCGCGAGGTTCTCATTCCTGCTGCTCTATTTCATTTCTCTGCCCATCCTGCTGGAAACCGATTTCCTTTTGGGGATATGGCTTAAGACGGTGCCGGAGAACGCAGTGGTCTTCACGCAGATAATGATCTGCATCTCCTTGGTCTACACGACCGCGAATCCTTGCGTGAAAGCGAACCAGGCGACAGGCAAGGTGAAGACCTACCAGCTGGTGGTCGGCGGAACGCTCCTGACCATCATTCCGGTCTCCTACATCGTTCTGAAGCTGGGCGCTCCTGCATATTCAGTGTTCATCGTGCATTTTTGCGTGGAGTCCATAGCGCAGTTCCTGAGAATGTTTATGCTGAGGGATCTCATCAATCTGCCTGTGAAGAGCTACCTGAAGAACATCTATCTTCCAGTGCTTTTGACGGTCATTGCCTCTGTCCTTCTTCCGGTGTTCGTCAGAATGCAATTTGACGAGGGCTGGCTGCGATTCATAATCGTCGGCTTTACCTGCGTGGTCTCCGTCGGGCTGTGCGCGATGTTCATAGGCCTCACCAGGCAGGAAAGGGAATTCTTCTGGGACAAGGCGATGAAAATTTTGAAGATAAGGTGATGATACAGATAACGGATAAGCGGAACTGCTGCGGATGCGGAGCGTGTGCGTCGGTTTGCCCGAAGCGATGCATCGCTATGCACCAGGACCGCGAAGGATTCCTGTACCCGGAGGTCGACAAGGACATCTGCGTCGGTTGCGGCCTCTGTGAGAAGGTCTGCAATGAATTGCATCCGTTTGAAAAACAAAGCCCTCTGAAAGTTCTCGCCGCCATCAACAAAGACGAATCCGTCAGGCTGAAGAGTTCCTCCGGCGGCATTTTCCATATTCTTGCAAGCCGGATTATCGCTGAAGGCGGAGTGGTTTTCGGGGCCAGGTTTGATGAGGATTGGCAAGTCGTGATCGACTATGCGGAAGACATCAAGGGCATTGAGGCCTTTATGGGGAGCAAGTATGTCCAGGCCAGAATTGGGAATGCGTACAAAGACGCTGAACGCTTCCTGTCAGAAGGCCGGAAAGTCCTCTTCACCGGCACGCCTTGCCAGGTGGCTGGACTTCATCAATTCCTTCGCAAACAGTATGACAACCTGCTGACGGTCGATTTCGTATGCCACGGCACCCCCAGCCCCAAGGTGTGGGGAATGTATCTGGATGAAGTGGTCGGTCCGCATAAAGATGTAAGAACCATAGGGTTCGGGAATAAAAAACACAGGTGGAAGAAATTCGGTTTCAACCTGGAATACAATGAAAGTGACAACACGGTGTCATTGCTGTCATCGTTTCATCAGAACCCCTATATGAAAGCTTTTCTTGATGACCTCATTCTCCGGCCGTCTTGTTATGACTGTAAAGCCAGAGGCGGCGGCAGCGGAAGCGACATCACTATCGCCGACTTTTGGGGAATAAGTTCCGTATTCCCGGAAATGGATGACGACAAAGGCACCGGTCTGGTCTTCATAAACACTGCAAAAGGAGAAGCCGGTTTTGATTTGACAAAGATTTCATATTCAGAAACGAGTTATGAAAGAGTCAAGCCTTTGAATCCAGCCTGCTATCGTTCCCCTGAAGCCCATCCTGCACGCGGATTGTTTTTCTCCCGTATGGGCAGTGAAGATTTGGTCAAACTGATTCACGATTGCACAAAACCAACTGTCAAGAAAAGGGTACATTGTCTGGTCGCACGCTGCAAATCATCGATTGCCAAATTGCTGGGAAGGGGATATGGACACGACGTGGCCCTTAAAACCTCAAAACAGATTAAAGAGATACCGGCATGTACGGAGATAGTGGCTGTAAAGTTTAGAGACAAGAGACACGGCTGGAAGAATTACAGAATGGAAATCAGACTGAAATGCGAATCGGAATCATAACTCAGCCCCTGACGACGAACTATGGCGGGATCCTCCAGAACTATGCCTTGCAGGAAGTGTTAAGAAGGATGGGCCACGAGCCGTGGACGGTGGATTATGGCAGAATGTCCTGGTCGTTCTGGCTGTACAGAGCGTTGAGGGTGACCGCCCGCAAGGCACTGGGCCGGAAAGCCATATTCCCGTCAATGCCGCATAAAATCTCTCGTGAACAGGCTCCATTGAGACGTTTTGTCAAGAGACACATAAACCTGACTCGGCCGCGGACATGGTACATACGGCCTTCAGTAATAAAGAAATACCACTTTCAGGTGTTGGTCGCAGGCAGCGACCAGGTCTGGCGGCCTCGGTACAACGGGAAGCTTGAAAGGTGCTTCTTCGATTTCGCCTCGGGCTGGGATGTCCGCAGGGTCGCGTACGGCGCCTCGTTCGGCACGGACGAATGGGAGTTCACAGAGGCTCAGACCCGCGTCTGCGCCGCTCTGGCGAAGAAATTCGACGGAATTTCGGTGCGGGAACTCTCCGGAGTGGAGATGTGCCGGAAGCACTTGGGCGTAGATGCCGGACAAGTGCTTGACCCGACGCTGCTGCTCGGGAAAGAAGATTATAGCAAGCTGTGCGGCGCTGTCCCGGTGCGTGAGGCTTTCGTTTTTGCCTATATATTGGACGGGTCTCCGGAGAAGGTCGAGGCCGTCAAGGAGTTCGCACAGCAGAAAGGATTGCCGTATTTCGTCAAGAGCGCCGGCCCGGCTGTGCGGCCGGACGACAGCGTGGAACTCTGGCTCTCATACTTTAGAGATGCAGCATATGTGATCACGGATTCATTTCACGGAACAGCGTTTTCCATAATGTTCAACAAGGAGTTCTATGTCTATGCCAATGTCCATAGGGGCAACAGCCGGTTTGAATCGCTGCTGGGTCTGCTCGGGCTGGAGGACCGGATGATGGAAAGCCTGCCGGAAAACGAAGAGGCTGTAAACTGGCCCGAAGTCAACAGGAAATTGGAAGAGGAAAGGAAGATGTCTGTGGGGTGGCTGAAAGGGCAGATCCAAGAGGAGAAGATATGAATATGCCGAAAGTCAGTATTATCGTTCCTGTCTACAAGGCGGAGAAGTACTTAAGACGATGCGTCGACAGCATCGTCGCCCAGACATATTCAGACTGGGAGTTACTTCTGATTGACGATGGCTCGCCGGACCGCAGCGGGGAAATCTGCGATGAATATGCTCAAAAAGACCGCCGTGTCAGAGTTTTCCACAAAGAGAATGGCGGGGTAAGTTCCGCTCGCGATCTTGCGTTGGACAATGTCCAGGGGGAATATCTGACTTTTGTGGACGCGGATGATTGGATTGACGCTGACAACCTGGCCGTTTGTCTCCCGATCATTGAGAAAAACAGGCTTGATGTGCTGCAATTCCCTTTCAAGAGGATTGATGAGAATGGAACTGTCCTGCAGACTCAACACCTCGTCCCGACGGATGTCTTGGATTTGCCTAGTTACATCACGGACCGGCACTTCAATCTGAGCGTGTGGGGGGCTTATTTGAAGAATTCTATCGTTCAGGAGAACCACGTCCGATTTGAGGAAGATCTGAAATTGGCGGAGGACCAGATCTTTATGATGACGGTGATGTCGAAATCTGAAAGACTGCAGGCAATCGACTCTGTGTATTATAACTATTATTTCAACTCGGAAGGAGCCACCAGCAATGAAAAGACTGAAGACCTCATCCGGACAGCCTGGCGGGGCATAGAATTCAAACATCAATGTCCTCTGTTCGCCTTCAGGATGGATGACCTCGTCTTGTGGTTCATAGAAAAATTGCTGCGCCGTCGTCGCTACAGGGAAGCCTGCGGAATCCTGTCTTCATTGAAGCCGGAGTATTACAACAACCGTCGGTGGCCGACGGTGTTGATGGTGAAGGTGTCCAGATGCAGCGTTGGCCTGGCGGTGGCCGTCTGGACGGTCGCATATCCTGTGTATTTGGTTATCACGAAGAGACTATGCCGAAAGTGAGTGTCCTGGTCCCCGTTTACGGGGTGGAAAAATACATAGAGCGTTGTGCCAGGAGTCTGTTCGAGCAGACTTTGGACGACATCGAGTACATATTCGTGGATGACTGTTCTCCGGACAGATCCATCGAGATACTCAGTGCGCTTATTGAGGAATATCGATCTCGCCTGGCGAGGGAAAGTAAGACTTCGAGGATTCTGAGGATGCCGGTGAACAGCGGCCTGGCTGCCGTCCGGCGGTATGGAATACAATTCTGCACCGGCGAATACATCATCCATTGCGACAGTGACGACTGGGTGGAGACCGACATGTATGAACTTATGTACAAAGAGGCGAAGAGGATCGATGCCGACATGGTCATTTGCGGCTTCAGGATGACAGACGGAGTGGAGGTGCTTAGGGAAAACTATCCGGCCTTCACGGACAAGGATGCGCTGGTCAGGTCTATGCTGACCAGTGCGGATTCCTGGGCCGTATGGTCAAGGCTCTGCAAAAGATCCCTGTATTCGGATGACTTCATATACCCTCGGTATTCAATGGGGGAGGACATGGTGATGGCAACCCAGCTGGTTCTCCGCTCGAGCAGGTTCGGAGTCGTCAACAAATTGTCGTACAATTATTTCTACAACCGCGCCTCCATCTCGAACACACCTGACCCGGACAAAAGATTCAGACGTCGTCTCGATGCGGTCCGGAATCTGGCTGATGTACTCGCCGCATTGGACTGCGATGGCCTGACTGACAAGTACTCCAAGGAACTTCTGATTCTCAAGTACAGGCAGAAGGGCCGGGCGGCCCTCCTGGCGATGCGCAAAAAATACAGCAAGGCTTGGCTGGACATATTCCCTGAAGTGGATTCTAAAGTCTGGTGTCTGCCCGGAGTTTCGTTAAAGGACAAATTGAAGTTTTATATGGCCTTGGCGGCCGCGCGGCTCAACACGGCCTTCCATCGGGATGTCTATGGAGAATAATGAGGGATAAGGTTCTTTGCCACATGTATTTAGGTACTTGCGAAAGTTGAATGAAGAAAAAAATACTTGTCATATTCGAAGAGTATCTTTACCAGCGGAGAGGCTTTTTCAATGCCGTCATCGGCAGGACTAAGTCGCTGGTCCGGAATGGTGACTGCAGCGTCGACGTGCTGCTGCTCACCGTGTATGAACCCTGGCTGGTAAGGAAATTCAAGCACACACCGAAGCAGGAACGCATAGAGAGCGTTGAGATCGACGGTGTCAAGATCCGCGTGGACTGGAGGAGATTTTCCTTTGTGGACTATTTCCTCTACTATTTCCTGCACTGGCCGGAATTTTTCCGAGCAATCCACAACAGAAAGATAGCCAGGTCCTTACCGCACTACGACCTGATTGTGGCTCATTCCCTCCAAGGAGGCGAGGTGGCTGAACTTGTGAAGAAATCCACAGGGACACCTTACACGGTCACCTGGCACGGTTCGGACATCCACACCAAGCCCTTCGCCAGCAAGGCGGTCTTCAAGGCCACCCGCGACCTGATCGAGGCCGCCGATATGAACTTTTTCGTTAGTCGTACCCTTCTGCGGACATCCGGCAGAATCACTCCGAACGGTGTCAAAGAGGTACTCTATAACGGCTACAACCCTATATTCAGACGCTTCACGGACGCTGACAGGGCGGCACTCCGTAAGAAATGGGGCGTCGAGGACCGGAAGGTCGTGGCCTTCGCGGGCAATTTCTTCGCGGTGAAGAATCCTCTCGCCGTTCCAAGAATATTCAGGGCTGTGTTTGAGAAGTTTACCAACGTTGAATTCTGGCTGATAGGCGATGGAAAATTCCGCCAGCAGATGGAAGCCCTCTCCGAAGGTCTGCCCGCCCGCTTCTGGGGCGGCCAGAATCCTGAAAAGATGCCGGAATTCTTCAATGCCGCCGATGTCGTGATCCTGCCGAGCATCAATGAAGGACTTCCGTTGGCGGTTGTGGAGGCCCTGGCCTGTGGCTGCAATGTCGTCGGCTCTCTTGTCGGCGGCATCCCCGAAGTCATCGGAGAGGAAAATTGCGTTCCGCTTGCGTCGGGGGAGTCCGTTCATACGGATCCGTCAGAAAACAGCGTCCAGGTTCCGGATGATGACTTTGTCCGGAAATTCGCCGAGAAGGTCCTCCGCTACCTCACCGCCACGACGCACATCGCCCAGCCTCTCAACCCCGAGTTCAGTTGGGATGCTACCTCCCGCCGGGAGATCGCCTTCATCGAGACCATACTCCGTGGCCGTTGAGTGTTCCCCGTCGGTCGCCGGCCTTTAAGGCGTGGCGGTAACCGATTGAGAATCAATTAAAACAACGAAGGTCTGGTCGTGATTCACGACCAGACCTTCGTTTGTCTGCCTTACTGTCGGGCCTCTTTTCCAACTTACTGCCAGATCGCCCCCGAATGCGCCCGTCACTCACT
>CAVEYE010000122.1:7820-18787 GCA_963619595.1 bacterium | reverse complement strand
TTATATCTGCCATAGCCTGATCATTTCAAATTCCGAGAGGAAGGTCAAGACATAAATCTCCCAAGACGCCTTCCGCAGGGAAAACCACGCAAAAATAGTCATAAAATCGGTAAAACTAAAATTGCACGCCAGGGATGACCCATAGCGTGCAATTTCATTACTAAACGGCAATCACTTAATTACCTGCTGCCCTCTATCACCTCTGAAGGAATTGTCGTCCTTCGGAAAACCGAGGTTTCAGAAGGCGTGGAGATGGATTCAAGCGTAAGCGATTCTCCGGAAAGCGTCACATTGTACCTTCCGCCCCATTCCGTCCCATCGGAATAGACCCCGCTCAGAACCCCGCTCTCAAGATACCAGGTGCCGGAGAACTTCTTGTAACAGAGTTCGCTGTCACTTGTTTTCTGATAGAGGGAGAATGCTCCCCCATCACGGAAAGAGAGGTAAACGTCCACGGTTTGAGTCCCGATGGTGGCCGATTTTGTGGAGACTGAAGAAAGATTCCAGTCCCCGATAAGGGTCTCCTGAGCCGACTTTTTGTGGCAGGAGCAAAGGGCAAGGGCTGCGCAGAAGATGACTGCGACTGCTTTTAGGGATTTTCTCATTTTTTGATAATCTCTACTGTTGAATCCTTTGTAATCTGCGGATTGGCGGATGAACTGACGTAAATGCACTCAAGACGAGGGCAGGACGTAGCCTCAAGAGCCACCAGCGAAGTGGAATAGCTCAAATCGACTTCCTGAAGCTTTGCGCAGTTGTTGCAGGCAAAAGAAAGCAGGGAGGTCCACTTGTCAGTCCAAGTGACGTCGCTCTGCATCTTGACGAAGTCGTTTCCGCTCACGTCAATGGACTGGAGCGCCGTGAATGTGAACGGACGCACGAACGACCCGGTGTCTTCCGTGAGATGGTTACCCTTCAGGTTCAGGTCCACAATAGCGCTGCAGTACTCCAAGTCACACACAGTCAGCTCGTTATTGGAAAGGTCCACATTCTTGAGCGACTTTGCGTAGGTGCACTTGAATGAAGTCAGCTTATTGTACGAAGCATTGATGGTCTGAAGAGTCGAAGACAGGTCAATTCCGCTGAGCCCCGTGCAGGAAGTGAGGTTGTTGTGCGGCACATACAGCACCTTCAGCGCCTTTGTTCCCGAAAGGGAAAGCTCAGTGAGCTGGTTGTAGGACAGGTCCAGTTCCTCAAGAGAACTTGCGAACATCCCAAGGTCAATCTTTGTGAGAGAATTGCCGGAGAGGTTAAGACTTTTGATGTGCCTGAAATACTCGAACCCGCTGAACTCAGTAAGGTTCTTTGAAGCGTATTTAATCTCAGTCACATTTTCAGCCTCGCTGCCGGAGATTACTCCATCGCCATCGGTGTCATATTTTCCAATGACATAGGCGCGCAGACCGCTGTCTGTTATCAAAGCGGCACAGTCGGCAGGATAGTCGATTCCCACGCTGGTGACCATACTCAGGCTGATTCCGTTGCATTTGTCCTTAATCTCGTCCCACTGCCCTTCGAACATCGTAACCTTTGAAAGGCCGGAAAGCATAGCGGAGATGGACTTCAGGTGCATATTGTGGCTTACGTCCAGCTTGGTTATCTTCTTGCAGAAATCCATTGTGATGGTCTCAAGAAGAGGGCACTTGTCCACTGCAAGTTCAGTCACCGCCGAGCTTCCGACAGAAAGGCTCTTCAGGGAAGGGGTCCTCGAAAGGTCCACGCTTTTGAGTTTGCTTGATTCGGAAAGGGACAGGGTCTCTATCTTGGAATTTTCAGGAAGCGTGACTGAAGTGAGGGTTGAGCAGCCTGCATTGAGGTTCTTAAGTTCCGTGCAGCGGCTCACATCCAGGGTCACTATGTTGCTTGAGTAGACGGTAAGAGACTCCAGGCGAGGGCACTCTCTCACATCGATTTCCGTGAGGCCGCTGCCGTATCCGGTGAAATTCACCAAAGACGAGCATCCCTTCAGGTTCACGCTCAGAAGAGCCTTGTCAAGAGAGACGAACACGGTCTCGAGATTCGTGCACCCGCTAAGGTCCACGCTCTCAAGGTAGGTGTTGCTTGCGACATTGAGGTACTTGAGTGCCGTGCGGCCGCTCAAGTTCAGCTCGGCGAACTCTTGCTCCTGCAGGTTGATAGTCTCAAGACCGGTAAAGTACTCAAGTCCTTCAAGACTCATAATCGGAAGGGCCGAGTCATCACTCATTTTGTACTCCAGCCTTGTAAGGGCAGCGGCCTCGGCGAGGGAGATTTTCCCGTCGGAATCCGTGTCCGCGCTCATAAGAAGGGATTTGAGCGTCTGGTCTTTAATCATCGCACTTACGTCCATTCCGCCCTGGCGAAGGGTAAGCGTAACTGTTTTCGTGTTGCAGGTGAATACGAACTTAGCCTCTCTTGAGGAAGGATCGGGATTCGCCTCAAGGCGAAACTTCACCTTATCTCCCGATTTTCCGGATTCCGCGGATGCTTTCACCCAGTTTTCGCCACCGGAGAGAGTCCAGTCGCGGTCACTCGTGACGGTCACTTCCAGGCTGTCCGCTCCACAGGAAAGGTCAGCTTCAGTCTGAGACAGGGCTATCTCCTCCCCCGCTGCAAGCTGGGTGAGTTTAACCGAGAGAGACTGAGCCTTCGGATAGGAGAACTTAAGCGTTGCCTCTCTGGAATCTCCCGGATTGGCCTCAACTTCCAGCGTAACATCAGAGGAGGTGACCTTGATTTCGGACACCCACTCCTGAGTGCAGCTTACAGAAAGAGTCTCGCCCGATACCGGATTCTCCACAGAATAGGAGATTCGGACAGTGCCTCCGGCATTGGCCACGGAAAGCCCTTTTTCAGCTGCTTCCACAGTAAGAACCGGGTCTTTCACTTCGGGCTCGGGCTTGTCACAGGAGGACAAACCCAGGGCCGCAAAGAAAAAGAGTGCCGATAAAAATTTATTTATTTTCATCGTTTCTAAAGGTCTCTAGTATAACTTTTCCTTGGAGAGAAGGCGCCGCCGCGTTTCGTCCTTGCAGGAGCTTTGATAACATCTGGAGTGATGTCCACAGGCTCCGCTCCGGCTACTTTAGGCATACAGTACACGGAAGTTGTCGTGGATGCGCCCTTGCCTCCGTCATACGGGTTGGTCCAGAAGTCGTACGGTTCAACGGTGTCTTCCTTTGTCGGGGTGAACTCGATGTAATGCCATTTTCCGTAGTTTCCGTCCTCGCCCTCGGCCACGTAGGAGAAGCTCCAGGTGTTATTGTACCAAGGACAGCAGTTGTGCTGGTAAACATCGATTCCGTTTGCCACGGCAGAGTCGTTGCGGATGAGCGCCATAAGGTGGTCTACACCCATCTCATACACTGAAACCGGAGCCCAGACGCCGCTGTACCAGTGAACGGCCGAAGCGTTAGGAGTGAGTTTGGTGAGCATAATGCAGGCATCCTTATAGTACTCGGCGTCCCATTTATCCGGGAACTTCGCTGCAAGAGCGTCTCCGTCAAAGAAGCAGTACTCAACCTCCACCTCGGCATCGCTCTTTTCGAACGGAATTGCAGGAGACTTGACTTTTGTCTCGAAGAAATCCGTCGTGGCGCCTCCGGAGTAGCCGACTACAAGCATAGTGTATTCAGTGTCGGACTGCCAGTACTTTGACACCGTGCGCTTGCCTCTCTTACGTTCATTGACAATCTCATCCTCATAGTACTCCTCGATGTCAGACATCAGAAGACTGGTGTTGTAGGTGCCGTCAGGGTTCTTGTAGAGCTCGGCATCGGCAGTTGTAAGCAGGAACGGAAGATAATACTCGTCGTTCTTGCTCGGGGTGAACTCGAAGGTGCCGTAGTTCCAGGTGGTGCTTACGACCCTGGTCTGAATCGTGAGGTCAGACTTCACCGCCGGGTCTGTCGTGACGTCGAGACGGTCAACCTCCGTGGTGATCACCCCGTCCTTCACTCCGAAGACGTAAATCTGGTAGGTATGCTCAGGAAGGAAATTCCAGTACAGATCCGCATTGCCCCAGAACTCCTTCGCCCCGGTGTTGGTCAGATAGTCCCAGTTGCTGTTGTCAAGATAGTAGTTGTCCTCAATGCGGGCAGCCTCCATATTGACGATTCTCTGAGCCATCTGGCGGTCATTGTAGCCGGAGCACTTGCTTTTCTCGACAAAGGCTACATAGTATCTCGTGTCATCCTTGGTCGGGGTGACGCTGATCTTGACATCCTCCGGTTTCGTCTCGAGCAATTTGAGGGAGAAACGGCAGTCATCAAGCACGTCCTCAGACTCAGTCACGAAGCTTGTCACCTCGCGAGGCTTTGTCGTAGGCGTTCCTGCGTAGTCCATTCCCCAGGCCACGATGTAATACCTTGTACCTGCCCACAGGTCCTTAGGGGCGTCTGCGGAGGCTCCGGTGTGGATGTATGAGGTGATGGACTGGCCATAAGTCTCGACATATTCCTTGATGTTGCTGATCATATTGGACATAATCTCCTCAAGGGTGTACTTTGAATAGTCCATCTCCGAGATGTAAGTCCAGAAATAGTACTCGCTGTTGTTGGACGGGGTGAGGGTGATGTTGGCGCTGGTCGTGGTGATGTCCGTAACCGTCGCTTCGAAGGTTATGTCGGAGCTCTCGACGATTGCGGTGGAAAACTCCGCCATTGTGAAGTCCGTCAGACGCTTGCCCTCAAGGCTGAGTCCGTAGCAGTAGGCGATGTATTCCGTGTCATAACTCAGGTCTGTGTAGTCCATCTCGGTCTCCTGGCCGTCCAGAGTGTAGAACTGACGGGCGCGCTTGAGGCAGTCCTCAAGGGACAGTCCGTTGTTAGCTGCCACATCTTCCACCCAGGCGAGGTCGCCCTGATAGAGTTCTTCAAGACCATCCTTGTCCATAAGATACTTGGAAACTGAACTTTTCTTCATAACGAAGAAAATGTAGTTTCCGCTATATTCAAGCGGGGTATATTTAACGTGACATCCGTACGGATTTACGTCGGAGACTTCGAT
The DNA here is from genome assembly GCA_963619595.1 of bacterium. Taxonomy (GTDB): domain Bacteria; phylum Bacteroidota; class Bacteroidia; order Bacteroidales; family UBA932; genus Cryptobacteroides. The sequence continues at coordinate 13,801 of CAVEYE010000122.1, read as the reverse complement.
TTTGAACACGCCCTCAAAGACGGTTCCCTGATTGATGTTCACGCTCACGCTCTTCGCTCCCGGGTAGGAAAGCGTCATTGAAGCGGTGCGTGCCTTTCCGGCGTTCTGCTCAACGGAAAAGACCACCTTGCCGGTCTCGACATTGATGTCGTAAATCCATTCGGCGTCAGTCGTCGCACTCAGTCCCTCGGAAGACGAGGCATTCTGAATGGTGTACGGGAGTTCGTATTCACCGGCGTCTTTGCTGATTTCAAGCGCGACAGCCTTGATTACGGGAGTAGCGGATTCCCTGTTGCAACCCGCCAGAAGGAGGGCTGCAGCAGAAAGAAATCCCCAAATAAGTGATTTGATTTTCATATTCAATTAGAATGTGTGTATTGCACGTGCGTAGTGCGTGTAATAAGTAAGTTCGTCTGATGAAGGAGAGCTTACCGCACCATTTGAGTAGGAGAAATACCTTGCAAGCGCACCTGAATCATCGCTGAACCAGGTGGTTGAGCTCCAGTATGAGCGGCCTTCGGTCAGAAGGGTTGCTCCCTCAAGCTTTGCAAGACCCTCGTTGATTGCGGTGAAGTTTGCAAGAACGGCCTGAAGCTGCTCCTGAGCCGGAAGGAACCAGCCTGCATTTCCGCAGGTGTAAACGGCCCAATATGCTGCAGGGCAAGATGAAATGTTCTCAAGATAGGATGAAAGACGGTCGCAGTTGGCTTTTCCGTCTGATGTGCTGGTCGGCCAATAAGAACCGTACTGACCGGTTGTTGCCCACTTCACGGCGTCGCACTCGAGTTTGGAGATTACATAGCCGTGCTCTCCGGTCTCGTCGATGTAGGCGACAACGCCCTCTCCGTTATCTACGCTCATCTTGTCACCGATTTTGTATGAACTCTCCACCGGAGTGTCAGGGTCGGTCTCGGAAGCCTTGAGGCTGACATTGAATGAAGCCCTTGCATTATTGGTGAGAGTAGAAGATTTCTCTGCGGTGAGAGCCTTCTCGCTGTCCCAGTCCCACCAAGCGATCTGAACGTCCTTGGTGTCGGTGTTCTGAGTTGAAGACCAGTAGTAGTTACCCTTTGAGAGTTTGTCTCCCTTATTTGCAGAAAGGCTCGTATTGAGAACGTCGATATTGTTGAGAATCTCGCACATCTCGTCAACAGCCGGCATATACCAGCCCTCTCCCTTGTCGTTGCACCATTTCTGGGCAGGGAAGTAGGTGATTGAGCTGTAAGGGTTGTTGAGGATTTTGTTCATATTTGCAAGGCCGTCAGTCTTGCTGTCAGCCCAGGAGTTGGCGGAACCATACTCAGCCCACTGAACGTATGATTTCTGGTCGAGTGCGAGCACTTTCACATAGCTTGTGTCGCAGTGCCATACGATGCCGACAACGCCCTGCCTCTCGTAGTATTCGCCGATTTCGTAGCTTTCCTTAAGCTCAGGGCAACCCTTCTGAAGAACGACTACTGTCTGCACGTCGCCGGTAGCGCCTGTAACGGTGACAGTCGCGGTCCTTTCCTCTGAACCGGTGTTGAGAGCGTAGTTGAATGTAAGTTTCTCAGTGTGAGCGGCTTTAGTCGTTACATAAGTGAGCCAGTCGCTGTCGCTGGAAACGGAGTAACCCATATTGGTGCTAAGGTCGACCTCAAGCACGCCGGATGCGTCGGAAACGCTGTAGCTGAGAGTTGCGATTTCGAGTACGCCCTGCTCGAACTTGATTGCCTGGTCCGCTACCTGGCTGGTGGCGTTGTTGATGGCCTCGACGATTACAAGACCTCCGTCAGGGTTTGACGGAACGTTCACTTTCACTGCACCTAAAGTCTCGTCGATTTCGGCTGACCAGTCCTTTGAGACATATTTCACATAAACGACAACGCTCTCGCCCTCTTTGGCACCCTTTACTGAGTAAGGAACCGAAGCTGTGCCGTTTGCCGCCACGCCGAGTTCAGTGCTTTCGCACACGAGACGGAATGAACCGAGAATGGAAACTGAGAATGTCTCTCCGCTGGAAAGGGTGAATGTAGCATCATCCTCTCCGACGGTCACGCTCTTGAAGAATGAGTCTCCGTCGTCACCTTTTGCCTGGGAGAGGGTCGTCGGATAGTCGTCGCCCGGCCATTTGATGCACCAGTAGCCTGAGATGATGGAAATCTCCGGAGTCTTTCCGTCCTGTCCGTTGACTCTCACCTTAGGGTCGGTGTATGCTCCGTCAACAGTCCAGTAGTAGTTGCCGTCCTCGTCGAGGCTGACACCCACAACCGGAGTCTTTCCGTCCTGTCCGGCAGCGCCATCCTGTCCGTCAGCGCCATCGTGGATGGTGTAGGTCTTGCCGTTGCTCAGGGTGATGGTGTAGTAGTTGAGTCCGTCCTTTGTCTCGGTTGAGATGGTCTCGATGTATCCGCCATCCTTAATTACCCCGACAAGGGCATCTATAGTATTGACCTGAGTATTCAAGTCAGAAACCAGTTTTTCCAATTTTGTCACTCTTGAGTCGAGTTCATCGACACGCGTTCCAAGGTCCTCTACCTTAGAACATCCTGTAACGGCAAGCACGCCGGCACATACAAATGCAAGGATTTTTTTCATAATAAAAACATTTATTTAGTTAAACTGTACCTATTTGTCTATCATAACCGGTGGGGCGAGCGGAATAAACTCCTCGACGCAGTTTGCTCTCTTGCTCTTGGAAGTGTTGTCGCTCTTCACCTTATCGTTAGCATAAAAATCGTTCAGGGAGAATGTTTCTCCGCTTGCCTTGAAAATCCTGCGGACAATCGCCTCGCGGGAAGGAGCGTTGTAGTACATTCTGTTGTCCTCCATACAACTTATCCGCTCCGCTCTCCAGACACCCTTCGTGTAGAGAAGCGCGCCCTCGAAGAATCCCACGGCATCGTAGCCTGACCTTCCGATGAAGTGGCCCCAAGGTGCCGACTCCTTATCGTTGGTGAAGGAGATGTTGTAGGCGTAGTAAGGGTCGTAGCTTCTCCACTCTTCCACAACGGCCTTTGTCGTTGCCGGAATGGTGGCGTCGGTGTAACGGTACTCGTCCCTAAGGCGCCCGAATCCGTGTCCGCCGCCCTCGTGGACAACTATGTTCGTGAATGTCGAACCGACAGGACAGACTGCTACAGACCTTCCCGTGCGCTCCATCCAGCAGGTTCCCGCATAGACGTTGAGATTCACCAGCATAAGTATCGTCGTGTTCTGAAGTTCGGTGTCGGTCACGCCGGAAATCTTCTTCGCGTAGGCGTAGGCCTTGTCCGTGTCGCAGGAGACCTCAGTGCTGCTTCCTCCGACAAGAGTGGTGTTGAACGCGGTGTTTCTGGTCTGAGCCCTGCAGTCGGTCATATCGGCAGAAACCGTTGCGCCGCTTTCCTGGGAATAGACCGCCATAACGGTGATTCTGAAATAATCCCTGTAGGTTGTGAACGGCTCTATGCCGAAGAAGGCTCCGACAGCTGTCTCGACATCCTTGTCGAATTTGCCGCCTTCGCTGTAGTCATCCTTTGTGTATCCGTCACCCATAATAATGAGGTGGACAGGTTTTGCGGCACCTGCAGACTCGGTCTGGTAACGGTAAATCTCTCCGTCAGCGTAGGCTCCGCCGTCTCCCGTCGTGAAGGAACGGGTCACGCTTTCAGTCTCTCCGCCGAAGTCATCCAGGCTCTTCACCTTCCAAAGATACCTCGTGTTCTTTTCAAGAAGTTCAGTCGGTTTGTAGGACGTGGCATCGGTGCTGAATGAAGACCAGCTCGTTCCGTTGTCGCGGGAAAGCATCAGGGAGTATTTCACTGCATCTCCGTCAGGATCCGCTGCAGCCCTCCAGGTGAACGTTCCGTTGATTTTGGTGTTTGTCGCGCCATCCTCAGGGGTAAGAAGCTCCACGGCTGCTGGGGCCGTGTTCGGAAGGGACTGACTTATGGAAATCATCGAGAAGGTGGAGTTGTAGCTGATGGTGAGAAACTGCCTTGTTCTCGGAGTCCTGTCCGTAAATGGAGCAGGGGTAAGCGTAACCTGCGTCACTCCGACGCCGCCGGAAAGAGGCTCCACAGTGCACCAGGAAGCTGCCTCAGGCACGCTGATGGTCCACTCGCAAGGGGAAGTCACCGTAATGACGGCAGGAGTCCCCTTCTCGTCCAGTTCCACTTTGTAGGAACTTACGGAAAATTCCACGTCCTCGTAGGGGTCCACCGGTTCAGGGACAGTGCCGCCGCCGATGTCATCCTTCTTGCAGGAAGAAACCGCTGCAACAAAAAGGAGGGAAAGTGCCAAGTATTTCAGAGGAAATGTTCTCATTTTGTTATGTATGTAAAGGAGGTTCCGTCTTTCACCTGGTCGTAAGTGGAGAGGTAGGCGTAGGAACTGTCATTTGAATGCAGGGAGTAATCGAAATTTGTTGTGCTGAGGATGAGTCCGCTCTCGTCAAAAGTGACGACAATCGGAGATGAGCCCTTGCCGCTGCCCCAGAACATAAGGTATTTGCTTTCATCCTTCCCATAGTAGTAGAATGCGAGTCCGAACGCGTTGGATGAGTTGAGGACTCCCCTATAGTACCAGGAACCGTCAAAGGTGATGGTCCTGTCTTCATAGTTCACCTCTCCGCGAAGAACCGGCATAATGGATCCGCTTGCGCCCATAACGTCCCTTCCGAGATTGAACCAGTCAGCGGACATTGTTACGACGGAGGCAGACTGGGAGGCGAAAGTCACTGTGAACGTGTTCTTTTCGGCCTTGATTTCATAATCTCCCGTCTTGAGATCGAGGGAGCTGAAGCGCAGGTCTTCAGAGTCAAGTTCGAAAACTGCGTTCACATTGCCCCATTCGTCATAAACGGCACCGCGGTCAAGCTTGACGTCAAAAATCGCCTTAGGAGCGTGAGGAAGTTTAATCTTCACCGTTCTCTTGTCGTCCGCAACCTCATAATCCGCGTAGGCATATTCCTTTCCGGAGTTGTCCTCGTAGACGATGCTCACAGTATTCGAAAGATTGGTGTTTTTGTAGATATCGAACGGGAATACAATCTCCATTGTAGCGTCAGTCCCGCTCCAGGCAGAGGCTGATTTTTTCGTAAAATAGCTCTCTTCCACGCTGAAATCCACCGTAGCGTCATCCCAGCCGAGGTTTTTGTAGGCGTAGGTTGAAGTGTCAAAAGAAGAATTTACTCCGTACGCCTTGTTTCCGCTAAGGTCGAGGAAGAGGCCCTGAGGGAAGCTTACGAGGTAGCCTGCGCCATTGGCCGGCTTAGGGCAGTCGAATGTCGCCACGTTCCCCTCCACGCTGATGTACTCCAGCGGAAGTTCCTCCTTCTCTGTCACCTCAAGAGTTCCCCATTTGACATACTGGATGTAGGCTTTGCTGGAGGTGTTCAGGACGATGTCCTCGGAGTACTCAATCACGAGCGTACTTCCTGACACAGTGGACTTTACAACGGTCGGCACCTCTGTGTCATCCACCTTTATGGTCTTTTCGGCCAGAAGGCTCAGAAGACCGGTCTCGGAGATTGCCGCAGCATAGACCTTATACTCGTGGTTCGGCTCACATTCGAACTCGACCCTCTTTTTGGTCTGGTCCACAGCGTTGAACACTCCGCTCTGAAGCGCCGTCCCGATCTGGTCCATAACGATGTCCTGAGTCGCCGGGACAAGCGTGCTGCTGCCGTCCAGGATTGCGTACCCGAACTGAGCGGTGTTGAAATCCACCGTAAGGGTGAAAGTCATAAGATAATTGACGGCGTTGTTCGCCTCAATCGTAATGACCGGCTTCTCCTTGCCTGCATTCTGCTTGCTCAGGCCGTCCTTGGTGCAGGAGACTGCTGAAGCGGCCATCAACAATGCGATTGCTAATGATTTATATATTTTCATCGTCTTTCTACTTGTTTCGGGTCAATACTATGTCTGTGAATACCATCCAGACCGTTTCGGTATATTCGCCATCGGTGGTGAATATGGCGGCGCAAAGGCCGTAGCCTCCACTCTGGAAAGTGATTGTGT
>CAVEYE010000122.1:0-7629 GCA_963619595.1 bacterium | reverse complement strand
ATTGTGTTCATATCCGAACTCCAGGACCCCTCGAGCGGAGTAAGAAGGCTTATGGCGTTGCCCGGAAGGATGGTGCAGCAGCGGATTATAACGTCATACGAGATGTCAGAGAACTGGAACACATTGGCCATCACCGCATTGGTCTGCACATAAAGGGCGTGGGCATCCTCGTCGAAGTCCATATACCAGACAGGCTGTTTGCTCGGAGTTGCAGAAGGGAATTCCCTCTGATATGAACCGAAGCCCCAGCATACAAGCACGCGGCCTTCATTGTTGGTGATGTCGGACTCGGTGAATCCGCCGCTGATGTTGACAGGGAACGTCACTTTAGCGCCGTTGTAGTCCGTTGCGGATGCCGTCCAGTCACCCATAAGACGGTCGTAAGGGTCATTGTCGTTGTCACGGATTTCGAGAACCGTCGTTGCCTGGGCGATGGCCGCGCCATTCACATTTGTAATGGTGAGTTCGACCTGACGGGTTTCGTTGATATAGTCGTTGTCCTTTACCGTAAATTCGAGATAGACAGGAGCAAGGTCTTTCCCGCCCACTTTAAGTCCCTGGGACTGAGTGAAATGAATGACGTCATTCACCTCAACCTGTTCACTGGAAATCACCTTTGCCTCAACGTCGAAGGTAACCGGGTAGGTCTCGGCCTCCCCATTCACCTCAATCCGAATTTTGCTCAAACCCGCACCTTCCTTGAATTTGTAGGTGGACTGGCTGAAGCCTACAGTTATGTCTCCGGCCCCTTTACCGCTCTTGGAGCAGGATGCCGAGATGCACAGAACCGCCATCACAAGGGCGGCTGCGACTGATATGTTTTTTAATCTGTTCATTTTCCGTTAGATGCTGTTAGTGTACGCAGGATTCTGTTTCATCTGAGGATTAGCCTCCATTTCCGAAGTCGGGATAGGCCACAGGAAGAAAGGATCATCGGCAGGACGGGAAGCATTCACATAATTGTCTCCCGGCATCAGGAGCGAAGGGTCCTGACCTGCGGAACGGGTGAAGCCGATGTGCCACCTCTTGATGTCGTTAAGCCTGTGCCCCTCGCAGAAGAGTTCCCTAACCCTTTCGTCACGGATGGCATTTGTGAGGCTTACGCCTGAATAATCCTGCTCCTTCCATCCGCTTATCCTGCTGGATTTCAGGGCATTGAGATAATAGGAAGCCACAACTTCCTGACCGGCCTTGTTGGCTGCGGCCTCAGCTGCGATAAGATACATCTCGGAAATTCTGAAGACTTTCGGCATATTCACGTAGTTGGTGACGCTGCTGTAGAGTTTCGGGTTTCCCGGGTATTTCACCATAAGGGTCAGACGTCCGGAAACCGGAGTTGTAATGTCCCTGGTGCTGAACCAGCTGGAGTAGCGGATGTCATTGGCCTTGTCATACAGGGCAAGCACCCAATCCTCCGGAACATACTGAGGACTGTCCTCTCCCACGACGCCGGAACGGTTGTAGATGAAGTAACGGAATGAGTTTCCGATGTCGTCCGGACCGGTCATAGCCACCTGCCAGATGGTCTCGGTGAGGTTGTCGTTTTTCCATCCGTCAGCGAACTTGGCCGCATCGGTGCAGAGAGAGTATTTTCCCTCGTCAATAAGTGACTTTGCAGAAAGAAGTGCCGTGTCATAGTCGTGCATCAGAAGCGCGACACGGGCTTTGAGGGCAGTCACGACGTCACGCGTAACATACGCTGAGTTCTGAGAGCCTTCAGTCTGCACATATTCTTCGGCAAGAGCGATGTCGGAGACAATCTGCGAATACGTAACATCCAGGGACGGACGTGCGGGGTATTTTGAAGAATCTCCCGTCGGGTTATATTCAGTTACAACCGGCACTCCCATATACTGTCCGCAGGTTGAAGGGTCGTAGTCTTCGCAGAAATATTGCGCAAGAAGAAGATACAGATGCGCTCTGATGTAAGCCGCCTCTCCGAGAATCTCCTTCACGGAAGCCTGGTCCTCTGCGGAGAGAGTCCCTCTGTCAAGAAGTTTGCGCGTGCCGCTTATAAGGAAATTCGCGTTGCCAATGTAGCCGTAGAGTCCGAACCAGGCATCGTATGCCGAACTCTCGCCGGCGGTCACATTGTAGCTGTAGAAAGCGCCGCTGTAGTTTCCGAAATTCTTGACGGCGTGAAAAGAATCCGCCTGCAGCTCCGGGATATAAACGAAGGAGCCTGTGAAGCAATACTTCATTCCGGCATACAGGCCGTTCAGAAATGACTGGCAGTCAGCCACGCTTTCCATAGACTCATCGGTGTTGATTGCGTCGTAGGGGTACTTGTCCAGATTGCAGGAAAGAGTCCCCATAGTGAGAGCGAGAAGAAGAACCGCCTTTATGTATATTTTGCTGATTTTCATTGTCTGAGGTGATGTTTAGAAAGTGACTTCGATTCCGCCCACTACCTGACGGGAGTTAGGGTACATTCCGCTCGTCGCGTTGGAGTAGCCCACTTCCGGGTCATAGCCCTCGAACTCGGTAAATGTGAGAAGGTTTCTTCCGGTTACATAGAACTTCACGGCTGAGATTACCTTCGTCGGCTCAAGTATCTTCTTAGGAAGGCTGTAGCTTACCGAGAGATTTTTCAGACGGAGGAAGGCCGCATTCGAGAACCTCGAAGTGTCGTGATAGAACGGGGTGCCATACTTAGGAATGTCGGTCACCTGTCCCGGATGAGTCCAGATGTTGAGCATCTTTGTCTCGAAGTTGCTGTTGAACAGCAGGTTCTGAGGGTTCATCGTGTAGTAGCGCTCATTCAGGAAGATGTATCTCTTGCCGATGAAGGAGAAATCCGCGTTGATTCCCAGTCCCTTCCAGGAGAAATTGGTGGAGAATCCGCCGGACCATTTAGCGTTGGTGTCCATACCGCAGAACTGCATTATGTCGTCGCTGTAGGTCTTGGTGAGGTTGCCGTTGAGGTCGTACCACATAGGCGAACCGTCTTCCGGGTCCACGCCGGCACGGACCTGGGTATAAACCAGAGAAGAAGAGTAGCCGACCTGGTATTTCAGGGAGTAGTCCGGGAAGGATATCTCGTCCAGGCCCTGGTAGAGTTTTGTAATCTTGTTGTCGTTGTAGTTCACGTTGACGGAAACGCCCCAGTAAACGTTCTTATTGTGGATGAGGTCGAGATTAAGCTCGATATCGGCTCCGCGGTTGACCATTGAAGCGACATTTCCCCAGCCGGAAGTGTGTCCGGTCGTTGCGGAATAAGGAATTTCCATCAGCAGGTCCTCGGACTTCTTGTTGTAGAATTCGAAACCGAATGAGAGCCTGTCGAAAATGCGGCCGGAGAGCTTGAGGTTGAGAGTTCCAACGGTTTCCCAGGTGAGGTCGCTGTTAGGAATCTGAGAAATGGCCCAGCCGGAGTTACCGTTATATTTAGCACCAGACCCGACAAGTCCCAGGGAGGCATACCACTCGCTGAGTCCGGAGTTACCCGTCGTACCGTAGCTGAGGTTCAAATTCAGGTCGTCAATCCAGGAAACATTCTTGAGGAATGCCTCATTTTTGATTTTCCACATCGCACCCACTGAGTAGAAGGTTGCGTATCTGTGATTCTTTCCGAAAAGAGATGAACCGTCCGTACGGACAGAAGCGTCAAAGAAATATCTTCCCGAATAATCGTAGTTCGCATTGAGGAAGAACGAATTGAAGGCGCACTCGATTGTTCCGCCGCTCCAGGAGTCGATGCTCGTGGTGGACCCGATGGTAACAAGACGGTCGTCAGTAAGGCCTGAACCGGTCATACTGAAGGTCTTTTCCTTTTTAAGCAGCGACTCGTGGCCGAGAAGGACCGTGAAGAAGTGCTTCTTCGCGATGTCGTTCTTGTACTCGATTGTGTTGGTGGAAGAAAGCTGGCTGTAACGCTGGAATGCCTGGGCGTTCGTTCCGCGAACTGAAGATGGAGTGTAAGAAGGATAGTGGATGGACTCGTTGGTGTAGTCGAATGCATCCACAGCCTGCTGGAGACGGATATTGAGTCCCTTCACCGGGGTAAAGAGGAAATAGGTCTGTCCCATAAGGTTCACAGCCTGACGGTCATTCGTGTTCTTCTTGTAGTACTCGTTCAGGTCAATGTCATTGTTCCACGGATAGACTTCATACACATCGCCGTAGGAGAAAGTGCCGTCTTCGTTGTAGACGAGCTGGTACGGAGTGTAGTAAGGAATGCCGGTAACTGCCTGGATTATAGGCGACTGGGTGTACCATCCGGTGACGATTGTCTGGTATTTCGTGTAGCTGAGCGCTATGTTAGTTCCGAACTTGAACCACTTGGCGAGCTGGACATCGAGGTTGGTTCTTAGAGTGAACTTGTCTGAGCCGGAGTTTGCCTTTGAGGTTCCTTCCTCGCTCTGGTAACCGAATGAGACATAGTAGTTTGTCTTGTCTGTAGCCCCGCGGAAAGACCCGTCTGCAAGGATGGTCGGAGCCGCCTTGTCAAAAAGGTAGTCAGTCCAGTCGAAGTTGATGTTGTTTCCAAGAATAAAATTCTTCTTTGCCAAAAACGCAGGGTCGCTGGCAAGAGAAGGAACGCAAAGCTGCTCGAACTCAAGGAGCTGCTCGGAGTTCATCATATCCATATTGTAGCTCGTAAGCATCGAAACACCTGCCTGTGCACGAAGGGAAACCGTAGGTTTCTCTCCCTTCTGGCCCTTCTTGGAGGTGACCACGATGACGCCGTTTGCCGCACGTGAACCGTAAATTGCAGTAGATGAGGCGTCTTTGAGGACGGAGATATTCTCAATGTCCTGCGGGTTTATGCTTGAAAAGACATCGGAACTTACCGGAACGCCGTCCAGGATGTAGAGCGGAGCGTTGCTCAAATTAAGCGAAGAAACTCCCCTGAGCCTTATGCTCACCGAACTCTGAGGCTCACCGGATGTGTTGAATACCTGAAGTCCGGCAACCTTTCCCTGCAGAGCGTCACCGATGTTCGACGACGGGTTAGAAACGATGTCCTTTGAAGAGACTGTAGTAACAGAACCGACGATGTTTCCAATCTTCTGGCCTGAGCCATAACCGATTACGATTGTTTCCTCAAGAAACTGCGCATCCTCTTCAAGACTCACCGAAATCTCGGTACGTCCCGCGACTTTTTCAGTCACGCTCTTGTAACCCATAATCGAGAATGTCAAGCGTGCATCCCCCGGGACAGAAATCACGTACTCTCCGTCCGCTCCTGTTGACGTGCCGGTGCGAGTGCCTTCCACGATTACGGTCACGCCCACAAGAGGCTCACCCGATGCATCCGTCACTGTTCCTCGAACCTTGATGTTCTGGGCGGCGGCAGAAAATACTGCCACAAATGCTCCCAACGCCACCAAGATGCCCTTGGAAATAATTTTTGAAAAATTCATTTGTCGTTATTCTTTTGTTCCACAAATAATTGCTAATTTAACTTTCGGCCTCAAACGCGACCCGGGCAACCGCCCCCTGGCGCGCTATAGCCATCCGCCGTTTGCTGACACCACAGGCCTTGAGACGAGAGAAAGCCTTCGGGTTATCGTTGTGCCCTGAGAATCAGCGCTCAACTCAAGATACCCGGACCCCGCGCGAGTGCAGGTAATTTTAAGGCTGCTCCCCTCCACCGAAAACTCTTCTATGCCCATTGAGGTTTTTGAAGCCTCGTCCATCTGCGCCGAAATGTTCACGAAGTTCGCCCCTTTTGCCCCGAGAGCCTCGGTAAGGTCAACTGCCGACTCCCCTATCTTCACCTGAAGCGACGGAGTTCCTTCTATGTTCATAAGGAATTTCCAGGCATCGACTGCGCCCGTTCCCATATTGCCGACATAGTACTCAAGAGTCATATCGGAATCCGCATCCAGGGGTTTTGTGCCCGTGAAATAGCTGTCAATTTCATTTACGGAGGTAAGGAGCATAGAGATGAACTCCTCACGGGTGAACCTAAGGCCGAGTTTACGCGCGTAGCTTAGCCCCAGAGCCACGACTCCGCTCACGTGAGGGGTTGCCATCGAGGTGCCCTCCATCCATCCGTAGTCTCCGGTGTATTGCCTTCCCGGGATGGTTGAGAGGACCTGACACCTTTTATTGTAACCGGTTCGGCCCACATAGAAGTCTCCTCCCGGTGCCGCGATGTTGCAGCCGGTTCCGTAGTTGGTGTACCCTGCCGGCTGGAATCCCGGGCCGAAAGAGGTCACCGAAACCACTTCTTTCAGTCCTCCGGGGTAGCTGCAGATGCGTTTGCTGTTGTTTCCGGCTGAAAATACTATGATGTTTCCATCCACGACATCGCTTTTGCAGTTTGCTTTGTTAAGGAAATACTCGATGCCGGCATACTCCACGCCGCACCTTTTCTTGAATTCCTCGTCGGTTTTGTAATCCCCGGCGTCGTACCCGAAAGAACACTGGGCCACCGTAGCGCCATTGTCGGCGGCGTAGATGAAGGCCTTGGCTACGGCAGCGCTGGAAGAAGTGCTTCCGTCAAAAATCTGGCAGGACATAAGTCTCACGCCGTCGCCGTTTCCAGTTCCGCCTGCAACGCCGCATACACCCACACCGTTATTGTTCACCGCAGCTACAGTTCCTGCGGTGTGAGTTCCGTGTCCGCTGTCGCCGCTTTTATTGCAGGTGATTTCGCCCTTGTCGGATGCAAAATTATACCCGTAGACATCGTCAACAAAACCGTTCCCATCGTCGTCAACTCCCTCTGTTCCATTAAGTTCCTTCTCATTTACCCACATATTCGCGGCAAGGTCCGGATGTGAATAGAGAATGCCTTCGTCAAGGACAGCGACAATAATTGAAGGGTCACCGGCCGTGAGCCTCCACGCATCCTTCACGGAAACGTCAGCTCCTTCCACGGCGCTCTTGCAGATATTCGTATTACCTGTATTGATAAGATGCCACTGCTCGGAAAGCCGAGGGTCGTTAAAAATCGCTGCCTCGCTCTCGGAGGATGTGGACTTTGTCTGAGGAAGTAAGTCTTCCGCCTCCAATGGGAGACACTCTGAAGGGTTCTGCTTCAGTATCTTATTGTATTGAATCCTGGAAACATCGTTCCTTTGGGACAGAAGGGTGGCAATATGCTCCGAGGAAAGAGATGAATCAAAGGATGCAACGAACCAGCGCGAAAGATTTTTGTCACCGATGCCGGGGAAAAGCGGAGATAGAGTTATGACGTCGCCCTCAGATGTGGAAGAAGTTATGACTGAGGGAACGGGACTGTCTGCAGCAAACTCTACAAGCAAAGTACCCTTCTGTGAAGAAAGGTTGTCGTTAATAATTTTAGACAATTGCTTTTCAGGCTGTTCCGCCAAGTTTTTGGCACATCCCGAAACCACTAAACCTGCCGCCACAACACAAGAAGCGGTCAGAATCTCTAGAATAATTCGTTTCATCACTACTAAACCAATCCCAAAGTTATGAATTCAGTTTTTCAATTCAAAGTATTCGGGACATTTTTGCACAAAAAAAAGGCGCCGGGTCGTTCAAGTGACTCGGCGCCTTTATTATATAGGTATAACGTTTATTTCTGTGAAGCCTTCACGATTTCGTCATACTTCTTGTATGCTGCCTCGTACTCGGCGCTCTGGGAAACGAAACGGTAGTAGATGTTCTTGAGGTAGATGGCGATGTTGTTCTTGATGTCCTCAGACTTTG
>CAVEYE010000121.1:0-4216 GCA_963619595.1 bacterium | reverse complement strand
AAGGATATGTTTGTGGGACTTATATCGGACACGCACGGAGTCTTCGCCGAGGATGTGAAGAAATTCCTCGAACCCGTGGAGCAGATCTGGCATGCCGGCGATTTCGGGACGCTGCAGTGCGCCCGGGAAATCGCCGCCTTCAAGCCGCTTGTCGGAGTCCACGGCAACTGCGACGGACAGGATGTCCGTCTGGAATATCCTGAATTCCAGAACTTTGAGTGTGAAGGTCTGCGGATTCTGATGACACACATAGCCCTGCGCAGAGGCAGTTTCTGGGCCTATGACCCGAAACGCCCGTCCTATGAGCTGAAGGCGAGGGCGCTGGTCGACTCCTTCCACCCGGACATCCTCGTGTGCGGACACTCGCATATTCCTCAAGTCTTTGAAGACAAGAGGCTTGGATTCCTTTTTATGAATCCCGGAGCCTGTGGCTACCAGGGGGTGCAGGATGTGCCGAGGATGGCGCTGAGATTTCATATTGAAAGTGGAAAAATCATTGGTTTAGAGAAATGTGAGTTCCCGAAACCCTGAAAAAAGTGAATAAAAAAGAGAAATTTTATTGTAAATTACGGAAAACTATGTACTTTTGCACTTTGAAAAATAGGAGACAACTATAGTTTTATTTTTATACATTATGAAAAAGGTATTTATGTCTTTCGCGGTCGTTGCTCTTATGGTAGCTGCTTCCGCATGCGGTAACAACGCAAAGAAAGCTGAGGCTGAGACCGAGGCTGTTGAAGAGGTAGAGGCTGTCGCTGACACCGTAGCTGCTTGCTGCGATTCAACCGCCACCTGCGATTCAACCGTTGTAGCTGAGTAATTTCAGCCAAGTACCCTTTACGGGTCTTTTTTTGCGGTGTCCGGGCCAAAGCCCAGATGCTGCAATTTTTTTGTTCCGGAGTGCGGGAAGCACAATCCCCCCTCAGGGGAGGGCCTTAGGGAGAGGGTAACGTAAATTGATTTTTCGTGCGATACACTTCGGACGTGAGATAAGGTGCTTTTGCCAAATGCATTCAATTACAAGCGAGAGATAAATGAAGGAAAAATCAGTCTGGTTTTGCTCCAGCTGCGGCAACGAGTCCCCGAAATGGATGGGACGCTGCCCGGCCTGCGGGGAATGGAACACGATGGTGGAACACAAAGTGGCCTCGGGCGGCTCCAGAAAGTCGTCGGTGGCCGATTCTGTCCCGGGAGCAGGCCGCAGGCCGATGCCTCTGGGGCAGATAGATTCAACCCTTGACACCCGTGTCTCGCTGTGTAATGAGGAGATCGACAGGATTCTCGGCGGCGGCATCGTGGAAGGGTCGCTGGTCCTGATCGGCGGCGAGCCTGGCATCGGAAAGTCCACGCTTTCGCTTCAGATCCCTTTGGGCTGCCCTTCGCTTAAAACCCTCTATGTGACGGGCGAGGAGAGCCTCAGGCAGGTGAAGATGCGTGCGGACAGACTTGGCGGCGATCCTGCCAACTGCCAGATATTCAGTGAGACGCAGATTGAGGATGTGGTCGCGCAGGCCCGGGAGGCGAAGCCCGACCTGATGATCGTTGACTCCGTGCAGACGATGTTCTCCAGCACCGTGGAATCGACTCCGGGGTCTGTGTCGCAGGTCAAGGAGGTCGCCGCGATCCTGCTGCGTTTCGCCAAGGAGACCGGAATCCCGGTCATCCTGATCGGCCACATCACGAAGGAAGGCTACATCGCCGGCCCGAAGATCCTTGAACATATAGTCGATGTCGTCCTGCAGTTCGAGGGCGACAACCGCGGCTCCTACAGGATTCTGCGTAGCATCAAGAACCGCTTCGGCTCCACCTCGGAACTCGCCGTGTTCGAGATGACCGGGAAAGGCCTGCGTGGGGTGGCGAACCCTTCGGAACTCCTCATCCCGATGCACGAGGCGGGACTCAGCGGCGCTGCGGTCAGCGTGATGCTCGACGGCACCCGCCCATTCCTGTTCGAGGTCCAGGCACTTGTCAGTTCGGCCGTCTACGGCACGGCGCAGCGCTCGGCGACCGGTTTCGACGTGCGGAGACTGAACATGCTGCTTGCCGTCCTGGAGCGGCGCGCGGGGTTCAAGCTGGCGCAGAAAGATGTTTTTCTGAATATGGCGGGAGGCCTCAGGGTCAACGATCCGGCCTGCGACCTGGCCGTCATCTGCGCCGTACTCTCCTCCAATTTTGACCTGGCTATCCCGCCGGACAATTGCTTCGCCGGCGAGGTTGGTCTCAGCGGCGAGATCCGTCCCGTGGCCCAGCTTGACCGCAGGGTGGGGGAGGCCTCAAGGCTCGGCTTCAAGAAGGTGTTCGTGTCTTCGTTCGCCTCTCTGGACATCGCCCCGAAGGGCATAGAGGTGGTGAAGGTCGCCGATGTGCCGGCTCTCGTAAGGGCTCTCTTCAGCACCCGGTAGCCGAGGACGTTCGGATATTCAAAAAAAATTATTATATTCGCCAAGTTTAAGGAGAAAAGCGGTCTGCCGGGAAAAGTCCGGCCCGCCGCCGGCTCCTGCGGAAGAACTTTAAAGTAACAAATTATGAATCTTAGAGACATTAAGAAGGACATTGAATATGTCATCGGAGCTTTCATCGATGATTGCTCCCTCTTCAGCGCTGTTAACGAAAAGGCTGACGACGCGGCTCTGGGCTGCCTTCTCGACGAGGCCGTCGTTTTGTTCAACGACCTCAGGGACAAGGTGAACGCCAAGGTCGAGTCTAAAAACAGAAAGGCCTACTACGCAGGCATCCGCAAGGAACTCCTCGAGAAGACCGACGCTCTGTACCAGAAACTCAGCGGCATCATCAAGGCCGCCGGAGCGGCTGCGGAGAAGTAATTCCCTGTTTGCCCGGAAAGATATGTGGGGAAGGCTTCACCGGTCTTCCCCTTTATTTTGACAGACAAGACGGCCCGCGCCTGAAGGTGGCGTGCCGGCAAAAATATAAAACGAACATGAAGGTAGTTGTAGTTGGAGTGACCGGACTGGTGGGCACCAGGATGGTCGAAGTCCTTGAAGAAAGGAATTTCCCTGTAAGTGAATTCATCCCGGTGGCTTCCGAGAAGTCGGTCGGGAAGATGGTCGTCTTCCGCGGCAAGGAGTACCCTGTCGTCACGGCTGACGAGGCCATCGCCAGAAAACCTGACCTCGCGCTCTTTTCGGCCGGAGCCGGCATATCGCAGGAACTTGCCCCGAAGTTCGCCGCGGTAGGCTGCCGTGTGGTCGACAATTCCTCCTGCTGGAGGATGGATCCGACCAAGAAACTGGTCGTCCCTGAGATCAACGCGTCGGTCCTCACGGCCGATGACTACATCATCGCCAATCCGAATTGTTCCACGATCCAGATGCTTCTGCCTCTCGCTCCGCTTCACAAGAAATTCAAAATCAAGAGGATAGTCGTTTCGACCTACCAGAGCGTCACGGGTTCGGGCAACCCTGCCGTAGCCCAGATGAAAGCCGAGAGGGCCGGGGCGGAATGGGGTGAGTACCCGGCTTTCTACCACTACCCGATAGACGAGAACGTGATCCCGCACATCGATGATTTCCTTGAGTCGGGCTACACCAAAGAGGAGATGAAGATGGTCAACGAGACCCACAAGATTCTTGATGATTACACCATCGGAGTGAGTCCGACCACGGCCAGGGTCCCTGTGCTGGGCGGTCATTCCGAATCTATAAACCTTGAGTTCGAGAACGATTTCACTCTTGAGGAAGTCCGCCGGATCTGGTCGGAGACTGAAGGAGTCACGATCCAGGACGACCCGTCGGCAAATGTCTACCCGATGCCGCTCTTCTCGCTCGGCAAGGACGATGTCTTCGTAGGGCGTCTGCGCCGCGACCCTTCGGTCAAGTACGGACTGAATTTCTGGTGCGTCAGCGACAACATCCGCAAAGGCGCCGCCACCAACGCCGTCCAGATCGCCCAGTATCTTCTCGCGCAAGGACTATTACCTGCATAATAACAGATAAGTTTATGATAGAAAACTACAATAAGTCGCTCACTCCTGAGCAGAAAGCCAAGCTCCGCAAAATCAGACATCTGGCTCTCGATATGGACGGGACCATCTATATGGAGAACAACATCTTTCCGTTCACGGTCGAGGTGCTTGACACTATGAAGAGAAACGGTGTGGGATATTCATTCCTCACCAACAATCCGACGAAGTCGGTCGACGACTACCTCCGCAAACTTGCCGGAATGGGGATTCCCGCCGACGAAGGGAATATGTACA
>CAVEYE010000120.1:0-34429 GCA_963619595.1 bacterium | reverse complement strand
TGTCGGTGATGAGGACGGAAGCGTCGTCGAGGACGGCCTCCATCTTGTCGGAATTGGTCATAAAGTAAGGAGAGATGTAACCTCTGTCGAACTGCATACCCTCGACGACCTTCACCTCTGTCTCGGTACCCTTGGCCTCTTCAACGGTGATGACACCGTCGCCGCTGACCTTGGACATGGCGTCGGCGATAAGCTTACCGATGTTGCTGTCGTTGTTGGCCGAGATAGTGCCGACCTGCTCGATCTTGGAATAGTCGCTGCCTACCGGAGAGCTGGTCTTCTTGAGTTCAGCGACAACGGCGGCGACGGCCTTGTCGATACCTCTCTTGAGGTCCATAGGATTGGCGCCGGCGGTCACGTTCTTCAGACCTACATTGATGATGGCCTGGGCGAGAACGGTCGCGGTCGTGGTGCCGTCACCGGCCTGCTCGTTGGTCTTGGAAGCGACTTCCTTGACCATCTGGGCGCCCATATTGGCGAACCTGTCCTCAAGTTCAACTTCTTTGGCGACGGTCACGCCGTCCTTGGTGACCTGAGGCGCACCGAACTTCTTGTCAATAACGACATTGCGTCCCTTAGGGCCGAGAGTCACCTTGACAGCGTCCGCAAGAGCGTCAGCTCCTTCCTTCATCTTCGCGCGGACATCAACATCGAATTTTATCTGCTTTGCCATAATGTTATTCTCCTGTTTTTAGATTAAACTGAACCGTAAGCGCTTTACAGAATCGCCAGGATGTCTGACTGCCTTACGATAAGATACTTCTTGCCTTCGACCGTGACCTCGGTGCCGGCGTACTTGCCGTAGAGGACATTGTCTCCGACCTTGACTTCCATAGGTTCGTCTTTCTTACCGGAACCTACAGCTATAACTTTGCCTTCCTGCGGTTTCTCTTTTGCCGTGTCAGGAATATAAAGACCTGCCGCTGTCTTTGTCTCAGCCTCTTTAGGCTCAACCAAGACTCTATCTGCCAATGGTTTGATCATAATATAAATTTTTTAATGTTTTTAAATCCAACCCTCCGGGCTTTTCCGGAGACGCAGGGAGTGAATCAAAGGCTGTGCCACCCTCCCGGGACTGACAATCTGTCACAGGCTGGCGAAAATCTGTCACGGACTTGAATAAGTGGAAAACTATCCTTAAATTTGAACTCTGACGCGAACAGGCGTCTTACCATAAAACCGTAAAGACAAACTTATCTGACATCACCATTATTCTATTAAGGTATGAGACTCTTGAAGAAATCCTTCCTGGCCATTCTGACAACCGCTCTGCTCGTCCCTATGGTTGCGTCCTGCAGCCGTTTCGGCAAAAGCAAAGGCCAGAGCGCTGAATTCGCCACCTTCATAAAGGCCTACACCGGGGGCATCATCTCCGACAAGTCCACCATCAGGGTGGAACTCGCCACAGACATTCCGGACGCCACGCCGGGATCCGACCTGAAGGATGGAATCATCACCTTCTCCCCTGCCCTGAAAGGTACGGCGAGGTGGCTGTCCAAAAACACTCTGGAGTTCATACCGGAGAACGGGGCGCTGAAAGCCGGCCAGTCATACACCGGCAAACTGCGTCTCGACAAGATCCAGAAGGTGGGCGACAAGAAGTTCAGCAAATTCAGCTTCAAGTTCCTCGTGGCCATCAAGGAGGCCGTGCTGTCGCTCAACGACATCACTATCACCGCCGCCTCGCCGGACAAGGCCAGCGTGGAGGGGACCATCTCCCTGACGGAGGAACTGCCTCTCGAGACGGTGCAGAAGATGATTGAATATGACTACCCGGACAAAAGCGCGGAGGTCAACGTGACGGCCGGCACTAGTCCTCTGGAGTTCCATTTCGAGATAATCTCTCTGCCGAGAGACTCCAAGGACAGGACGCTGACGGTGAAACTCAAGCCGCGCGACACCGGTTTCGTCACCGATTCCAAACTGGAGGTGACGATCCCCGCGACCGGTGACTTCAAGGTTCTCGGCGTGGAGAACGTGGCCGGGGACACTCCGTACATCGATGTCTATTTCACGGAGGCGCTGGCCGACGTGGCCGACAATTCAGGTCTGTTCCTGGTCAAGGGAGCCGGCCGCAGCTACGTACAGGCCGAGAACGCCCACGTGAAAGTGTACTATGACAATCCTGAGAACAACAATGTCACCCTCATGGTCTCCGACGCGGTGAAGAGCCACGACGGAGTCAGGCTGGCCCAGACATATTCAAAGACATTCACGGCCGGAGAACATAAGCCGGCGGTGGAGATTCCGCTGGACGGCAACATCCTGCCCGACTCGAAGGAACTGGTCCTGCCTTTCAAAGCCGTGAACCTCAACGCCGTGGACATCAGCGTGATACAGATCTACGAGGATAACGTGCTGACCTTCCTTCAGGACAACCGGCTCGACGGGTGGAGCGCGCTTCGGCGCTGCGGTCGTCTCGTCTACAAGAGATGCCTGAGGCTTGACTCCGACCCTTCGAGAAACCTCCACAAATGGCAGGATTTCTCCATCGACCTGTCAAGGCTTTTCAAGCAGGAGCCGGGAGCTATCTACCGCATAAGACTGACCTTCAAGCAGGAATATTCAATCTACGGGAAGGCCGAGACCTTCAAGAGCGGCACGCCTACGGGCAAAATGGTGGACCTCTCCTCCGAAGGCCTGACAGATGAGGACGAGGCGGAATGGGATCTTCCATATTCCTACTACTACGAGGAATTCTACGACTGGGACAACTACAACTGGCGTGAAAGCGACAACCCTACGAAACCTTCCTACTACATGATGTCTGACAGGTTCCCTGTCGTCAACCTCCTCACCTCCAACCTCGGAGTGATCGCCAAGTACTCCGGGAGGGACAGGATCTGGGTGAGCGTCAGCGACATCCTCACCGCCGAGCCTGTGTTCAACTCCGAACTCTATATCTACAGTTACCAGCTCAAGGAGATCGGCTACGCCAAGACCGGCACCGACGGTATGGCGGAGATCCAGCTGACGGGCAAGCCGTTCGTCGTGATGGCCAAAAGAGGCGGCTCGACCAGCTACCTTAGAGTCACCGACGGCGACGAGAACTCGCTCAGCAGGTTCGATGTGGGCGGAAAGACCCTTGATAAAGGCCTTAAGGGCTATGTCTACGGTGAAAGAGGAGTCTGGAGACCGGGCGACACCCTCCACGTGACGCTTATCCTTGAAGACAAGGAGAACAAGATCCCGGACAACCACCCGACGATAATGGAGCTGTACACCCCTGAGGGACAGTTCTACACGAAACAGATCAACAGCAGCGCGAAGAACGGCTTCTACGTGTTCGGGATTCCGACCAAGGAGGACGACCCTACCGGGACCTGGAACGCCTACTTCAAGGTCGGCGGAGCCACCTTCTACAAGGCTTTGAAGATCGAGAGCGTCAAGCCTAACAGACTGAAGATCAATGTCGACCTAGGCAAGGGAGCTATCGATGGCGGCAAAACCGCAGCCGTGTCCATCGCGTCCAGCTGGCTGACAGGCCCGCCTGCGGCCGGGCTTGCCGCGAAGATGGCCATGACCCTGAGACCGGGAGCGTCCTCGTTCAAGGGCTACGACGGCTATGTCTTCACCAGCCCGCTGTCCGAATACATCGAGAGCGAGCATCAGATCGTCAGCACAAGGCTGGACGCCGACGGCCAGGCCAAGGTCAACGTGCAGATGCCGCCGGCGAGCGACGCTCCGGGAATGCTGAGAGCCGACATCCTGACATCCGTGGAGGAACAGGGCGGCGACGTCAGCTACAATTCCGTCTCGATGGACTATTCTCCATATTCATCCTATGTGGGGGTCAAGATCCCGAAGGGCGACGGCAGCCGCTACCTTGAGACCGACAAGGACTACAAGGTGGATGTCGCCGTGGTCGACAAGAACGGAAACAAGGTGAACGGCCACGACCTGAAGTACACTGTCTACAAGATGGAATGGAGCTGGTGGTGGGAGAGCCGCAGGGAAAGCCTTGACTCCTACGTGAACAGCAAAACCGCCAATGTCATCGCCTCAGGCTCCATCAAAGCCGCCGGAGGGGCGGGATCCTTCATATTCAAGGTAAATTACCCGGACTGGGGGCGCTACCTCATCCTTGTACAGGACCTCGATGGCGGACACATCTCCGGAGACATCGCCTATGTGGACTGGCCGGCAAGCAGAGGCCGCTCGTCCAAGACCGACCCGAGCTCGCTGACGATGCTCACATTCTCGACCGACAAGGAAAGCTACGAGGTCGGAGAGAAGGTGACCGTGTACCTGCCGGCGGCCGCCAAGGGGCAGGCTCTCGTCTCGCTGGAGAACGCCAGGAAGGTGATTTCCCGCGAATGGGTCAAGACTTCCGAAGACGAGGACTGCGCATATTCATTCAAGGTCACTCCGGAGATGGCCCCGAACTTCTACATCCACGTCACGCTTCTCCAGCCGCACGCAGGCAGGAGCAACGACCTCCCGGTCAGACTCTACGGAGTCATTCCTGTGATGGTCACGGACAAGGCTTCGCATCTTGACCCTGTCATCACGATGCCGGACGTTCTCCGCCCTGAAGAAGAGTTCACGGTCAAGGTCAGCGAACGCGACGGAAAGCCTATGACCTACACCCTGGCCATAGTGGACGAAGGTCTGCTTGACCTGACGGGCTTCAAGACCCCTGACCCGTGGAGCACGATGTACGCCCGCGAGGCCCTGGGAGTAAGCACCTGGGACCTCTATGACTATGTCATCGGAGCGTACAGGGGCAGGTTCTCCCCGATGTTCAGCATCGGAGGCGACGAAAGTCTCAAGGCCGGGGCCAAGAAAGACAACAGGTTCAACGCAGTCGTCAAGTTCATCGGTCCGTTCACGCTGCAGAAAGGATCCGCGACCCACAAGATCAAACTGCCTATGTACGTGGGCAGTGTCAGAGTGATGCTCGTGGCCGGCCAGGACGGAGCCTACGGCAACGCCGAGAAGACCGTTCCTGTCAGGTCGAAGCTGATGGTCCTCCCTACCCTGCCGAGAGTGATCGGCACCGGCGAGAAAGTCTCCCTTCCTGTCAATGTGTTCGCGCTTGAGGATGATGTCCGTCAGGCTGAAGTCTCGGTCAAGGTCGAGGGTCCTCTCAAGATCAGCGGCGGCTCCACGGCCGGCGTGACCTTCAGCAAGCCGGGCGACAAACTCGTCAAGTTCAACCTTGAAGCCACCGGAGAAGGCACCGCCACCGTCTATGTGACAGCGTCCGGCAACGGCCACAAGGCCGGCGACAAGATCTCCATCCAGGTCCGCGACCCTAACCCGGCCGTCATCTCGGTCACCAAGGCGACGATCAGCGGCGGAGACAGCAAGAAGTTCACTTTCAGCCCGTTCAAGGAGAGCGGCGACAGATGGGCCACCGTCGGACTCACCGGCTTCCCTACAGTCAACTACGGAAGCGTCTTCGAGTTCGTGAAGAACTACGGCTACAACTGCACCGAACAGATCGCCTCCAAGGGTATCACCCTTCTGGCCATAAAAGACGCGCTGGACGAGAACCGGCGCAAAGAAATCGACACGATGATCCCTGACCTGCTCCAGCAGCTCTACCAGAGACAGCTGGGAGGTGGCGGCTTCGCCTACTGGCCAGGCGCTTCCGACCCGGCGGGCTGGATCACCTCGATGGCCGGCCAGTTCATGGTCACCGCCGCGAAGAACGGCTACAATGTCAGCAAGGGAGTTCTCGCAAGCTGGTCAAGATTCCAGAAGAGAGCGGTGCAGGACTACCGTAATTCTGACGGCGGCGGTCTGAACGACCTCAACCAGGCCTACAGGCTTTACACCCTCGCTCTCAACGGAGAGGCGGAAAGCGGAGCGATGAACAGGCTGAAGGAAAGCGAGACCCTTTCAGACCAGGCGGCCTGGATGCTTGCGTCGGCCTACACGCTCGCCGGCAAGAAGACAGTCGCCGCCGAGATCATCGGCGGTGTCCAGACCAACTTCTCCGGCTACCCTGACAACGACATGACCTTCGCTTCCCCTATAAGGGACAAAGCCATAGCCCTTGAGGCGATGACCCTTGCCGACAAGACTCCGGAGGCCATCGAGACCGCTTCCGAGATAGCCGGGGCCCTCACCGGGGACTGGTACATCACGCAAGAGGTGGCGTTCTCGACAACGGCTCTGCGAAAGCTTGCCGACAAGATCGGAGACGGAATCCTTTCAGCCGAGATCAGGCAGGACGGCAAGACAATCCCTGCCAAGAGCGCCAAAGCCGTGTACAGTACGGCCATCGACCCGTCCACGGGCAGCGTGGAGGTGGTCAACACCGGCGACGGCGACCTGTTCGCGACCTTGACAACCTCCTCGGCGGCTCCTGCCGGAGAGAAGACCGAAGCCAAGGCCAATGGTCTCAGTCTGAAGGTGGTCTACATCGCCGGAAACGGCAAGACGCTGGATCCTCGTTCCATCCCTCAGGGGACAGATTTTTCGGTCAGGATCACAGTCGGCAACACCAGCGGAGTCAAAGACTACACCAACCTCGCGCTCAGCCAGATAATTCCTTCCGGATGGGAAATCGTCAACGACAGGCTGTTCGGCGGCGATGAAGGCAGGAAAGTCTTCAACTACAGGGACATCAGGGACGACCGCGTCAACTGGTTCTTCGACCTTCCGAAAGGCACGAGCAAGACCTTCAAGATGAAACTGAACGCTTCGTACCAGGGCGTGTTCATCCTTCCGGCCGTCAAATGCGAGGCGATGTATGACCCTCGGGTCAGCGCCAACACGGCTTCCGGCACCGCTGAAGTCACAGCCGACTAAAAGGTGACACGAAGAAAAACAATCAGAATCATCACGGGCGGCGTTCTGGCCGCCCTTTTGGTCGTGTACCTCTTCTGTCTGCCGAGAGACCTGTTCAAGAACACATCGTACTCGACCGTCGTGACAGACAGGAACGGAGAACTTCTCGGAGCGAGGATCGCCGCCGACGGACAGTGGCGGTTTCCCCCGTCTGACACTGTCCCGTGGAAGTTCAAGACGGCTCTGGTCGAATTCGAGGACAGGTGGTTCGTCTGGCATCCGGGAGTGAACCCCGTCTCGATAGTCCGGGCGACAATCGGCAACATCAAGGCCGGCAGGGTCACCAGCGGCGGCAGCACCATCACGATGCAGGTCATAAGGATGTCCGGCGGCCGCGACAGAACCATATTCAACAAACTCAAGGAAGCGATTCTGGCGACACGGCTCGAATTGAGGTGCAGCAAGCAGGAGATTCTCGCCTTGTACGCCTCCCACGCCCCTTTCGGAGGGAACGTCGTGGGGCTGGAAGCGGCTTCGTGGAGGTACTACGGACGGCCGCCGGGAGAGATGTCGTGGGGAGAGGCCGCCACACTCGCCGTGCTTCCCAACGCTCCGGCTGAAATCCATCCCGGGAAAAACAGGGACAAGCTGATGAAGAAGAGGAACAGACTGCTGGCCCAGCTCCACAAAAGGGGCTTCCTCGACTCGCTGGACCTCGCTCTCGCCTGCGACGAGCCTCTTCCCGACAAGCCGAAGCCCCTGCCGCAGGAAGCGATGCATCTTACTGAATACTACTGCAGAACCCGTCCGGGCAAGCGTACGCGCACTACGATCGACATCAATCTGCAGAGACAGGTCCAGGCGGTGGCCGACCAATGGAACGACGAACTTTCGGCGACAGGGGTCAACGACCTCGCGGCCATAGTCAAAGATGTGAGGACCGGAGACGTGCTGGCCTACGTGGGCAACGCCAACCCTCAGAGGAAGCGTCCGGGAGGCGAGGTAGACATCATCAGGTCGCCGAGAAGCACGGGAAGCATCCTGAAACCGATCCTGTACTGCGCCCTGCTGCAGGAAGGAGAGATTCTTCCGAACACCCTGCTCCCGGATGTGCCGATCAACCTCAACGGGTTCTCGCCTCAAAATTTCAACCGCAAGTTCAACGGGGCTGTGCCGGCCTCTGAGGCGCTGGCAAGGTCGCTGAACGTGCCGTCGGTGCATAGCCTGCGGAAATTCGGCGTGCCGAAATTCCTTGACATCCTACGCCGATGCGGAATCACGACGATGAACGAGAGTGCCTCCCACTACGGGCTTTCGCTGATTCTCGGCGGCGCAGAAGGCAATCTCGCCGATGTCACGGACGTGTACGCCAAGATGTCGGCCTCCTACCAGAGGGTCGACACGACGGACATCAAGAAAGGAGACCGCCTTTACGGCTTCCCGCTCAAGGACAAATGTGCCCTGTGGTGGACTTTCGACGCGCTGAAAGAAGTGGACAGACCGGACGAGATCGACTGGAGGCTGGTCGGCTCCGTCAGAAAGGTGGCCTGGAAGACCGGCACGAGTTACGGCTTCAGGGATGCCTGGGCCGTGGGAGTCACACCTGACTACGCCGTCGGAGTCTGGGCGGGAAACGCCCAGGGCCAGGGAGTTCCGGGACTGACAGGAGCAAGGGCGGCCGGCCCTGTTATGTTCGACATCTTCAACCTCCTGCCTTTCGATGAATATGATTCCGCATATTCAAGAAACGGCTGGTTCAAAGAACCCGTGTACGGCGACTACATCACCGCCGAGGTCTGCCGCGAGTCAGGATGTCTGAAAGGTGTCGACTGCGGGCAGGTCGACACGCTGATGCTGCCCCGCAAAGCGGTGCGGAGCGAAGGCTGTCCTTACCACAAGACAGTGGACGGGGAAAGGGTGTTCGTGCTGCCGCCGTCGATGGAATGGTACTACAAGCAGCATCACCCCGAGTACACGGCCACGGAATCGCGCGGCAAGCGGGACAACGCCCCGATGGAGTTCATCTACCCGGAAGACGGGGCCGAGATCCTGATTCCGAAGCAACTTGACGGGACGGTCAAAGGCGTGACCTTCAACCTCGCCCACAGAAATCCATCCACCACCGTGTTCTGGCATCTTGACGATGAATATGTCGGCGAGACTCAGCTGATCCACCAGATGGTTCTGAATCCTGCTCCCGGAAGACACGCTGTCACCGTGGTCGACGAAGAAGGGAACACGCTCAGCGCCGTGTTCAAAATCTCCGAAAACGAATGACACCGCCCCGGCTGGTCGCCGAAGCGGTGTCCTGTATGCGGATCCGCGGCCTTCCCGGCCGGTCAGACTTTCTTTAAGCTACTTTGAAGGGCGTTTGTAGCCATCCTTGGTGGCCTTTTCCGACATTCTGCTGATTCTGTCGGCCGTGGCCGGATGCGTGGAGAACAACTGGCTCACAGATGTGCCGGAAGCGGCCTGCGTGCCGGAAGCCGTGCTGCCGCCTGACAATTTCTGGAGCACCTCGAACGCCATAGCCATAGCCCAAGGATTCTTGCCGAGGCCCTTGAGGAAAGCATAGCCGTAATCATCGGCAGCGTTCTCCTGCTTTCTCGAGAAGCTGGCGCTCATCAGCGTCTCGCCGAGATCCCCAAGCTGGGATGAGGTCAGGACAGCGACCTTGCCACCGGTCGAGACCACGACATCTCTCAAGGCGGAAGTCAGCAGGGCCTGCTTGAACTGTTTCTTGGAATGCTCGAGAGCCACGTGGCCGATCTCGTGGCCGATCACGCCCAAAGCCTCGTCGTCGGTCATGGCCTGAAGAAGGCCGGAGTAGATGCGGACGCTGCCGTCGGCGCAGGCGAAGGCGTTGACCTCATTGGTCTTGTAGACCTTGAAATTCAGCGGAGTGCCGTTCACCGAAGTGATTCCAGAAGTCATCTTGCGTACTCTCTTGACATAGGAGTCGGTCTCGGGGAGGACAGTGTTCTGGGCATCAAGCTGCTGGACATACTGGCTGACGTATGACTGGATCTGCGCGTCAGTGAGAGCGGCCGCCTGGGCGACTTTCATTCCTCCGGACAGGAGGTAAGAGGAATTGAACTGCTGGGAGCAAGACACGCAAAGCGCCGCCACCGCCATAAGCAAAAATATCTTACGCATAACCGATTGTGTAATTGGTGTAAACTGACTGGTATAACAAAAAAGGGTGGTCAAAAACCTGACCACCCTTTCGTGGGAGCTGAGGGAGTCGAACCCCCGACCCTCTGCTTGTAAGGCAGACGCTCTAAACCAACTGAGCTAAGCTCCCGAATCGTCACCCACACTTGTTCTCGTTCGGGTGGTGCAAAGGTACTACTTTTTTAATTACCTGCAAATTTTTTTTAACTTTTTTTGGCTTTTTTTGATGGCGGGATAACTGCCAGAGCCACTTCAAAGGCCGTTTTCCCGCCATCAAGCCATTTTGTCACAAGGCCTCCATCCGACCCGGGAAGGCCGCATTAGCCCTATAATGAGGAGCATAGAGAGATTCCACCGTGACAACCGGAGCAGTGAACACGCCTTCCTGCGTCACAAAGAACTCTTCGCAGATTTCCGTGTTCTCTTCCGGGTAGGTTTCGAACCAGTACTCCGTACGGTCTGTCTTCACATTCCGGTAGCCGACCGGAGTCACGCTCCAGTAACATACGGCAGGGCGGACGAGCCACCCGGACACTCCCGAAAGCTGGTCGACAGGCCTGAGAGCGGCCTCGCGAGGAGCGGTCAGCCGGACGAAACTACGGTTCTCCCGGCTCCAGACCTTGTACCTGGCCGCCACCTTGTCTCCCACGGAAAGCTTGCTGCCGGACCGGATCTCCTGAAGAGTCGGTTTGCCGTCCTCACCTTTGACCTCCTTATAGAAATGACGTTCGACCGTGAACCCGTTGCCGGCCGCCGAGATCTCGGAGAACGGAGTACGGTAGGTCTTCTCAAGAGTCAGGACCTTGGTGGAGAGGACTGATTCAGAACCTCTCAGAACAGAATTGACAGCATCCACGAAAGCCGGATCGTCGTCCCATTTCTGAGTCTCCTTCTGAAGCATGAGCCAGAGGCGGATGCCGTCGGCGATCTTGCCGGCCTTCTGACCCCGCGTGTCATCAACAGACCAGGAGAAATCAGTCCCTGACGCCTTCGCAGACTCCTCGGCTGATGAGGAAGCCACGCTGTCCAGCAGGTCACAAAGCATCGAGTGCGCGTAGGCCTCGCTTTCAAGAAGTCCCCTCCACGGCATCACTGCGTTAGGGTAGTACCAGCCGCCGTCCGGATGCTCGACAGCATATTCAATAAGGGATTCGAGGTCGGCGGCCGCGGAAGCGTCCAGACGCGGGGAAGTCCTGAACTTGACTCCCCAGTCAGAGGCGAGTTCCAGGCCGGCCTTGCACGACATCAGGTTTTTCAGACTCATCATCCTTCTGGCCTTTGCCAGAATCTCTCCGTTAAGGCCGCGGCCTGTGGAGGAAGAAGGAACAAGGTACGACTTGACATATTTCCGGAACTCCTTGTAGTTGCCGGAATATTCAGTTTTCTCGCTTTTCGTCTCGGCGTCGACCTTGAAAGGCACTTCCGGATACATTGACCTCACGAGGATGTACTGGGCGGACGAAAGGTAGCCGCGCCAGAAAGGGAACGAGTCTCCGTGCAGGAACTGAGACCTGTCGAGCCACTTCACGGCCTCTTTGACAGGGATGCCGGCGGAGTCCAGCCCGGCGGCGCGCATCTTGGCAAACCGTTCAAGCACGACAGCCGTCAGCAGCGGAGAAGATTTCATACCCTCGAACCAGCCGAAACCGCCGTCGGCGTTGACGCAGGCCCTGATCTTAGAAAGAAGTTCGGCATCCGTCATCTGCACATCAATCGACGCTCCCAGAGAAGCGGCCACCCGGCGGACATAGAGAGCCTCCGTCAGGGACAGGATGTCCTTGCCTTCCGGCTCGACCTTCGACGGAACAGCGTCCAGAACCATCTGCCTGATGTCCACCTCACGGATCTCCGCACCCTTGGCGGTCGTGCCGGTGAATTCCTTCTCCAGCCTGCGCACTAGTCCGTTGCGGTCCATACCGGACAGAAGGACGGCGGAATGAGCCTCGGTCAAGGTCTGCTCCGCCTCTTTCACAGGCAGGCTCACGAACACCCCGTCGGAGAACGACTTGGCATCATCGGCGAAGACCACCTTGAGTCCGAGGGTGTCGAAGTCCTTTGGATCGACATCGAACTCGACAGGCACGGAAGCCCCTGCCGGCACAGTCACCTTCTTCGACTTGGCGGCGAACGGTCTGGAGGTCTCGTAATCAGCCGATGAATATGCCATCAGACCCACCGTTCCGGAAACAGGAGTGGCGGAACTGTTTGAGACCGTGGCCTTGAGGGTCAGCCTGTCGCCCCTGTAGAGATAGCCGGGTTCCACCACAGAGACTTTGACAGGGATGGTCACTGTCATCTCCCTGCGAACACAGGAATTCTTCATCTCCTTGCTGTGCGCCCAGACCTGCACGACAAAGGTGGAAAGTTTGTCCGACGTGTTGAAATCAAGTGTGATGCCGCCATCCTTTCCGGAACGCAGGAAAGGCTCGAAGGCCAGTGTAGACGCGAAATCGGAACGGACAGCCACCAGTCCCAAGTCTTCCATGCCATTGTCCACCGCTTCGGCAAAGGCCAACGATCCCGCTTCGGCAACCGCCATTCCACCGAATCCAGGCGCGGCATCATATAGCACCTCAGCCTCTTCTTCACGACACATATTGTCACTCATCGCCATTTTCGACATGAACACACGTCCCGATGAGCGTAAGGTGTGCCCGGCATAACTGTCAACTCCGACTGTGGTCGTCTGGATGTAGACCCGGTCCAGGGGGCGGTCAGCCAGACGTACCGGTCTCCATTCATTGCCGGCGACGGTCTCGGTGCTTTTGTCGAACACAGCCGCCACGGCCTCCACTCCCGGAACGCTCTTCAGGACTACAGAACACCGTTTGCCCGGAAGCGAGTTGTCCTTGAAGGTCGAGAAACTCAGCGGCAATTCAAGATTCTCCCTCTCCCTTCGGAACGACTTGCTGAAAGTGAAAACGCGGGAGTCTCGGAAATACAGCACCTCAAGGCTGAGGGCATCAGGCCACTCCTCATTGTAAGTGTAGAGGATCTCAGCCACCTGTCCGGATTCTCCATCGAGACGGACAAGCCGGCTGTCCAGAAGCTGCTTTCTGTCACCGAACAGTTCGGCCACCGCCCAGACAGGAGCCGTTCCTGTCCCGAAGCGGATCCTGATGTCCTCGCCGGTCTTCAGGACTCCATCGGCGCAGGAGCCGGCCGGATCGAAGACGTTCTCGACTTCCGACCCAAGTTCCCCGGCCGTTCCGTCGAAACGCAGGAAAGTTGTCTCATCGGCATCCTTCCAGACCTTGCCGGATTCCGAGGTGAACTCCGCATCGGCCTTCAGAGTGTAAAGACCGGGTTCCGGGACCTTGATGTCAACCGCCTCGCCGGTCCGGGCCTTGCCGGAAAGGATTTCCTTGCCGGAAACGTCCAGAAGGACATATTCAACCTCAGCCTTCTGGACGGACTCATACCCGCCTCCCCGGCTTTCATAGTTGAATACAACTTTGGCGGTCCCGCAGGAAATGATGTTCCCTGATTTCTGGCCGCGATCAGTCTTTGTCGAGAATTCGCCACCGGTCGTGTTTTCCAGGGAGATGTGGATGTTGAAATCCGACTGCACCCGGACCGAACGGGAGAACTCTTTGGTCTCGCCGGTCGCGTCGACCACCTTCACGGTGACATTGTAACAATCATCGCCCCAGGACGACCAATCATCGTTATTTCCCTTCACGGTCGGGAAACTGAACGAGAAAGACCCGTCAGTGGAAGGCCGGAGCGAACCCTCCACCGGAGTCACACCAAAACTTCCTTTCACTGAATATGTCACCTTCGCGGCGGAAAGAGGATGCCCGCTGTAACTGAATATCCTGCCTCGGACCTCGACCGTGTCTCCGAGGAAATACAGCCTGTCGTCCGGCTCGAAACCAAGGTCGAATGTCGGAAGGACGAACTCGTCCACGGTCAGATATGACTCTTCCCTGACACCGGTGGCGGTGACCCTCAAGATGAAAGTGCCGCCGCGCCTGTCCTCCGGAATGTCGAACGAACCGGCCGCGGAACCATATTCATTGGTCACAAGCTCCGTCTGCGAGACGCTTTTGCCTTCAGTGTCGATGAGTTCAGCCTTCACTTTCTGTCCTTCGGTCCAGACCGCGAAACCCGAAGTCCGGCGGCCTTTGTAAAGCACGGCCTTGAAGCTGACTTTCTCGCCCGGTCTGTAGGCCGAGCGGTCGGTGAAAATCTGGCAGAAGGACAGTTCATCCTCCGTCCTGCCGTCCGACGACCAGCCTGGACTGAGATGGTGTTCACCTGTACTGCGGACAAAGCCGTCCGCACCGCGGCTGGAAACCACAAGATAACTGGCGGCGCGGTCTTTCAGCCGGCTTGCTATCTCCTCCGGAAGAGGGGTGAAGCCGTCCAGAGCCACGTTTTTCGCAGTGGCCACAGTGTCGCCGGAGATGACGAGCGCTATGTCGGCGTTCCTGACAGGTTCGCCTGTGAGGCAGTCCGCCACGAAAATCCTGTAACCTTCGCTATCCTTCCTTGAGGCCATTGAGAGCGACCGCTTGTTCCAGACGGTTCCGGCCTTCACCGACCCGTTCTTCGCCGTCAGGATGTAAACGCCGTCATCGCAGGCAGGCAGTTCCACCTCCATCGTGTCCTGCAGGTAAAAACTGTTCCTCTGATTCTGCAAAGTCTTGTTGACCACCGCCTTCGCCCCGTCTTTGTCCAAGATGAGCCTGAAGTTCACTTTAGGGAGATTGCGTACAATCACCTTGGCGGTCCTGCCATCGCCGAAAATCACGATGTTCTTGTCCGTAAGAGACTCGGTCATGGCCTTCACGCTTGTCAGGCCACCGGCTATCTCCGCCTCCACCCCCCTGGAGAAGGAGGCCCGCCTCTTCTCGAAGGCCTTGCAGTCCGAGTAAAGCTCCCGGTACCTCTGAGACGGAGCGTCCTCTATTCTTAAAAGGCTGTCCCAACGGGCCTCAAGCAGGAAGGCCTCGCCATAGAGAGAGACAGCCTTGCCTTTGTACTTCGTGACGAAATTCCGGGCGGCCTCCTTGTCCTTCTCACCGTACCGTCCGCCGGCGGACGAAAGCCTCATTCCGGCGAACCCGTTGTACTCAAGATAAGCCCCGTTGGGATAGGAATCCCCAAGCAGCTCCTTCAGAGCGGCGTACGCCTTGTCCTTTCCGCCCAGTCCGCGCAGACACGCCCAAAGAGCGAACTCATAGTCACTGCCGATGGATTTTCTCCAGACACCGTCCAGCGGACATTTCCCGTAGAAAGCCTCGTTCCTTCCGCCTTTCAGCCTTTCCGCGGAGGCCAGAACTGAATCAACCAGAGACGCGCCGCCACCATGTTCATACTCATAGCAGAACGAGACCACAGGCTCGCCGTAGTCCTTGATCTCAAGGGCAAGGCTGTTCTGAAGACTTTGACGGAGTTTCCAGTCCCGTGAGGACCGGACGTACACCCTTTTTGTGGCCGCGTCGTAGAAGTCGTAGTGCAGCCGCTCCGTTTTCGCCTCGGAGACGATGGTGTCGAGGACCTCAGCCTGTTTCAAGGGTTTGTCTTCCCGCAAGGCGGCTTTGTAACTTTTCCAGAGGGACACGAGGACGTGGCCGTCACTGTCGGCGGCCCCTACCGCGCCGGAAAAAATGCTGATCATAACAGAAAAGGTTATTATAGTGAAAATCAAAAATGTGGTACCGCGTTTCATAATTAAATTACGTTTGTTATCATAAGTGGCGGGGAGCAAGGTGTTCCGCATATGCGAAACTTGGATCGTTTATCTTTCATATGCGATTAATCGCCTGTGACAAAGCCCCTTATCCCACATCCGAAGGGTGTCGCCATCAAATTTTCAGGGATTTCAGAATCTGGACGGCCTCGCTGACAAGATAGGTGCTGCCGCCGATGTAGATGAGAGGGAACGAGAAACCTTGGCTTTCCGGCTTGCGCGAGGTCTCCCTGGCAAGACTGATCGCCATCGTCAAGGCCTGCCGCACGTCCGGAGCGTCATAGACCCTGCCTGCCGACCTTCCCACAGACGCAAGATAGGCGCGGTAGCGGGCCGTGAGTTCCTTCTCCGGCAGAGCCCTGTGGATCTGCGGATTTGTGAATATGCAGGTGGCGTCGGCGGGGATGAGCGGCATTATGCCGTCAAGATCCTTGTCGGCCATTATGGCGTAGACGATTATGAGGGACGAACACTCCCCCTGCGCCACCATCGATTCCAGCTGGGCGAAATTCTCCTGCAGCGCGGCCGGATTGTGGCCGATGTCAGCGATTATGGACGGCTGCAGGGAAAGACGTTCCCAACGGCCGTGGAAGCCCATTCTGGAGGCCGTGCGGGCAATGGCGTCCACAACGGTGTCCGGATCGGCCAAAGCGGAATATTCAGGAAATCCTTTCAGGATGTCGACGGCGGCCAGAACGGTTCGCAGGTTCTTCCGCTGATACTTGCCGCGGAGGTCCATATTCCTTAAAATCCCGTCCGCCCTGTACCACAGCGAAGGTTCAGCGTCCTGGGCGAAAAAGAGCGGCGCTCCTACCCCTGCGGCTGTGGCCTCGAAGACAGGCCTCGTCCGCGGGAGGTACTCCCCCACCAGAGCCGGCACATCTTTTTTGAATATGCCCGCCTTCTCCCCGGCTATCGCCTCGAGGGTGTCGCCGAGCAGGGCGCAATGGTCAAGGGCTATGCTGGTGACCACCGAAAGGTCAGGAGTGATGACATTGGTGCTGTCCAGACGGCCTCCAAGTCCGACCTCGATGACGGCCACATCGACCTTCCGGTCGGCGAACCACTTGAAAGCCAGGCCTGTGGTGATCTCGAAAAAGGACAGGGAAAGTTCGTCCATAACGCCTTCATAGCGGCAAAGGAAGTCGTAGACATACTCCTCGGAGACGAGTTCGGCCTCCCCGTCCACGATCACGCCCTGCTCCCGCGGAGCTGCCTCCTCCTTGACGGCCCTTCCGTCGACGATCCTCATCCTCTCCCGGAAATCCACGATGTGCGGGGAGGTGTAGAGACCCACCTTCAGCCCTGCGGAGGCCAGGACCGAGGCGAGCATGTTCGCCACAGACCCCTTGCCGTTCGTGCCGGCGACATGGACGGTCCTGAGCCTCAGGTGAGGGTCGCCGAGGACAGCCTCGAACCTGAGCATGTTCTCAAGACCGGGCTTGTAGGCATCCTTGAACGGCACTTTCTGCACCGAGGGGAATCTTGTGAAGATCGACTCGACCTTTTTCTGATAGTTATTCCTTGAAAAGTTTTCCATCTGCTATGAAGTTCGTTTTTGAACTAATCTCAAATTTACTTAAATTTACCGACATATTATAAACGAAATGAAAGAAAAAACTTCAGCTCTTCATTCAAAGTACATCATCGACGGCGCGGCCAGGACGCTGACCCCGGCCGGGATGCTTGACGACTGCCTCGCAGTCAAAAGCAAGGCCAAGGAGACTCCGGCGGTGGTGTTCGAGCCCATAGTGGACGAGAGCACCGATCCGTCGACCTCACTGAAGTCATTCAAGAGCAAGGACATACACGGCTATCTTTCAGAGATAGCCCCGCTGGTGGAAGAACCAAGACGCTTTCTTACCACCTTCCCGGAACTGTTCACCAAGAGCAGGATCTCGAAAGCCCTGCTCGATGTGATCTGGATGAACGGGCATTTCAAGCTCAACGACCTCACTCTCGGGGCGAAGTGGCGGTGGAACTCGAAGCCGCTGGGCAACATGGCGGCCTTCTACGCTTCCGCCGAAGCGGCCGCGGACTTCATCAGCGGTCTGGGAATATGCCTGAGCGGGTACTCCTTCACGGAGAGCGGAGGCGCATGCCAGGTGTCTTTCAAAGTCGGAGCGTCCCCAAGGACCGAGACCACGGACGATGACGACGCCGACATATTCCTTCCTGAAGGCGCTCCGTTCGGGAGCGAGCATCCGGTGCTGGGCCGCAAGAGGGCCGTGGGCTGCAAATTCGAGCCGGACGCTTCGAGCTGGATCGTCTACGTGCCGTTCGACACCTGCGACTTCAGGCTCGGGGAATCCCTTCTGTGCGAGGCTTCCGGCCCGAACGGTGACAACTTTCCGGAAGTCGGCGACGCCGACTATTTCATCGACTGCTACGAGGTCGTGAGAGAGTTCGTGGAGGACAAGGTGCCGGTAGCGGCCGTGACCGTCTGCGACGGAGGGATGGTCACCGCGCTCAATTCGATGTGTTCCGAGGACATCGGGGCCGACGTCGACATCAGCGGAATAATGAACGCCTACGGCGAGAGCGACAGCGTCAGGGTCCTCTTCTCCGAAGTGCCGGGAGTCCTTCTCCAGATCAGGGACATCGACTACGACTACGTCGACGCCGAGTTCCTGCTCCAGGACATCGCCTACTACCCCATCGGCCATCCGGTTCCCGGCAGGGGCAAGGTAAGCGTCAAGTCAGGCGGGTCGGGGCCGATTGCCGGCATACTCGCCTCGCTGCTCAACGGCCAGGCCTCCGAGGGCGAAGACTGACGGAATCCCCCGGCCGTCCGGAAGGCACATCAAAGAAAATCCACATCAAAGACACATACAATGGCCAGAACACAAGAAAACCAAGTGAAGGGCGGCAGGAAGCCTAAGATCTTCGTGCTTGACACGAACATCATCCTGCACGACTGCAAAGCCATCAGAAAGTTCCAGGACAACGACCTGGTCATCCCGATCGCGGTCATCGAGGAACTTGACAAATTCAAGAAAGGCAACGACGCGCTGGCCTACAACGCCAGAGGTTTCCTCCGGGACGTCGACAAGATGACCACGGGCAAGACCTTCGGCAAGTACGGCGTGCCGATCGGAAAGGGGCTCGGCAACATCCGCATAGACCCGGGGCATCCGTTCCCGGAGTCGATGAAAGGGATGTTCTACGACGACATCCCCGACCACAGGATTCTTGCCACGGCCATCTGGGTGAGGGACAACAACCCGGACAGGTTCGTGGCCCTCGTGACCAAGGACATCAACCTGAGGATGAAATCGAAAGCCGCCGGGATGGAGGTCCAGGACTACCTGACCGACAGGATCGAGGAGAAGAAGATCGAGAACTCCAACAAGGAGGTCCAGTACCTTGACGGAATCACTCCGGAAGCCATCCAGAGCCTCGCCTACAGCCCTGACACGGCCGTGGACTGGAAGGCGGTCTGTCCAAAGAAGCCGGCGGCCAACCAGCTCTACAAAATAAGGAAGGACGGCTCGGTCATCTGCGCGAGGTACGACTGCGGCAGAGAGAAGATCGTCCTTGTCAAGAACAGGGAGGCCTACGGGATACGGCCGCGCAACGACGAGCAGAAGTTCGCCCTTGACGCCTGCCTCGACCCTGACATCAAACTTGTCTCGATGACCGGCGGGGCCGGCACCGGCAAGACGCTCATCGCCCTTGCCGCCGCGCTTGAGCAGGCCAGGGATTTCGACCAGATCATCCTCACAAGGCCTGCCATAACGCTGGGCAACCAGGACATCGGCTATCTTCCGGGTGACCAGAAGACCAAGATGAGTCCGTTCGTGCAGCCGCTGATGGACAACCTCAACGTCATCAAGGCCCAGTTCAGGCCTTCCAGCAAGGAGGCTCTCCGGATCGAGGCCATGCTCAAGGAGGAGCAGCTGCTGATCTCGCCGCTGGCCTACATCAGAGGCCGCAGCCTCGGCAAGGTCTTCTTCATCTGCGACGAGGCCCAGAATCTCACGCCCAACGAGGTCAAGACGATCATAACCAGAGCCGGGGAAGGCACGAAGATGGTGTTCACTGGAGACATATTCCAGATCGACCAGCCTTATCTGGACCAGTGGTCCAACGGACTGACCCATCTGAACGAGAAGATGGCCGGGCAGAAACTCTTCGAGCACGTCTTCTTAAGAATAGGTGAAAGAAGCGAACTCTCGGACATAGCGGCGAAGTTATTGTGACAGTGACGCGGACGGGGACGCGACAGGTCATGCGGACCGGATCCGCGTCCCCTGCGGGCGGTCCCGTCTGCGGACAATCTTTATTGTGCGGTTTCGATTGCGTAAAGAGAAAAGATTTTTGTAACTTCGCGGACTATAGTTGTCAAAACGACTACAAACAAAACACAGATACTATGTTCGACAAAAAGAAAAGAGTTTATCGCTTCGGCGGCAAGACCGCTGAAGGCGATGGACACATGCGTGAACTCCTTGGTGGTAAAGGAGCCAACCTGGCCGAGATGAGCAAGCTTGGAATGCCTGTTCCAGCCGGTTTCACAATCACAACAGAGTGCTGCGCCGAGTACTACTCTCTCGGCGGCGGCTACACCGAAGAGCTCAAGAAGGATGTCGCCGAGGCTTTGAAGGCCACGGAGACCATCATGGGCAAGAAATTCGGCGACCCATCCGACCCGCTTCTCGTAAGCTGCCGTTCCGGCGCCAGAAGCTCCATGCCTGGTATGATGGACACCATCCTCAACATCGGTCTTTGCTCAGCCACCCTTCCTGGAATGATCCAGAAGACCGGCAACCCTAGATTCGTCTACGACGCCTACAGAAGGCTCATCATGATGTACTCCGACGTCGTCATGGAGAAGGCCGAGGGCATCGAGCCTGCGGACGGACAGGGCATCCGCCAGCAGCTTGACAGGATGATGATGGACCTCAAGGAGGCCAAAGGCTACAAATCAGACACAGAAATCACAGCCGAGGAACTCAAGGAACTCTGCGACAAGTTCAAGGCTAAAGTAAAGGAAGTTCTCGGAGTCGAGTTCCCTGACACCGCCGAGGCCCAGCTTTGGGGTTCCATCGGAGGCGTGTTCAAGTCCTGGAACGGAAAGAGGGCTATCGCCTACAGAAGGATCGAGAAGATTCCTGATGACTGGGGCACGGCTGTCAACGTGCAGTCTATGGTCTTCGGTAACATGGGTGACACCTCAGCCACCGGTGTCGCTTTCTCGCGTAACCCGGCCAACGGTGACAACAAGTTCTACGGTGAGTGGCTCATCAACGCCCAGGGCGAGGATGTGGTCGCCGGAATCCGCACTCCTAACCCTCTCAACGAGGCCACCAAGACAGAGAAGAACAAGGACCTGCAGTCCCTCGAAAAGGCTATGCCTGAGGTCTACAAAGAGCTTGACGAGATCCGTCTCAGACTCGAGCAGCACTTCCATGACATGCAGGACATCGAGTTCACCATCCAGGAAGGACATCTCTGGATGCTCCAGTGCCGTATCGGCAAGAGGACCGGCCTCGCCGCCCTCCAGATGGCTATGGACATGGTTGACGAGAAGATGATCGACGAGAAGACAGCCGTGATGAGAGTTTCTCCTGCACAGCTCGACGAACTTCTCCACCCTATCCTCGACCCTGCTTCCGAGAAGAAGTCCAAGGTTCTCGCCCTCGGTCTGCCTGCATCTCCGGGCGGAGCCGTAGGCCAGATCGTGTTCACCTCCGAGGCCGCCATGGAGGCCGCCGCCCAGGGCAGGAAGACCATCCTCATCCGTGAGGAGACTTCTCCTGAGGACATCGAGGGAATGCGCGCCGCAGCCGGTATCCTTACCACCCGCGGAGGTATGACCTCACACGCCGCCCTTGTGGCACGCGGATGGGGCAAGTGCTGCATCGTAGGCTGCGAGTCCATGAAGATCCACTTCAACGACAAGACGGTTTCATTCGGTGACGTGACCTTCAAGGAGGGCGACTGGATGAGCCTCAACGGAACAAAAGGCGCCGTTTACGGTGAGAAGATCGACACAATGGACGCTTCCGAGAACCCTCTGTTCGTAAGATTCATGGCGACCGTCGACAAGTTCCGCAAGATCGGTGTCAGAACCAACGCCGACACCCCTGAGGATGCCCAGAAGGCCCTCAGCTTCGGAGCCGAGGGAATCGGACTGTTCCGTATCGAGCATATGTTCTACGGAGCCCACTCCGAGCAGCCTCTCGCCAAACTCCGCAAGATGATCCTCTGCGACACAGACGATGAAAGAAGAGCCGCCCTTGCCGAGCTTGAGCCGTTCATCAAGGCTTCCGCCAAGAGCACGCTCAAGATTATGGACGGCAAACCGGTGGTGTTCCGTCTGCTTGACCCGCCTCTCCACGAGTTCGTTCCTAAGACCGAGGAGAAGAAGGCCGACCTGGCCAAGGAACTCGAAGTAAGCGTCGAGGAAATCGAGAAGAGAGGCGAGGCTCTCCACGAGGTCAACCCTATGATGGGTCACCGCGGAGTCCGTCTGCACATCTCTTACCCTCTCATCGCCGAGACCCAGTACAGAGCCATATTCACAGCTACCGCCGAGCTTATCCACGAAGGCTTCAACCCGCATCCTGAGATCATGATCCCTGTCACGATCTCCGCCCGCGAGCTCAACTTCCAGAAAGCCATCTGCGACAGAGTGAAGTCAGAGGTTGAAGGCACCACTCGCCAGACCATCGACTACAACTACGGTACTATGATCGAGATTCCTCGCGCCGCGCTGACCGCCGACAGGATGGCCCGCACCGCAGAGTTCTTCTCATTCGGCACCAACGACCTCACACAGATGACCTTCGGATTCTCCCGCGACGACGTAGGCACCTTCATGGGTGAATATCTTGGCTACAAGATCCTCGATTCCGATCCGTTCCAGACCATCGACACCAAGAGCGTCGGCAAACTGGTCGAGTTCGGCATCCAGGCCGGCCGTTCAAAGAGACCTGACCTCACCTGCGGAGTCTGCGGTGAACACGGTGGAGACCCGGCGTCCATCCGCTTCTTCAACAAGATCGGTGTGGACTATGTTTCCTGCTCTCCGTTCCGCGTTCCTATCGCCCGCCTTGCAGCAGCGCAGGCCGCCATCGAGCAGAGCAAGTAAGGACTGAACCTGAATATTCATAAAGAATCCGCCCCGGAAACGAGGCGGATTTTTTTATCGCTTATTTAATGTTCAAGCAGCCTGCGCGGGAGAAAAGCCACTTTAATGTTCACTCCAGGGGGATATTCACACCTGGTGCGGGGAAAAACTACTTTGAGCCGAAATAGAGGAATACCATTCCGATTAGGACGAGGGCGAGGTCGACGGCCTTGCTCCGCAGGTTTTTCTCCTTGAACACGAGAGCCGCGAAGAGGAAGCTCACGACCACGCTTCCGCGCCGCACCATCGAGACGATGGAGATCATCGCGCCCGGGAGCGAGAGAGCATAGAAATAGACGAAGTCGGCGGCACTGAGGAACACGGAGATGGACACTATCGGCCATCTCCAGCGGAACGGTGTGGTTTTCTTGCGGTTAGGCCACCAGACTAGCAGCATCATCGCGCCCATCATCCCGCACTGGTAGATGTTGTACCAGCTCTGCACCGTCATCTTGTCGAGAGCGAGTCCGTCCGGATTCATAAGGAACTTGTCGTAAAGTCCGCTGACGGCTCCGAGAACCGCGGCTCCGACCACGGCGTAAATCCAGATGTTATGTTCGAAATCGATTCCCTCCTTCTTCCCGCTGCGGCTCAGCATGAAGAAGGACAGGACGGCGAGCAGGACTCCTGCCCACTGGAGAAGATTCAGCCTCTCGCCGAACACAAGCATAGCCCCAAGCAGCACCATCACTGGTCTGGTGGCGTTGATCGGGCCGACTATGGTCAAGGGAAGATGCTTCATCCCGAAATAGCCCAGAGTCCAGGAACTCAGCACTATGCAGCTTTTGAGAAGAATCCATTTCTGGACGGCCCAGCCACCGAAATCACCGACCTTGAGAATCGTTCCGTCAAGGGAGTGCCCGCAGTACGAGAGCAGGATGAACGGCAGGAAAATCAGCGAGCAGAAAAGCGTGTTGAGGAACAGGACAGGCAGGACGGCATTGCCGCCCAGCGACTCCTTCTTGAAAGAATCGTAGAAACCCAGCAGTACCGCTGACAGGAAAGCGAGCGACAACCACATAGCCGATTCCGGATTTCAATCCGGTTTCTAATGCTGTTCGTGGACGGGCTCGCAGGTGAGGTCGACTCCGAGTTTGCGGAAGACCTTCTTGTCGATGTCGCTCAGCAGGACGGTTGAGTGCACCTGGCAGCCCTTGAGCAGCGGAAGAGTGTCCACCGCCTTGCGGCAGTTCTCATCGTCGGGACTCAGCATCGACAGGGCGATCAGCACCTCGTCGGTGTGCAGCCGCGGGTTCTTGCCGTGCAGGTAAGTGACCTTCGTCTTCTGGATCGGCTCGATGAGACGCTGAGGAATCAGCTTGACTCCGTGTCCGATGCCGGCCAGATGCTTGGTGGCTTTGAGGAGAAGGGCCGCGCAAGGTCCGAGAAGATCGGAGGTCTCGGCGCTGAGCACCGTTCCGTCAGACAGTTCGATGGCGGCGGAAGGATTGCCGGCCGTGGCCTCGCGCTGTTTGGCGGCCACCGTCACGCGGCGGTACTCGGTCGTGATCTTGGCCTGTTTGAGAAGAAGGCTGATCTTGCCGACCTCACTTTCGTTGTCCTTGCCGTCAGCCATACGGCCCAGGGCGGCATAGTACCGGCGGATGATCTCGTCGTTGGCGGCCTTGCAGCAGACATCATCGTCGCTGATGCAGTAGCCGACCATATTCACTCCCATATCCGTCGGAGATTTGTACGGGTTCTCGCCGTAGATTCCCTCGA
The DNA here is from genome assembly GCA_963619595.1 of bacterium. GTDB lineage: Bacteria > Bacteroidota > Bacteroidia > Bacteroidales > UBA932 > Cryptobacteroides. The sequence continues at coordinate 9,959 of CAVEYE010000120.1, read as the reverse complement.
AGAGGGCGTTCAGGACAGGGAAGATCTCTATGTCCCTGTTGTAGTTGATCGCCGTCTTGCCGTAGGCGTCAAGATGGAACGGATCGATCATATTCACATCGTTAAGGTCCGCCGTGGCGGCCTCGTAGGCGATGTTGACCGGGTGCTTGAGAGGCAGGTTCCAGACCGGGAAGGTCTCGAACTTGGCGTAGCCGGCGGCCACTCCCCTGCGATGCTCCTGGTAGAGCTGGCTCAGGCAGACGGCCATTTTTCCGCTGCCTGGTCCCGGGGCGGTGACAATGACGAGCGGACGGGAGGTCTGCACGAAATCGTTCCTGCCGTAGCCATCCTCCGAATCGATCAAGGCCACATTGTTAGGGTAGCCCTCTATCGTGTAGTGGAAGTAGGACTTGATGCCCATCTTCTTGAGTCTGGCACTGTAGGCCTTGGCGCTGGCCTGCCCGTCGTAGTGGGTTATGACCACTCCGCTGACAAGGAAGCCCCTGTTCTGGAATTCATTGCGGAGACGCAGCACATCCATGTCGTAGGTTATGCCGTAGTCCGCGCGCATTTTGTTTTTCTCGATGTCCGTGGCGCTGATGACGATGACGATCTCGGCGCAGTCGCTCAGCTGTTGGAGCATCCTGAGCTTGCTGTCCGGCTGGAAGCCAGGCAGCACCCTGCTGGCGTGGTAGTCATCGAATAATTTACCGCCCAACTCAAGGTAAAGCTTGTCGCCGAACTGGGCGATGCGTTCCTTGATGTGTTCTGATTGTATCCTAAGATACTTTTCGTTGTCAAATCCGTATTTCATCACGGGACACAAAGGTACAAAAAGCATTTCGCAGCCGCAAGAAAACCTGCCCCCCGGCATTGATTTCACAACAAATTTACCCATGTTTAGCCTCCGGAAGCCAGAGAGCCATCCACAGCCTGTTGCATCTTGACATCGCCGCAGCTTTCAAACAGAAATCATATACGCAATTACCCGAAATCTCTCTAAAATTTTGAATATCAGCGACATATACTTTGTTTCGGATTTTATCGCCAACTTTATCGTAAGTTTTTATATTTTAGTTATTTAACTGTCGCTTTAGGGTAGACTGGTATATAATTCCCCAAAAAATGCAGAATTACGGAAAGAATCGGAGGGAAGCGGGGTATATGCTATTGAAACCAGAGCGTAAGGCCTGGCAGGATTTCAATAACATAAACTTCACAAACAATGAAAGAATTCAAGATAAGCAATTCTATCACGACCCGCGACGGGGTGCTGGGAAAGTACCTGCAGTCGATCAACAGACTTGAAATGATCTCGCCCGAAGAAGAGGTTGACCTGGCAAGAAAGATCCACGGTGGCGACGCTGCGGCCCTGAAGAGGCTGGTCGAGGCGAACCTACGCTTCGTGGTCTCCGTGGCCAAACAGTATCAGAGCCAGGGACTAAGCCTGGACGACCTGATAAGCGAAGGGAACATAGGCCTGATCAAGGCGGCAAGGAAATACGACGAGACCAAAGGATTCAAATTCATCTCCTACGCCGTCTGGTGGATCCGCCAAGCCATATTGCAGGCGCTGTCCGAAAATTCAAGGGCGATAAGACTGCCGCAGAATCAGGTGGCCCTGCTGAACAAAATCAGGAAGGAAAGTGGAAAATTCCTGATGGAGAACGGCAGGGAAGCCACGACCGCCGAACTGTCCGCCATTCTGGATGTTCCCGAAAAGCACATCACGGAGACGCTGCGGGCTTCGATGAACGCCGAATCCCTCGACGCTCCTTTCTCCGATGACGATGACGGCTCGATCCTGGATGTCAAGCAGAACCCCGATTCGCCTGCGGCGGACAAAGGCATGGACGACGAATCGCTCGGTGAAGATGTCGAGAGAGTGCTGGGGATCCTGCCGGTCCGCGACAGGGAGGTGGTCAAAAGTCTTTTCGGAATCGGCCGCCCGGAGATGACCATGGAGGAGATCGGAGCGAAGATGGACATTTCCCGGGAAAGAGTCCGGCAGATCAGGGACATCTCCCTACGCAAGCTGCGCGGACAGGCCGTCCGGTCACTGCTGCTCAAGCACATAGCCTGAGATGGCCGTCCGGAAGCCGGTGAAGGCCCCGGCGGCATCAGAAAACGGATTACGGCCTTTAATCAAGAAAGCATACGTTTGTCAAGGATTTTCGTTACATTTGTCATCGGCACTAAATTCAGACCACGATGGCAGACAGATATATCCCTGAGACCAACTACTTGATGACTCTTGTGGAGAAGGAGTTCCACAAGGCTGTCAAAGCGACTTCCGATTTCGACAACCTCGCTTTTGAAATCGAGGACAAGACCGGCGAACACATCTCGGTGTCCACCTTGAAAAGGATATGGGGCTACGTGAAATGCGGATCTTCACCGACGGAGAGGACTCTTGACGTGCTGGCCAAATACATCGGCGAGAAGGATTTCAGGACTTTCCGCAATGGGCTGAAGAACACCACCGCCGCGCATTCGGGGTTCTTCATGGCGGAGTCCCTGACGGCCGGCGACCTTGAAGCCGGAGCGATGGTGGAGATCGGATGGGGGCCGGACAGGATTGTCACGCTCAAGCATCTGGATGGCTGCCGGTTTGAAGTGGAGGGTTCACAGAACTCCAAACTTCTGCCTGGGGACAGATTCGAGGCGGCCAGTTTCATCAAGGGCGCGCCGCTCGTCATCTCCCGGATCCTGCGAAGCGGCGCCTACACCCCCTGCTACGTCGCCGGCCGCCAGGGCGGACTCACCAGCATCAAGGTGATCTGAAGATTCCATTCAGAAACGGATTCCGACTCCGATCTGTATGTCGGCGTGACCGGAGAAATCCGAGACTGCTCCTGCCGAGAAGACCAGACGGTCAAATGTGAGGAACAGGCCGGCGTCAACGGCTAAACTGTCATAGGACCGGTCCTCCACCTCCGCCCATTCTCCTGTCGAATCCTCCCAGCAAAGCTTGTAGGATGAACGGCCGGCCCCGGCATAGAAACCAAACCGCCTGGCCGGGAACACGCAAAGTCCACCGGTGACCACACCGCGGCTCTGGCGTACCGCCCCGCTCGCCCACACACGGCCATATTCAGAGACACCGTCGCTGGAGCAGACATAGTCATATTCACCGGATCCGAAATTGCCGCGGTAGCCGGCGTACAGCCCGACTCCGCGCCAGGACACCGCCGCCATCGCTCCGAAGGACGGCGTCGGGAAGCACCCGCCGCTGGCAAGTACGGCCGCTCTGACATCGGAAACCACTGATTTACGGGACGATGACTCCCTCGCAGGGTTGGTGGACGCTTCAGCCTCGGCCTCCCGCCGTGTCTCCCGTTCTGAAATGCCGAAGTCCTTAGCCCGCAGACCGGACGTAGTCAAAGGGTTGAGCCGAGGCAAGAATTCCGCCGCCTTGCTGTTTCCGTCTATGCCGGAGGTGTACCTCGCCTTGATCGCCTCGAAACGCTCCGACTGGACCGCCGACATCTTCCCCGACGCACCCGAAAGGGTCTTGCGCAGGGAGGACAGTTCGGCAAGAAGGCCTCGCAACGCCTCCGTGTCCACGCTCTGCCCCGCCTCGGCTCTCGCGCGGAGTTCAAGGCAGCGGTCGCAGATGCTCTCGTACTTGTCGAGCGCCCTGTCGTAGCCGTCCGTCCGCTGGGCGGAGGCCGGAAACATCAGAAACAGCATCAGAAGAAAGCTGACAAGAACCTTATCCATACACTTGGTGCACCCGTCTTTGGATGACCCGCAAATTTAACACAAAAAATTGTTAACTTTGGGTGGATTTATTTTAATATGGACGAAGCATCCGGATTTTTTGAAAACCCATCGCAGGCCGGACGGCCCGGAGCCTGTTCATTCGATCTGGTGAGCGGTAACCCTGAAAGTTACTGCGAGATTTACCGTGCCGACAAGGACGGACGCTTCCGAATCTACAAAGCGCTCCGGAAAGAGCATCGGGGCGACCCTGTCTACGAGCGGCTGCTCAGAAAAGAATTCGAGATCGGCTACTCGCTGAAGCACAATAACATCTGCGAATATTACGGCTTCTCCGCAGTGCGGTGCTTAGGCAACTGCATCGAGATGGAATGGGTGGACGGAGAGACTCTGGAAAGCATACTTGCCAGGAGTCAGGTCAGCAAGCCCCTGGCCGTCAAGATCGTGACTGAGATCTGCGAGGCTCTGGAATATATGCATTCCAAACAGGTCATCCACCGCGACCTGAAGCCGTCCAACATTATGCTGACGCACAACGGCCACAACGTCAAGTTGATAGACTTCGGCTTCTCCGACACCGATTCGCATTCAGTGCTGAAGGAATCAGCCGGCACACAGGTCTATGCCTCCCCTGAACTTGTCCGCGGGGAAGAAGTCGACTACAGGACTGACATCTTCTCACTCGGCTGCTTGGTCGGGATTCTGAATCCATCGTTCGCCGGAATCGCCAGGAAATGCTGCAGACGGGAACCTTGCGAACGGTATCAGAGCGCGGCCGAGGTCAGCGCGGCCGTGAACCGCAAAGCCAAATCTCCGGCCAAGGCCGTCATCACGGCGGCTGCGGTATGTCTGGCCGCGGCGGCTGCGGCCACGACGGTCATCCCGGCTCTAAGACCCGGCCACCACACGTCCGCCGCGCCTGCGGCGGACGTGGCGGACAGCCTGGCCGCCGTGCGGACGGAAGCATATTCACCGATAATCGCCGGAACGGCGGAGAATGATTCCGCCGGAGGTCTTGCCTCCGAAGGTTATGACGGCAAGAGTTCCGCCGCAGAAGGTTCTGCAGACAAAGGTTCTGCCTCCGAAAGCCGTTCAGGCATAAAGGCTTCTGTGAAGGACACTTCCAGGAAATATTCCGGAAAATCGCCAAGCAGAGCCGATGACAGATCCGCCACGGGCGGCAAAGAAACCACAGGCAAAGGAGCCGATGACAAAGAAGCCATCGACGAACTTTTCCGCCAGGCCACCGAACTCTTCGAGTAGCCAGTCTCCGCCCACCCACTTTTCAATATTCCAGGCCACCAGATAGATTATTTAACTTTCAATGATTGAAGTTTGAATAATCACGAAATTCACTGCGTTCTTTTGTCTGGTTTGAAAAATATTCACTAACTTTGGACTCTTGGACAAGAGTCTGCAACGCCCCGACAAGGCAAGTTTAAAATCAAACATCAAAATGAGCACAGTACACGTTATTGATCATCCTATGATCCAGCACAAGCTGACGATCATGAGGAAGAAGGACACCGGTTCCAAGGATTTCAGAGAATTGCTTAAAGAGATTTCCCTTCTGATGGGTTACGAGATCACCAGGGACATTCCTCTTGACGACATCGAGATAGAGACACCTATCTGCAAGATGACGGCCAAGAAGGTTTCCGGCCGCAAGCTTGCCATCGTTCCTATCCTCCGCGCCGGCATCGGTATGGTGGACGGTATGCTGACACTTGTCCCTGTGGCCAAAGTCGGACACATCGGACTTTACCGCGACGAGAAGACCCACAATCCTGTGGTTTACTACTGCAAGCTCCCTGAGGACATCAACCAGCGTCTAGTGATCGTGACCGACCCAATGCTCGCCACCGGCGGAAGTTCCTGCGACGCCTTGACTATGCTGAAGGAGCGCGGATGCAAAAACATCAAGCTTATGTGCCTGGTGGCCGCTCCAGAAGGAATAGCCAGGGTACAGAGAGAGCATCCTGACGTGGATATTTTCGTGGCCGCCGTCGATGACTGCCTCAACGAGAACGCCTACATCGTTCCGGGTCTCGGCGACGCCGGCGACAGGATCTTCGGCACGAAGTAAGCCCCAAACGGCTCTCCAGGAAAAGAATCCGGTGCGGAAGACCTGATGGCTTCCGCACCGATTGGTTTCACGCCCCAGGAAACCATAAAGTACGAAAGTGATACGATGACGGGAGCGTTATCCCGCATATCTGATCCCGTCACACATTTCACCTTGTGTGACGGGATCAATATCGCTCATATTCGCACCCGTCACCCCTTCCGTCTTCAGTGACGGCATCAATATCGTCCACTTCCGATCCCGTCACGCATTATATAATGCGCGCTGAAGTGATGTCTAATTTTCTAAAAGCCCTCGATGGCATTTGAAAATTCTTTCTCGGCCTCGGTCATCCGTTCACAGAACTCATCATATGAGCCGGCTTCTCTGCATATCTGAAGAGCAAAAATGGACAAGGTCGATGTGGTGTCCTTAAGAGTGGATGTCGTTATTTTCTTATTGACTTTGCCGGACATAGGCACAACGAATCCACCTCGTCCGGACTTCAAGTTACCCATATAGGTTATCACCTGGTGAACATCATCCTTATCTATTTCCGACACCTTGTCATATCCTCCGTATCTCTTGTATTTGGCATCAAGGACAAATCCTTTCCGATAAAAATCTGGATATCTTTTGCCGCTTACGTGTTTCTTCCCGAACTCATCGGTGTCCTCAAAAAGATAGATTCCTCCTTTCCCAAGTCTGTTTTCGGGATGTCTGAACCCAAGGTCACGCAAAATAGTGTTCACATACTCTTCCCATAACCAAGCTCCATCGAAAAGGATTCCGCATATTTCGTCATCACTGTCGCCATACTTAATTTCTTCCATTCTGAGAATCTGCACGCACAGACTCTGAAGCACTTTATATTCAGTATAATATGGATGGGACTTCGGACGGAGATTTCTCTGTATGACCGCATTGCGCTCGTTTCTGTTATACGTCGGAGTATGCGACACAATCAATTGAACATTACTTTTCGTCTCCTGATCAATTCCAAGTACTGCCTGACCATATTTTTTGCTTCTCATAAACTCTATCGTATGACGTATGAGTTGGGTCATATCATTGTCCTGTGTATATTCTCTCGTACAATAGGCCACATTTCCGGCAAATGGTAAGTCTTGTCTGATGAACCTGTTGACATCTATCGGTCCTTTAACCTTCGGGTCATTGTGTTCAAAATGCCTGTACTCCCGATATATTCCCTGACGCAGCGCTGATTTCAGAAGATATGGGAACATGAACATGATAAAGTCGAACACATCCTCCTTCTCATTGTTGTGATTCAAGTCAAAGAGATTGAATAACAATACTCTTTGGAGCATATAATGGAGGAAATAGTCATCCCTGCCTTCATCGAATCTCGACTGGATCTTAACTTGAAGGTCACCTACTCCAATGAACCCCATAAGATTTCCAGTGGAGATTCTGACCTTTTCAGAATCAGCCGTGTTATCAATTGTCAACACATATGATCCGCCGATCCGGTCGTCCGTAGACTCAATATCATCGGGGAAGACGAGAAGATTCTCGTTCTCCCTACAAAGCTGTGCCACAGTCTTGCTGGCGACAGGAAACAAGGATTCAACTTCCCGCCTGCCGAATATGCACCCCTTTGTCTTCCCGATGTTATTGTCTGTCAGTTCGATCCTCATCAGGAGTTCAGTTTATTCGTCTGAGTCCTTCTGTTCCCCGATATATGCACAATGGAACTTCTTAAGAATTTCATCGGATTTTCTGAAACCTCTAAGATATTCCCTTAGAAGCGGCTCAAGACTGAGTGTCCACAAATCCTCAAAACTGCCGCCATTTTCCTTAAGCCTCAAAAAATACGACGGGCCTATTTCGTATGCCTTACCAAGTCCTTCAGTCGCAGCAATTTCATTATTGATACGCTCCATTACATTTCTGGCATTGTCAGCCTTATCTCCCAAGACATCAAGCATACCCTTGGTGTCATCCGGGGTGACCTCCTTCCAAGTAAAACGACGCCGCATTGCAAAGTCCATACTTTCGACTGAACGGTCTATGTCATTCATAGTAGCCAGAATATAAACATTATCCGGGACATAGAAGCCATTGGAGAAGATGTCTGTGTCTGGTACCAGATTCTGATATTGCGTCTGTACTCTTATGTCCGTCTTGCCTCGGTAGCCTGGATCAATCGCATAAAACAATTCGCCGAATATCTTTGATGCCTCGCCTCGATTAATTTCATCTATAATGAACACATAAGGCTTGCGTTCCACACTGTTTTCCTCTCCTTCAAGAGTTTCCGGACTTTTTTCAGAATCAATGATATTCTGAGCAGCGTCTCGGCAGAAAGCCTTGAACACTCCGTCCTTTCTTTCGAAACCGATCCGGCCGCTATCGTTGTCAACCGGTCTGAGGCCTTCGACGAAATCAGTGTAATCGTAGGAAGGATGGAACTGTACGAATTTCATTTCGGCATTCATTTCCCTTGCGATCTCCTGCGCCATAAATGTTTTTCCAGTGCCTGGAGCTCCTGTCAAAACTAGATTACGATTGGTTGTAAGCAGGTCTATGTAAGTCTGATATTTGTTCTTTTCTGTCATATCAAGCTGTTCTTTTGCATAATTGATGAATAGTTCATCCGTCACTTTGTGAAGAGTATTGCGGTAACTCCCCTCAAATCCCGTAAATTCCTTTTCGGCAGTTGCAATCCACTCAACATCAGAGCGATAGCAATATTCCGATTTTACAGGTTTCGACTTTACTATTCCTACTGCATATATCCTGACGGCGCTGGTCTTATGCCCTTCCCCCCTTGTATAACTTGATTTTAGCATTAAAATATCGCCGCTCCGGATGGATTCTATTTTTTTGTTCATATTGGCCGGCCCCACTCCCATCCAGTATCCATAGTTAAGAAAATCTTTTTTCTTGTCTTGGTCGCCAAGGATGAATCCTGCCATCCAGTATGATGTCTGACGTTGTTTCTTTATTTGATTTTTCATCCATTCCTGTGTCTGCCAGACAATGTCCTGCGCACAAAACACGTCTGAATGAAAAAAGCGTGATGTCTCCGAGTCTATCTGCCCGACAAGTTCAGAATCCTTGGACTCCTCCTTGTAAAGATCGCTCATAAGTTCGATGAAATGCCCATAACATTGTCTTGTAGGCATCTCTTCGGCGCCTATGTACTTGCAATAAGTATCGTACACATCCCATTTGTAGTATGGATAAGCGTCAGGATTGAAAGAGGCGAGAATCGCGGCCGCGGTTCTCTCATCATTAGGAACGGTTTTGCCCCAATCCGGATTCCAGATTTGTTTCAGGGAATTATAGAATGTGGAGATTCTCTGATTCAGTGCTATCTTGTCATCAAGAAGCGCCAATATGATTCTGTCCGATTCCTCTGGAGCCGTTTTGCAGAATGATAGCAGAGAAGGCTTGCATCTTTGCATATCAATCAAGTTGCAGTCACTTTGTCCCAGACGTGACACAATCTTTTCCGGCAGCCGCCCCTTGCAGTCGTTCGCTATCTCCCACTTGTAGATTTCATAAGCATTTTTGGCTGACAAGGATCCGTTAGCCCTCAATATCGTCTTATATGCAGCAACCAGTTTTTCTTTAAGAAATCGCTGAAGTGCCTCCACAAGCTCGTCTCGAAGCTGGTACTCGAAACCGTCGCTTGTATAACGGCCTTGTCTCATCGGTATAGGCCAATAGGTCATATCGCCTTCTGTCGAAGACACTTCAAACCTGTTCAATGTTCTCTGGACCCATTTGGCGAATCCGTTTATTTTCCCGACATAATGCGTGGACGCTTCGCCATAAGAGCTGGCGATGCTGGAGCAGCTTGCTTTATGATTCTGCGCCCGGAGAAAGCAGAGCAGTGTCTCAATATACTGCTCAGCCTTTGGATTTGCGATCAGGGAATACCATTCCTCTGCGGATATCCCGATATCTCCGCATGAGTACACTCCGTCCTGTTTGACTGTTTTGTATAACGATAATGCCATCTTTAGTGTTTTCAATCTGGAAGAGCAAAAACTCTCAGAGTCAAAATTATGCATTTTCTCGGAATACTCCAAATGCATCAGGTAGGGATGGCATATGACAGAAGATACGTACGGAGATGATGGACTGAGCCGCACGGATTGTCAATATCGCGGACTGTATCGCGGACTGTATCGCAGGCAATCAGTCTGATTTACCGACT
>CAVEYE010000119.1:0-18716 GCA_963619595.1 bacterium | reverse complement strand
TGGCAGTTGCAAGCATACCGATGAGGATGCCGCCTTTCACCTTGAGGACCACAAGCGCGGAAGTCAGGATCAGGCCGATGATAAAGAGGATGCTGGTGTTGCTCTTGAGGTCGCCGAGGTTGACGAGGGTGGAGCCGTTGTCAACGATGATGCCGGCATTCTGCAGACCGATGAAGGCGATGTACAGGCCTATACCGGCTCCGATGGCATTCTTGAGCGTTGCAGGGATAGCGTCAACAATCATCTCGCGGACTTTGGTGGCGGATAGGATTATGAATATCACACCTTCAATGAGGATGGCCGTAAGTGCGAACTGCCAGCTGTAGCCCATGCCGAGACAGACCGTGAACACGAAGAACGCGTTCAGACCCATTCCCGGAGCCAGACCGAAAGGCTTCTTGGCATAGAGGGACATAGCGAGAGTACCGACTATGGCCGCAAGAGCCGTAGCCGTGAACACCGGACCGTTCGGCATGTCCTGGAGAGCGGAGAATATGCCGGGATTCACAGCCAGAATATAGGCCATGGTAAGGAATGTGGTCACACCTGCGACTATCTCGGTGCGGACGCTGTGCTTCTGAGGGTCGAAGCCGAAGAGTTTTGAGAGCCAGCTGCTTTTTCCGGCAGGAGCCTGAGTCTTTGTTGCTTCCATTTTCTTTTATTTTGATGTTCAAGACTCTAGAAAACCCACTTCGTACCGAGGCAAGGACGGCAGTAGAAACCGCTGAAGCCTGCGAAATTGTAGCTGAGTTCGATTTCAGTGCCGATGTGGAGGTTGTCCACTCCGAAAGCCTTGCCGATGTTGTACCAGAGCTGAGGCTCGGAAAGGAAGATGAACTTGCCTTCCTTGTCGCTGATGGAATTGCCGGCGGCGACATCACCGTACCAGTACTTGGTGTTCTCACCCCAGAGGTCAGCGAAGCCGCTGAACTTAAGGCCATCGACCCCGAAGAGGTTGTTCATACCCCAGACAAAGGTGAACTGGAAAGGGACATCACTGGTAGCTCCGTTGTTGAAAGTCTTGTACATAAGCTCGAACGTGAAAGTGTTCGTAAAATCAGCATTGTGCACAAAATAGTTGACTCCGAAGAGGAAGTTCTGGTTGTTGAAACCGACTCCGCCGTTGTACTCGACGTGGGCGCTGAGATCCTTCAGGGCCGAATTCTTCCAGAAATTGAGTCCGCGGGCAATCTCGAAGTAGCTTCCGCTCACTCCAGCGAACTTGTCTTTTGAACTCTTGGTGTTGTAGTCGTAGTCAATGAAGAAGAAGGTGTCTCCCCATTTGTCTCCGTAGTAACCTTCGAGAGTGGTGGTCACGTGATGACGATTCTTGCCGAAATCGTAGAAGGTCTGGAAATTCGTCTGGGCCTTGGCACCAAAGGAGAAGGCCAACGCTGCGGCTGCAACGGCAATGATTACTTTGTTTGACATAAATATTAAGGATTTTGAAATGTCTCCCGACAATACTTTAATCAAATAAAGTACAAATTTAACTCCAATATTCCGAAAAGTGCATAACTTCGCGGGAAATAATCCATAAAATTTTCAACAATATGTTTGAAGATACCCTGAAATTCTATCAAGACTTCCCTAACGTGGGAATCAAATTCGTCGACATCATACCCTACCTCCAGGACAAGAAAGTCTTCACCGAACTTACCGGAGAAGTCAGCAGACTCGTGACCGCACCTTCTGTGGCGGCCCCTGAGGCGCGTGCGTTCCTGTTCTGCGCCCCTCTGCTCATCGCCAGCGAGAAGGTCACCAACATCATCCCTTTCCGCAAGAAAGGCAAGCTTCCCTTCGCGGGCGATGACCTCCAGAGCATCGAGATAACCAAGGAATATGGCCTCGACAACCTTTTCTTCCGCAAGTCGGACATCGCGGCCGGGCAGATCGAGAACGGAGTGTTCCGAGTCACCATCATCGATGACATCCTCGCGACCGGCGGCACGGCCGAAGGCATAGCCAAGGCCCTGACCGGCACCAAAATTGAAATGGACGGCAAGGAATATGGCGTTGAAGTCGCCGAATTCATATTCATAGCAGAGCTTGACGGCCTCTATGGCCGCGCAAGGCTTGAGAAGATCGCTCCTGTGCACTCGATAGCGCACATCAAGTAAGGTCCGGCTACCACCTGGCCGCTTCGTCCGCGATGTTGGCGGCCATAGCGTCTATGAGTCTGGCTCCCGCCTCCCTGCTCGCCCAGGCGATGTGCGGAGTCAGGCTCAATCTGTTCTGTCTCTTGACTTTCAGGAGAGGATGGTCGGCCGGCAGCGGTTCCGTGGAGTAAACATCAAGTCCGGCTCCGGCGATGACACCTTCGTCGATGACTTCCGCCAAGGCGGTGTCGTCTATGATCCCGCCGCGGCCGGCGTTGACTATGATGGCCGTCGGTTTCATCATACGCAGTTCCCTCTCCCCTATCAGCCCGGCGGTGCGTCCGTTGTAAGGAGCGTTTATCGAGATGACATCCGAGCCGGTCATCAGTTCCTCAAGCGTCACGCAAGGATACTCGGTGCAGTGGCCAGTGCCGGAAGTCGAATAGTAGATGACCTTCATACCGAAGGCCTCGCCGATGTGGGCGACCTTCGAGCCGATCGCACCCATCCCGATGATGCCCAAGGTCTTGCCATCGATTTCCGTGAAAAGTTCCGAATACTCTGCCAGCATTCCTGTCCGGGAATAATGTCCGCTCTTCACCACATCGTCGAAGTACCTGCCGTTCCCCATCAGATTCAGGATGTGCATGAATGTCTGCTGGGCCACGGAGTTGGTCGAATAGCCGGCGACATTCCTGACGGCGACACCCCGCCTGGCGCAGGCGTCCACGTCGATGTTGTTGATGCCGGTGCCGGCCTCGCAGACCAGCCGCACCTTCGGAGCGGCGGCTAGAAGTTCCTCCGTCACCTTCACCTTGTTCACTATCATCACCTCGCAGTCCCCTACCCGTTCAAGAGATTCCTGCGGGGTGGAACTGTACCAGGCGGTAAGTTCGCCCAGCCTTGCAATGGGATCGAGAGGAGTCGTCCCCATCGATGCCGCGTCCAGAAACACGATCTTCATTTCCTTATTCCGAATGATTCAGGCCGCTAAGTTACGAATAAAAAAGAAGAAGACCGGGATTCCGGTCTCCTTCTTCGTGCGCGAGATGAGAGTCGAACTCACACGTCGCAATTGACACTAGCTCCTGAAACTAGCGCGTCTACCATTTCGCCACCCGCGCTTGTGGATTGCAAAGTTACTAATTCTTTGTGAAATTGCAAATAAATTGAGTGGAGATGACAAAATTCGGACTGAAAGCAAACCGCCCCGGTGCTGAAACGTCCCGGGGCGGAACTTCAGAGAACTACTTAATGTACTTATTGAACACCTTGTTGACCAGAGTTGACTTGCCCGTGCAAGTCTCTGCCAGAGCGCTCTTGAACGTCTCGAAATCAATTACATAAGGATTGAGAGCGGCACAGATGTCAGAGCGGTTGACACCTCCGGCCTCCAGTTCGACAAGAATCTGAGGCTTGAACCAATACTCGCTCCCGAAGCACCTGCTTCCGCCGTAACGCTCCTTGTAGAGCATGCTTTCGACGTAGTATGCCCACATCTCTCCGACTCCGCAATAGCCGGCGTTCTCACCCTTACCAGTGCCGTAGCACTCTCCGGTGTTGATGAAGGATGTCAGCACATAGGTGCCGTAGTTACCCCAGTACTCGGATCCGACCTTTGCGAAATGCGAAGCGTGCGCCAGTTCGTGGACGGTCGTGGAATAAAGTCCGGCATAGTCCCCGTTCTTTCCCTTCGAGCCTATCGTGATGTCCGGAGCGAAAAGCCTGACTATTATTGAATATGTCGACAGGTACTTGCTCACAAGCTTGGTGTCAAGGAAAGCGCCTTGGTGCATCATCAAGGTGCAGGATGGCTTGAGGAAATTGATGATCCAGAACCTGATGTTGGACGCAGGCTTGGTCACCCCGGTCTTCTCGCATTTGGCGTAATAGTCGTAGGCGGCGTTGTTGACCACACATCTTCTGAAAAGCGTCCCGTCGGAATTCTTGTCGACGCTGACATCGAGTCCCTCCGGAGACCCCTTGCCCAAAGAGGACAGGGAAGCCGGCACAAGGATGGCGTTGAATCCGATTGTGAAGCCCTTCTTGTTCTTGAAGCAGATGTTGTAGCGAGGTTTGGACGAAAACTTCTTGGAGAACTGGTAGTTGCCGTTCTCGTCGGTGTAAGCCGTGCCGACCTTCACGAACACGTTCGCCATCATCTTGACTCCGGCCACTCCGAAATTCTTCTTGAGTTTGTCGTCGTAGATCGTCACCTTGCCGGACGGCATGCTCTTCGCCCTGGTCTCAGGAACAAGCAGGTCGGCGTTGCCGGTCAGTTCGTAGGCCTTCCTCTCGACCGAAGTCCAGTCAAAATCATCAAGGCCTCTGGTGTTCACGCCGTCGTCAGGGATGAAGCACTCCTCAAGGATCTCGTGTTCGATTCCTTCAGGAAACTGGAAATCCTGCGGCACCACGGCGTACTGCCAGGTAATCTCCTCGTCCGGAACGGACGGATCGTGATAGTAGTCACCGGTCATGGCGATCTCGTAGTCCATAGGATACTCCAGGGTCTCCACGCCAAGGTCCGAGAGGACATTGAGATCCTCGGCGCTTTTCGGAAGAAACCTCACATAGAGGTCGGAGACAGGGACTTCCACCGAAGCTCTGGTCGGGTACAGGGCCGCGACAGCGCTTCTGACATTTTTGACGGAATACGGGTTTTCAAGTTTTCTGCCAAGCTGGATTTCGCCATGGGAGACAACTTCGACCTTCTCACCCGTGCTGACAGGACTGATCTCCACCGGAGAACCGCCCTCTTTGCTGCAGGACGCCAGCACCAGCGCCGGCAGCATCATTTTGAAGAACCATTTCATTGTTTATTAGGTTTTTGGTTACACTGCAAAAGTACAGCGGGTTAGCCGTGGAATGAAATATTCCACGCTTAAGTTTAAAAGACCGTTTCTTTGCCATTTAAAGCCGCATTTTTTATCTTTGCGGAGCAAAAATTTATGTGAAATATGGGCATATTCAAGAAACTGGTCTCGGCTTCCGCCGCAATCGCGTTGATTGTCAACTCTTTCAATTTTGACGCTAACGCACAGGGGTATGAAAATTTTATCAGGGAGAACCCGGAAAGGGCGGGTGGAATCTACCATTACTATGAATATGTCCCCTCAGATCCCACCAAGGCTCCGAAAGGGTACAAGCCGTTCTACATCAGCCACTACGGCAGGCACGGATCCCGCTATCACTCCGGCAGCGGTATGTTCTCGGAAGCCGTAAGGATTCTTGACGCGGCCGGGAAGGCCGGACTGCTGACCGAAGAAGGCGGGCTGCTCAAAAGGCAGATCGACACGGTCTGGAACGAGCATCAGGGGATGTTCGGAATGCTGACGGCAAGAGGGGCCAAGGAGCATCAGGCGATAGCCGGAAGGATGGTCGAGGACTATCCTGAAGTGTTCAAGGCCAAAGACCGCAGAGAGGTCGAGTGCGTGTCGAGCTACTGGCCGAGATGTCTGGTGAGCATGGCGAATTTCTCCTCAAAACTGAAAGAGGAGGACGGAGACCTTGAATTCCGCTATCTGACCGGCCCGAAGTACATAGACTACATCAGCATGGATCTGGAGATGTCCAAGGTCATCAAAGAGTCCAACACGCTCCAGAGGCATATTCTTGACAGCCTTCTTAAGAAAGAGAGGCTTTTCGAGGCCATCTTCAACGACCCGGCCAAGGCGGCCTCGCTCATCGAGGATCCTGTCAAATTCATCGACAACATCTACACTGCAGGAGCCATCAGCCCTAACACGGACGCTCATCCGGACATATTCAGCCATTTCACGGTCGGGGAACTGACCGCTCTCTGGATGGCGAGGAACGACAAGATGTACCACAACTACGGAATCTCGGCGGAGGCCGGGGAATATGTCTCCTCGATAGCCAAGCCTCTGATCGAGGACATTGTCGCCAAGGCCGACGCGGCCGTGGCCGATGGCAGCGGCCGTGCCGCCGACCTCCGTTTCGGCCACGATGTGGGTCTTCTGCCGCTGCTCGGCACGATCGGCATTTCCACGATGGAGAACCGCTGGAAGTCAGCCGACGCCCACAACCATTGGCTCGACTTCTTCGGAATGCCGATGGGGGCGAACCTCCAGATGGTCTTCTTCAAGAACAGGAAGGGTGACGTGCTGGTCAAGATTCTTGTCAACGAGCGCGAGACCCTGATTCCGGCAGTGAAGGCCTTCGACGGCCCGTTCTACAGATGGACGGACCTTCGGGAACACCTCGTCAGCACCGCCGCCGCCATCTCTGACGAATTCATCGTCAAGGACTCCGGGGAGAAGGAGCGCACAGGCGTCGCCGGAATGTAGCGTGGCTGGCAGGTCGCTGGCTATAAGAAGAAAGAGGGGTCGACTTTTTAGTCAGCCCCTCTTTAGTTTTCTACCCCCGGTCACTTCGTGACAGCCCCGTTGGGGCACTGGAGGCCGTATCCCCCCGGACTCCCTGCGTCGCTTCGCTCCGAGAGCCCTGACTTTTTATCACCCTCTTTTCAGTTGATTTTCAGCCTGACAGCCGCCACGGCTTTTAACTAGAAGTATACCACGGTCTGCTGCTTGATGGAAGACATCAGGGCGTTGGCGAGACGGCTGACACCGAAACGGAAGAGACTCTTGTCGATCCACCCGTCTCCAAGAACCGACTTGACGATCGAGTAGTAGCAGACAGCGTCCTTCGACGTGGAGATGCCGCCGGCGGCCTTAAAGCCGACTTTTCTGCCGGTAGCGGCGCAGAAAGCCTTGATACATCCGCACATCACATAGGCCGCCATCGGCGTGGCGTTCACACTGACCTTGCCGGTGGATGTCTTGATGAAGTCAGCGCCTTCCTCCATCGCAAGGAACGAAGCCTCGGCGATGTTCTCGGCGGTCACCAGCAAGCCTGTCTCGAGGATGACCTTCAGGGTGATCTTGCGGCCAAGTTTAGCTCCGGCCTCGTCGACAGCGGCGCGGATTGTCCGGATCTCGTTTCTGGCAGATTCTTCGTCACCTGCAAGGAACGCATTGAGAGCCAGCACGATGTCAATCTCGTCAGCTCCAGCTTCCACGGCCATCACACTCTCCTTCACCTTGACCTCAAGGAAACTCTGGGAGGCCGGGAAACAACCCGAGACAGCCGTCACGCGGACATCCCCGCACTCAAGTTTTTCCCTCACGACGGAGGAGAAGTTCGGGAACACGCAGATCGAGGCAGGAAGCGGATACTCCGGATACTCCTTGACGAAGGAGTTCACCTTCCCTACCAGCTTGCCGATCGACGCAGGTGTGTCCTCGTTGTGGAGCGAAGTCAGGTCCATCAGCGAAAGGCAGCATTTGAGGACTTCCGGGGAAGCCACATTGTCAAGATTGGCGGCAAGAATGTCCAATCTCTTATTAATCATCTCCTTGTCAGGAGTGTAACCGTACTTTACGAGCAAATTGTCCATTATCGTTATGTTTTTTATCCTCTTATCTGTATGACGAAACCTTCATCGGTCAAAGGCCGGACCATCCTTTCCATCTCTTCCACCGAGAACTTTTCAAGTCTCTCGGCGGGAGTCTCCCTGTCCAGAGTGTAGACCATCACCTCCCTTGGCCGGAGTTTTCTGACAATGTCCATCCAGCCCTCAAGCACCTGAGGTGAGGAGGAGTCAAAAGACGGAGAACGGAGGAACATAGTCTGAAGGACGAAGTCTCCATTGAACTTCATCAGGTCGGACACCACATCCTCGACGTGGTACTCTCCCTGCGGCTGGTTGATAAGTTCCGCCAAAGCGTCAGAGGGAGCGTCGATCTTCAGAATCGGGTTGTCCACTTTCCGTAGAGCCTCGAAGACCTCCTCTCTGAACACCCTGGTGGCGTTGGACAGGACGGAGACCTTCGCTTCCGGGAAGTACTTGTCCCTCAACTCTATGGTTATGTCGATAATCTTCGCGAAATCCGGATTGAGGGTCGGTTCGCCGTCGCCGGAGAAGGTGATCGAATCTATCGGCGTGCCATTGGCGGTGCAAAGCGAAAGTTTAGCGTCCAAGGCCGTTCTCAATTCTTCAGCAGAAGGAAGACGGCGGTCCTCACGTCCGTCCTTGTTCCATCCGCACTCGCAGTAGACGCAGTCGAAATTGCACAGCTTGCCCTTCGTCGGAAGCAGATTGATTCCTAACGATGAGCCGAGCCGTCTCGAATGGATCGGGCCGAAAACCAGTTCTTCCCTCATCATAGCCTACACCAGTCTTTTGGATGTGCTGTCAGGGGTCAGGCGGCAGTCAGAGTCGAGATTGTCGATGAGTACAAGACCCGGCCTCTTGCCGACCTCAATGGAGCCATATTCATCAGCCTTGGAAAGGAATTCCGCCCCGTTGCGGCAGGCCCAGACGAGTTTTTCCTCCAGTCCCACCTCCGGGAAAGCTTCCTGAAGGCAGCGGAGCTCGGCCACGATGTCGAGGTCGTCGTTGCTGGAAAGGGAGTCGGTACCCACGGTGATCGCAAGACGGTTGCGGCGCATCAGGCGCACCGGAGGCAGAGCGTTATTAATGAATATGTTCGATAACGGGCAGATGGCGATGAACGGATGGTTCATCGTTTCTTTGACCGCGTCTATGCCTTCCTGGTCAAGGCAGACTTCATGGACAAGCAGGACGTGTTCGTCGAACGGAGCCGGATGCGCTTTCTTCAGCCTGTCGATAAAGTAAAGCAGAGAGGACTTTCCGGTGACCGGAGGGACGCTCATACCGGCGGCCTTGCGGTTGTCCCACATGGCACCCCGGCCGTATTTCAGCATATCTTCCTCTTCCTGTGTCTCTTCCGAATGGAAGGACAGGAAACCTGACTTCAAGCCTTCGGCGCAGACCGCCGTGACAAGTTCCGGACTCATCGTGTAGCAGGCGTGGGGCGCAGGTGCCGCGTCAATGCCGTAGGAGTCGGCCACCTCCTTGAGTTTAAGGACGTTCTCCATCACTGAGGCACAGTCCTGAGGCTCTGTTCCGAAGACCTCGAGGAAGGTTCTCGTGTACATCGGGGAGTCCTTCTTGAGGGCGAAGGTGTCGGCGCAGTTGCTGATGTCGGCCATGGCCGAGACTCCCCTGCTCCACATCAGGTCGAACCAATGACGGATGTCGGCGAGTTTCTCGTCCATGCTCTTGTTGTCCCTCATCTCGTTGATCTGGTCGATGAAGCCGGCCATCCCCGTGCCTTTGCGGAACATCTTCCACAGGTAGGAGAGTTCAAGGTGGCAATGGGTGTTGACAAAACCCGGCGCCACCGCGCCTTTTACGAAATTCTCCTCTTTTCGAGGGTCGGCGCACTCACCGACAGCTGTGACGACGCCGTTGTCATCATATTCAACGAATCCGTTCCTGACAGGGCCTCTGCCGTCAAGAGTGAAGACATAGTCTGCTGCTATCCTTTTCATCCTATTCCATAAAAAATTTATCTCCAGCGTCCGGTTTTCTTACTTTCTCCAGAGGTCTGACCGCCACGGAGTCAAGCGCGAAAGCCGGTCCGTCGGCTGGCAGGCCATACTTCGGTCCGGCCGCGGACAGAACCGGGGCAAGGCTGCCTCCGTCCGCTGTGGAATCCTTCGCCGGTTCTTCCTCCACAACGATCTCCGGGCCGACGAAAGTAGTGTCTCCGGCAGCAGGAGCCAGATAATAGACTCCGTTGGAATCTAGCTTGAAGTTGATCCAGCACAAAGTGCCGCCTTCAAGCACATCAAGCGGAGAATGAAGTTCGACTGGTCTCCGCCTGGCCTTCGCCACTGAATCGGCGTACGACCTCGACTTGTCCTGCAGGGCCAGCTTACGGTTGAGCGCTCCGGCTTCCGTATTCAGGCTTTTCACGACCCTCGACAACATCTCGGCGTAACGTTTCGGGTCGTTGAGATAGTGGTCGACACTCTTGCGGTAGTCGTCGGATGTGAAACCGTACTTCTCGAAGATAGGCTCATAGAACCACGACGTGTCGGCAGCCACTCTCTTGTCGGGGTTCTCCGCCAGCCACTGGTCCGCCAGGAACATCTCGCGGTAAATCTTCTCCATCTTGCGTACGGGAATCACCCTCGCTCCGCCGGAGCAGGCTCCGAGCGCGAGGATGACGACCATCAAAGGGATAATCGACCGCAAAAATTTCATAACCTTACCTCAAGGTCGCTCCGAACTCGTTCTGGAATGTGGAGAGGAGCTTCTTCATTATCCTTTCGACATCTTCGTCCGTCAGGGTCTTCTCGAGATCCTGCAGCACGAAGCCTAGTGCGTACTGCTTCTTGCCGGCCGGAATCTTGTCGCCGCGGTAGACATCGAAGAGCGTCACCTGCTTGAGAAGTTTCTTGGCGGCCTTGAATGAACTGCGGTAGAGGGCGGCATAGCAGACACTCTCGTCCAGCAGCAGAGCGAGATCCCTGCGGACCTCAGGGAACTTAGGCATCTCCTTGAACGCGACCTTGTCCCTCTTGACGATGGTGAACAATGTGTTCCAGTTGATCTCGGCAGCGAAGACAGGCTGGCGGATACCGAACTTCTTCAGCACGGCCGGAGCCACAGAGCCGAGAACGGCGAGCGGAGTGTGCTGTCCCGGAAGGGCGAAAGCGACACCTTCACTGAATATGTCAGCAGGGGCCGGAGTGGACTCCATCTGGTAGAGATTCGTTCCGAAGCGTCTCAGGAGCAGGTCCACATAGCCTCTCAGCTCGAAGAACGAACTCTTGCCCGGCTGGTAGTTCCAGGACTTCTCAGGGGTTCCGGTGACGAACATCGAGAATGCCGGATGCTCCTCATAGGAAGCGAGCGTCTTGCCGTCCTTCTCAGGATCGCGGCTGTAGACGGAGCCATATTCAAAGAGCCTCATAGAGGACATCTGACGGTTGAGGTTGTAGGCTACGACCTCGAGGCCGCTGAAAACCAGCGTCTGCCTCATCACATTAAGGTCGGAGCTGAGCGGATTGACGATCGTCACGCACTTCTCCTGCGGGTAGGTGGCGAGTCCCTTATAGTAGGCCTCCTTGGTGAGGGAGTTGTTCATTATCTCAACGAAGCCGTTGGCTGCCAGGAAGTTGGAGATGCCGTTGCGGATGGCCTCAGGCTCCGGGGTAGGAGTGGCGTTGACAGACATCTTCATGTGCTGAGGCAGGTCGATGTTGTTGTAGCCGTAGATGCGGAGGATCTCCTCGACGACATCGCATTCCCTGGTCACGTCGACCATGTAGGTAGGTGCGCCGACCGTGGCTCCGCCCGGACGCTTCTCGATGAACTCGTAGCTGAGGGCCGTGAGAATCTTCTCGATGGTGTCGTGGCCGATCTTCTTGCCGACGAATCTCTCGATGCGGTCATAGTCGAGGTCGATGACCTTGCGGGCGATCTTCTCAGGGTAGAACTCCTCGATTCCGCCCACAATCTCACCGCCTGCGACCTCCTGGATAAGGAGAGCTGCACGTTTGACAGCATATTCATTGATGCCCGGGTCGGCTCCTCTTTCGTAGCGGAAGGAGGCGTCGGTCTGGAGGGTGTGTCTCTTGGAGGTCTTGCGGATGGACACCGGATCGAAGTAGGCGCTCTCGATGAAGACGTTCACCGTCTCCGCCTTCACGCCGGAATCGATGCCGCCGAACACGCCGGCCAGGCACATAGGCCCGTCCGCGTTGGCGATGACGATGTCCTCGGCGGAAAGTTTCCTCTCGACCTCGTCAAGGGTGACAAGTTTCTCGCACTCGGCCGCGCGGCGCACGATCACCTTGCCTCCGGTGACCTTGTCGGCGTCAAAGGTGTGGAGAGGCTGTCCGAGTTCGAAGAGAACAAAGTTGGACACGTCGACCACGTTGTCGATAGGCCTGAGTCCGATGGACATGAGTTTCTTCTGAAGCCATTCCGGAGACGGGCCGACCTTGACGCCCTTGACGGTCACGCCGCAGTAGCGTGGAGCGGCAGACGCGTCACGCACCTCAATCGGCATTCCGGAGCCTTCGCCCGCCTTCCACGCATCCACCGAAGGATAGTTGAAGGAGCAAGGAATATTGTTGAGCGTCATCCAGGCATAGAGGTCGCGGGCCACTCCGATGTGGGAAGCCGCGTCAACCCTGTTGGCTGTGATTTCATATTCAATGACGGCCTCAGTCTTGAGATGGAGATAGTCCTTGGCCGGAGTTCCGACAGGCGCGTCGGCAGGAAGGACCTTGATGCCGGAGTGGTCGTCGCCGATTCCGAGTTCATCCTCGGCGCAGATCATTCCGAACGACTCCACGCCGCGGATCTTGGATTTCTTGATCTTGAAGTCACCGGGAAGCACGGAGCCGATCCTCGCGAAGAGGACTTTCTGTCCGGCGGCCACGTTAGGAGCGCCGCAGACAACGGTAAGAGGTTCGCCGGTGCCGTCATCCACCTTTGTGATGTGGAGATGATCTGAATCAGGATGAGCCTCGCACTCAAGCACTTCCGCAACAACGACACCAGCGAGTCCGCCAGGGATTTCTTCCTGTTCCTCGACAGCGTCGACTTCGATTCCAATAGATGTCATCGCATCCGCGATCTGCTGCGGAGTGAGATCGGACACAAGGTAGTCCTTTAGCCAATTATAAGAAAGCTTCATATAGCAATGTTTTATTTTTCAATATCTTGTCTGTCAATTCTGTTTTGAGCCGGGAGTCCTATCTGCTGATGTCGTCCTTCGAGAAAAGCGATTCCACGAACTCCTTTTTGTCGAAGACCTTCAGATCCTCGATGCCCTCGCCGATCCCGATGAATTTCACCGGCACCTTGAGCTGGTCGACGATGCCGATCACGACTCCGCCCTTGGCGGTGCCGTCAAGTTTCGTGATGGCCAGCGAGGTGATGTCGGTGGCCCTTGAGAACTCCTTGGCCTGCTGGTAAGCGTTCTGGCCCGTAGAAGCGTCCAGCACAAGAAGAACCTCGTGCGGGGCGTCAGGGATGACCTTGCGCATCACATTACGGATTTTGGTCAGTTCGTTCATCAGGTCGACCCTGTTGTGGAGACGGCCCGCCGTGTCGATCAGCACCACGTCCATCCCCTTGGCCACGGCCGAGTTGACGGTGTCAAAAGCCACCGAAGCCGGATCCGAACCCATCCCCTGCTTGACGATCTCGACACCGGCTCTGTCAGCCCAGATCTGGAGCTGGTCGACGGCTGCGGCCCTGAACGTATCGGCCGCGCCGATCATCACTTTCTTGCCCATCGCCTTGTAACGGGCCGCAAGTTTTCCTATCGTGGTGGTCTTGCCGACTCCGTTGACCCCGACGACCATCACCACCAGAGGTTTTCTGGACAGGTCGAACGGCTCTTCGGGAGCGGCCTCACCGTCGACGTTGAGCAAAATCCCGATCTCGTCGCGGAGCATGCCGACAAGTTCGTCGAATGACATGTACTTGTCCCGTTCAACCCTTTCTTCAAGGCTCTCGACAATCTTCAGAGTGGTGTCCACGCCCATATCCGAGGCCACGAGAGCCTCCTCGATAGCGTCAAGGACATCATCGTCCACCTTGGATTTACCCATGATGGATCTTGAAAGCCTCTGGAAGAAGCCCTCCTTTGTCTTCTTGACACCTCTGTCAAACAATCCCATAAGTTGTACCTTTTAACCCACAAAGATACATATTTTAAGGTTGAGCGACAAATAGAAACCCGTCAAAAGAAGACAAAAGAAGAGCAAAGTCTCAAAACAAAAAAACGCCGGCCGGAATCTGATTCCGGCCGGCGTTAAAAATATCTTTAAGAGAGAAGATTATTTCTTGTCTCCGAAGAAGTCCTTCGTCTTATCAGCCTCGACGAGAAGCTCGGTGAAGATGTAAGCTCCGGTCTTTGGTGACTTGTCCATACGGATGCACTTCACCATGCTCTTAGCGCCAGCTTTGGCGGCGAATGTAGCGACTGCTTTCTTTGCCATAGTCTATATCTCCAAATTTACTTGATTTCACGATGAACGGTCACCTTGTGGAGGTAAGGGTTGTACTTCTTACGCTCAAGACGCTCAGGTGAGTTCTTCTTGTTCTTTGTGGTGATGTACCTTGAGATTCCCGGTACACCGCTTGCCTTCTGCTCAGTGCATTCGAGGATGACCTGCACCCTGTTTCCTTTTGCTTTCTTTGCCATAATTCAATAGATTTTAAACAAGGCCGACATATCCTTTAGCCTGAGCCTCTTTGAGAGCGGCGTCAAGACCTTTCTTTTCGATGGTCCTCAGTCCTTTGCAGGAGACCTTAAGTGTGATGAACCTCTGCTCAGCCTCTGACCAGAACTTCTTGGTCTTGAGGTTGAGGGCGAACTCGCGCTTGGTGCGAAGCTTAGAGTGAGCGACATTGTTGCCGATCATTCTTTTTCGTCCTGTGATTTGACAAACTTTTGCCATAATATTTTACTTTTTTATTGATTCAAAACTAATTGCGGGGAGCAAATTTCGCTCTAAATTTTCAGAATCGCAAATAAATCAGACAATTTTGAAGAATCTGCTCCACCGGATGTTATCGGGAAACCTTCGGTGCGCATCCGTTGAAAGCCAGATCAAAGCCGGCCTTCCGACCACGTGGTCCTCGGGTACGAATCCCCAGTACCTTGAGTCGAGGGAATTGTGCCTGTTGTCCCCCATCATGAAATAGTAGTCCATTCCGAAAGTGTAGCTTGAAGCCTCCTTTCCATCAATGAATATCCTGCCGTCAGCGGCCGTCTCGAGGTCGTGTCCCTCATAGACCGAGATTATCCTCTCGTAGAGCGGAAGATTGTCCTTCGTCAGCTCGACCGTCGCGCCTTTAGCCGGGATCCACAGCGGTCCGAAATAATCCCTTGTCCAGCCTGATTTCTCCGTGAAGGGGAATATGCTGAGATAGGAATCAGGGTAATCCGGCGGATACACATCCAGATTAGGCTCTACGCTCTCCACTGAGGAAAGCTCTCCGATCTCCTTGAGCATCGCCCGGGTGAGATACATCGCCGGATAACCCGGCAGATTCCCGTCGAAATAGAGTTCCTCCAGGTTCAATCCCATCTTCTCAAGAGTCCGGGAATTGATTTTCGATCCTTTTGTCTTCACAGTGTAAGACAGCTGGACACCCTGGTAGACTTCCTGTTTCTCCCCGTTGATGTAGACAAGTCCGTCGACCACTGAAAGAGTGTCTCCGGCCACGGCCACGCATCTTTTGACGTAGTGGTCTTTCTTGTCCACCGGGCGGACCTTGAGAGGGCCGCCGTTGGCGATGGTGAAATCTCTTCCGGCATTCCTGACCCAGGAGTAGTAATCCTCCGCCGGGAAACGGCTCAGCACCGTGTCACCGTTCGGAAAGTTGAAAACCACATAGTCGCCCCTTCTTACCTCGCGGAATCCTTTCAGCCTCCTGTAGTCATTCTGGATGAGGGTCGAGTAAGACTCCCTGCCGAAGATGACATTGTGGGTGAAAGGCACGGACAGAGGTGTCTGAGGCACCTTGGGACCGAAAGCCAGTTTGCTGACGAAGAGATGGTCTCCCGTGTAAAGGGAACTCTCCATCGATGATGAAGGAATCTTGAAGGCCTGGAAAAAGAAAATATTGATGAACGTCACGACGATGACGGCGAAGACGATGGCGTCGAGCCAGTCAAGCCAGACATTGTGCTTCTCCCCTTCCTTGTACTCTTTCTTCCAGAACATCCACTTCACCTTCCTGGTGATGTGGTGGTCGAAAATCACGAGCAGGCCGAAGAGCCACCAATAGTTTCCGAGCCAGATCACCCACAGCAGATAGAGAACGGACCAGAAGCCCATCCTTACCCATTTGTTGTGGTATATCTCCCTCAAGCTCACTTGCGAAAAACTACTTTACAGAATTGACGATAGCTTCGAACGCCTGCGGGTTGTTCATAGCGAGGTCGGCGAGAACCTTACGGTTGAGACCGATGTTCTGCTTCGCGAGCTTGCCCATGAACTGTGAGTATGAGATACCATACTGACGGGCGGCGGCGTTGATTCTCTGGATCCAGAGGGCGCGGAAGTTGCGCTTCTTGGCTTTACGGTCACGATAAGCGTAGGTGAGACCTTTCTCATACGTGTTCTTCGCAACTGTCCAGACGTTCTTTCTGGAGAGGAAATTACCGCGGGTTCTCTTGAGAATCTTCTTGCGGCGAGCCCTTGAGGCTACTGAATTTACTGATCTTGGCATAAATTGATCTTTTTCTGGAGGCAGTGACCGCCGGGCGGCGATACTTCTTACTGCGTTCCAAGTTAAACATTAAAAAACTACAGGACCAGAAGCTCTTTAACCCTATTGACGTCTACCTTTTCAAGGATAGCGAAGTGGTCAAGATTTCTCTTACGCTTCTTGGTCTTCTTGGTGAGGATGTGGCTGTGGTAAGCGTGCTTCCTCTTGATTTTTCCCGATCCGGTAAGCGTGAAACGCTTTTTGGCACCGGAGTTGGTCTTAAGCTTTGCCATTGTTTTTAAAATAAATTAAACATTAATATTGTTCTCCGCGTCAAGCGGGTCACTTTTTCTTAACTGGAGCGATCATCATCGTCATCCTCTTGCCCTCGAGGGTCGGCATGTTCTCCGCGCGGCCATATTCCTCAAGTTCGACCGCGAATCTGAGAAGCTGCTTCTCACCCTGCTCGGCGAACATGATCGAACGTCCGCGGAAGAAGATGGTCGCCTTGACCTTCGAGCCTTCCTCCAGGAACTCCTGCGCATGCTTGAGCTTGAACTGGAAGTCGTGCTCGTCCGTGTTAGGCCCGAAACGGATCTCCTTGATGACGATCTTGGAAGCGTTCTGCTTCATCTCCTTGGCCTTCTTCCTCTGCTGGTAGAGGTACTTCTGGTAGTCAAGGATCTTGCAGACAGGCGGGTCGGCCTTCGCGCTGATCTCCACAAGATCGAGCTCAAGCTCGTCAGCCATCTTCAAGGCCTTGGCTATCGGGTAGATACCCGGTTCAGCGATGTTGTCGCCAACCAGGCGGACCTGGGAGGCTGTGATCTCATCGTTGATGTTCAGCTCATCATCCGCCTTCTGACGGACGAAAGGGCGCGGGCCGCGCGCTCCGGCTGGTCTTGCTCCGGCGTTAGGTCTTGCACCGGTGGCTGGTTTCGGTCCACTGTAGTGTGGTTTCGGCTTGTAAGGCATTCTGCTCTGTTTAAAACTCTTCTTTTAGTTTATGTTAAAAAGGGGCTGACCTTACGCCAGTTCCTTGGCCGTTTCGGCCTTGAACCAGGCGATGAAGTCGTCCGTCTTCATCGTACCGGCATCGGCTCCGTCCCTTCTTACAGAGACAGTTCCGTCCGCCACTTCTTTCTCTCCAACGATGACAAGGACAGGGACTCTTAGCAGTGAGATCTCACGGATTCTCTTGCCGAGCGTCTCGTTCCTGGCATCCAAAGAGGTGCGAATATCGGAATTATTCAGCAAACTACAAACTTTTTCTGCATATTCCGCATATTTCTCGCTGACTGGAAGCACCTTGACCTGGTCAGGGCTGAGCCAGAGAGGGAGGTGTCCGCTGGTGTGTTCAAGCAGCACGGCGGTGAATCTCTCGATTGATCCGAACGGAGCGCGGTGGATCATCACCGGACGCTTCTTGCTGCCGTCGGCGTCAGTGTATTCAAGCTGGAACCTCTCAGGCAGGTTGTAGTCCACCTGGATGGTACCGAGCTGCCACTTTCTTCCGATGGCGTCCTTGACCATGAAGTCGAGCTTCGGGCCGTAGAAGGCGGCCTCGCCATATTCGACGACAGTCTTCAGACCCTTCTCGGCGGCGGCTTCGATGATGGCGTTCTCCGCCTTCTCCCAGTTCTCGTCGCTTCCGATGTACTTGGCCTTGTTGTTAGGGTCGCGGAGCGATACCTGGGCCGTGTACTTGTCGAACTTGAAGATACGGAACACATAGAGAATCAGGTCGATGACCTTCTCGAACTCGCCCTTGAGCTGGTCAGGGGTCACGAACATATGGGCGTCGTCCTGAGTGAAGGAGCGCACCCTGGTGAGTCCGTGGAGCTCGCCGCTCTGCTCATAGCGGTAGACGGTTCCGAACTCTGCGAGCCTCAAAGGAAGATCCTTGTAAGACCTCGGGGATGAACGGAATATCTCACAGTGATGAGGGCAGTTCATCGGTTTGAGCATATATTCCTCACCCTCCTGAGGGGTGTGGATAGGCTGGAAGGAGTCCTTGCCGTACTTGGCGTAGTGACCTGAGGTCACATAGAGGTCCTTGCTTCCGATGTGAGGGGTGACAACCGGCAGGTAGCCGTACTCCTTCTGCTTCTTGCGGAGGAAGCTTTCAAGTTCATACCTCATTACGGAACCTCTTGGAAGCCAGAGAGGAAGACCGAGTCCGACGCGGGATGAGAACGTGAACAGTTCCATCTCCTTGCCGAGCTTGCGGTGGTCGCGCTTCTTAGCCTCCTCGAGGAGGACAAGATATTCATCGAGCATCGACTTCTTAGGGAAGGTGACGCCGTAGATTCTGGTGAGCTGCTCGCGCTTCTCGTCGCCGCGCCAGTAGGCGCCGGCGATGGCCGTGAGCTTGACGGCCTTGATGACCTCGGTGTTGCGGAGGTGAGGTCCGCGGCAGAGGTCGGTGAAATGACCGTT
The DNA here is from genome assembly GCA_963619595.1 of bacterium. Taxonomy (GTDB): domain Bacteria; phylum Bacteroidota; class Bacteroidia; order Bacteroidales; family UBA932; genus Cryptobacteroides. The sequence continues at coordinate 98 of CAVEYE010000119.1, read as the reverse complement.
GGTGTAGTAGGTGATGTGACCGTCCTCAAGTTCGCTTATAAGCTCGCACTTGTACTTGTCGCCGGTCTCCTCGAAATGCTTCATCGCCTCGGCCTTGG
>CAVEYE010000118.1:0-12384 GCA_963619595.1 bacterium | reverse complement strand
CATTTTCACCTGGCCGGTCAACCCTACCTCAATGGACAAGATCGTAGGCACCTATTCGCAGAACTGTTCATACTATTTCTACTACAACGATGAATGGGGCTACTATTCTTCTACCAACGATGTCACCATCGCGAAGGTCGACGACAAGACAGTCACCATTGACGGTCTCATCTACGAAGCGACTGACGGCGGAAAGACTCTGACCGCGACCCTGGACGCGGAGATGGGCGCTCTCATAATCAATCCTCAGCCGTTGACCGAGTGGTACACATTCGCAGGCCAGGCAGCCACTTCCGGCGTGATCGCCAAATGGAACAACGGCACCTGGACCTTCGGAAGCTGGGACCTGTGGTACGATGGTTACTATTACGCCTACAACTACTCCACCACACTCACGAAGAAATAATCTTTCACGAATATCAGAAAAGAGGAGGACCCGGACCGGGTTCTCCTCTTTTTTATTTTCAATCCAGACTATACGGAAAACAGGATGATTATCCTTACAGCCTATGCCTTTTTGTGCTATTCAAATCCGCACGGTCCTCCTTCCGGAGCGGTTCTGTCCAGCAGAACCGGAGACCGGCGGCGGATCAATACTCCAGATGGAGGTCATCGACCCAGAGGATCGAGTCCGGACTGCCGGTGAAATAGTCGCCTAGCATACTTGCAGCGCAGGAGACTATTATGTGGGTCGGACGGCGGGAAGTGGAGACATATTCAAGAGGAATCTCCACCTTCGTCCACTCCATACTCTTGTCTGTCACGAACTTGCCATAGGCGATGACATTGGACCCGGCAGGGTCGAAGAAGGTCTCCTTCTTGGTGGTGTTCACCTCGACAGGGCACTCAGCCGTGCCGCCGTACTTCTTGAAATCCCAGTCGCCGAGAGCGATCCAGACCACTCCCCTGTCATTGTCCCCCACCTTGACCGGGTCGTCGGCAGGATAGTCCCCGAGAGTCTTCTGCTGGATCTGGCCGCACTTGTACTTCAGCCAGAGGGTCAGTTTACGCGGCCTGAGGGTGAACGGCCGTCCCATACGTACGCAGCCTCCCGACACACCCACATTGCCGCCATATTCACCGGAAAAGACATTGCCCGCCGCGAACTTGATCACCACGTACTGCGACTCCATCCTTAATGAATATGCCCCCTCGACCTTGTCGTCTCCGTCTGGCTTTGTGATGGCGTAACTTGATCCGACCGTGGTCGAGCCTTTGTTGCCGCTTCCCCACCATTTGGTCTGCAGCGTGGCGTCCGAGGATGACGGATCGTAGAACGAACAGTATTTTGAGGACTCGGCGTTGCTGAACGTCTCGAAGCCCGGATTAGGCAACTGTTTCTCCTCCTCGGTCGTGAACGTGCAGCCGGCTGTCTCGTCGCCGCTGTAGGCTTCACATTCATATTCAGTCAAAGGAGAAAGTCCGTCGGCGGCAGCGCTGAATGTGCCTCCATCCGAGGCCACATCCTCGATTTCAGTCCACTGCGTCTGCCCTTTCCGGCGGATGCGGAAGCCGTTCCTGCGTCCCTCGACACCGGTCGCCTTGAGCCAGGCCACCCTTGTCCACACGTCCGGAGCGCTGATGGAGACACCGGCCTCCACCTGCTCGACATAGATGGTCCAGACCTCGCTCACCCCCCTGTAGGTGATGGTCAGCGAGACATCGTCGCTGAAATCGTGGAGCGACTCGAGAGCCGGCGAGTAGACCGTGGTGCTGCCGGACGGGCCGAGTTTGGCCGAGGTTACATTCAGGTCGGTGATGTCGGAGGACACCTGGGCGATGACGCGCTTGTTGGGAGCGTCGATCACAGTCTCTCCCACCTGGCCGGATAAAGTGAAATAGCGTTCCACCGGCTGCTCGGCCTTGATCGCCCAGGCATATTCATTACCATAGGCGGCAAGGGTCAGGCCAAGAGGTTTTGACAAGTCACGCACTCCCACGACATCCTCGGACGGGGTGACCGCCGGGTCGTTGAAGGTTATTCCTGTGATTCTGACCTTAGCGATGTCCGTGGCCTCCTCGAGAGTGACCACGACTTCGTAGGAGTCGCTGTTGACGGCCACCTTCTTCGCACCTTCCACCTCCAGCGAGGTGATGGCCGCCCGGATGTCAGGATACGGGATGTCGTTCCTGATGCAGGAGACAGCGGTTACCGCGAAGGCCAGAACTATGAGAATGACTTTTTTCATCTGCTGGACAGGCTATAAGTGGAAAGACAGGCCGAACGAGATGTCAAGGACATCGAGCATGAAGCGCACCTTAGAGAAATCCCTTGTGCCTACGACCTCACCGTGTTTGAAATAATCGATGTGGTTGTAAGTCGCACCGCCGATGCCGATCGACACGTGTGTGCTGATGCTGTTGGTCACGAAGACCATCAGCCCGGGATGCACCGCGAACTTGACCCGCTTCGCTACTGAATATGAGTCAAGAGTCTCGGTGTTGTAGGAGAAGGAAGTCCTTGTGTTTGAATATCCCAGCGAGATGTCGGTGAACACGCCTATGCGGCTCTGCTTGTCCAGAGGAGCGTAGGCTCTGTGGTAGAATTCGGTCTGGATCGACCTTGAGTCGGCGGCGATGTTCTCGACTGACAGCGAGAGGTCGTCGCTCAGCATCGACAAGTCGACGTCGTTGACTCCGCCCTTGGCGGATGAGTATTTCACCCTCAGGCCCACCGACCTGTTGTTCCGGTAGGTGTAGTCTATGTACGGGGACAGGGACATCATCGTGGCGTTGGCGTTAAGATTCTGGACCAGCATCATGTACTCGCTGTTGACGCTGGACAGGTCGACGTAGAAAAACGAGACTCCGGCTGAGAAATCGCCCTTCGGCATGAAGACCCTGTCCGGGCCTCGGCCTTCGGAAGCACCGTCACCCTTGCCGCCGGCTGACAAGCCGAGGCAGACAAAGGTCAAAGCCGCTATCAACACTAATCTTTTCATTCCTCCACAGACCTACAGATAATAGTACAAACTGAAACCGACCGCCAGGAGATTCACCTTGAAATTGACCAGCGAAGTGCCTCTGGACCCCTCCTCGACCTGGTTGTGGGTCTGGTGGGTCCAGTCGAACTGCAGGCCCAGCATATTCACGCTCACATCGATGGCGAGTTTCTCCGTCACGAAGGCCATAAATCCGGGACAGACGTTGATTCCCAGCGAGCTGGATGTCTCGTAGGAAGCGTTCACCTTGTCGCCGTGGCCGTCCAGCACCTTCCCCTGGCCATAGGAATATGCCAGCTGAAGTTCATTGAAGAGGCCTATCCTTTTCAGCGACCCTACAGGAATATAGTAGCGTCCTATTCCCTGGATCTCGAAGGCGTGGCTGATCTTGTGGAAGTTGGCCACCGACAAGTCGATGTCGTCGAAAGTCATCTTGGCGGAGTCCAGCTGGAGCATATTCCTTTTGTAGCCCAGTCTGAGTCCGACTCCCATATTGTCCTTTACCATGTAGCAGAACGCCGGACTCACCGAGATCGTGTAGCCTGTGGATTTGATTCCGTTGACCACAAGGAGGCGGGAGTTGTCGTTGTTGTGGAGCATATAGCTTGCGCCGCCGCCCACCATCCACGTTCCTTTCTCGATGAAGCAAGGCTGCGTCGACATATCGATGCCCCTGTCCAGCTTCTGTCCCCGCGCCGTGAAAGCGCACAGGAGCAGAAGAAGGGCGAGGATGAATATGTGTCTGCGGTTCCGCATCACAGGCAGGAGATTACTCGTAGATAAGTTCCACCGCGTCAAGCCAGAGCTTGCTCTCATCGTAGCCGCAGAAGTAGTCACCGTACATACTTGCCGCGAAGCTGACCACGATGTGGGTAGGATAGCTTGTGGTGCTGTTGTAAGTCAGAGGAAGCGTGACGTGCTGCCAGGTGTCGGCGCCGGTCTCGTTGTACGGGACATACTTCTCGCCATAGGCGATCGTCGACGGATCCGTGGTGAAGTCCACGAAGGTGCTAGGGTCGGTCGTGTCGACCTTGATAGGACTGTCATTGTCGCCTCCGTAAGTCTTGCGGTTCCAGGTGCCGATCGCCACACGGATGGAAGCCTTGTCAGGATTGCCCTTCTTGGCCGCTTCCGGCAGACCGTCGCTGCTGGCCTCTCTGTTGATGACGCCTCCGGAGTATTTCATCCAGAAACGCAGGGCCGTAGGCCTTCCAGTGAACGGCCTGCCGAAGAACACCGTTCCGCCGTTAGTGCCGATCAGGTCGCCGAAGTGGCCGCTGAAGAGGTTGCCGGCAGCGAACTTGATCACAACCCAGCGGGACTGCAGGCAGACGGACTGGTTGCCGTCCTTCTTGTCGCCCGTGTCAGGGTAGCAGACCACCGCTGAGGAACCCACAAGGGTGGAGCCATAGTTACCGTTGCCCCACCAGGCTGTCTGAAGACTGGCGTCGGAAGAACTTGGATCGTAGAAGGACAGGTACTTGTCGCTCTCATCGTTGGAGGTCGTCTCGAAGCTTCCGTTAGGAAGAGCCGGAGCGGCCTCTGTCGTGACCGTGGACGGAGCGTCGAGCCTCTCCTCCTCGCCGGACTCAAGAGATTTCACCACAAGGCGGTACTCGTAGACCGTCGAAGGGTTCAGGCCGGAAACCACGGCGCTGAAAGAGCCTTCGGAATCACGGGTGGCCGTGACCTTGGTCCAGGTGTCCGTCCCCTGCTGCCTTACCTCGAAGTAGACGTTGTCCTTGTCGTACTGCGCCTCATCCACATCGGCGTGGGCGGTGAAGTGAGCGGCCCAGACCTCGTAGCGGGTTGAGGAAGCGACACCTGTGGAGGTCGCCTCGAAGATGATGTTGTCGTAGATGTCGTTGGTGCTGTCATCCACAAGAAGGTCGAAGCCGAGAAGACCGTCCTTCTCCGTGTACTTGAACGACATCTTGTAACGCTTGCCTGCTTCCACCGAAGAGATCTCGCCCGACTTTGTGAAAGTCGAGCCGTCCTTCTTCAGGGTGCCGGTGAATTTCCAGTAGAGAGAAGGCTCGAAACCGGAAGAGATGAAGAAACCATCCTTGCCCTTCTCCGAGGCAGTGTAGGTCAGCCCCTGCGAAGCGTCGTCGGCGTCGAGGCTGACGGTGCAGGAATATGACCCTTCGGTGAAGGTGTCGGCCACGCTGTCGTCGAAAGTGATGTTGGAGATGATGTTGCAGACCTTCGCAGTCACTGTGACTCCGCTGGTCGTGCCTGAAGTGACCTTCACCTCGGAAGACCCCTTGTAACTCATCTGGTCCCAGGAAGCCACGGCCGGATCGGCCTTGGCCTGCTCACCGGCCACGACATCGACACGGTAGTCGTCCGCCGGAAGGTAGATCGTCTGCGGGATCCGTGAGTAGACATATTCACGCACCTTTCCCGAGAAGTCGCCTTTGTAGATGCTCACTTTGGCGGTGGAGAGCAGTTCGTCCTGGCTCATCGCCGCCCTTGTCGCGGCCTCGCCCATCCTGATGTCGAGGGTGAGCGCCCCGCCGCCGTCCGTATGCCAGAGTTCCTGGTTGCAAGCCGCCAGAACGAGAACCGAAGAGGCGGTCAGGAATATTCTTGAAATCATTTTCATCATTGTCATTCCTCCTCTTTTTAAAGAACCTGAAGGCTGATGGCTATACTCTTGCGGCAGCCCTTGTTGTCGACCACGTTCATCGTGAAGGTGTGCGTGCCTGGGAAGGCGAGCAGAGGGGTCTGGGCGTTGGCAAGGTCGAAGTCGATGGCGGTCTTGCCGGCCAAGTCGGATCCGTGAGGGAACGGAACGATGGAGAACACTCCGAGAGCCGCTTCCGAAGGATTGATCAGGTCGAGGGTCGTGCCGCCGACGGTGTTGACCGAATTGATGAAGTCGGTGTTGGTCGAAGCGATGTCGACGGTGAACTTACGCACCCCGTTAGGCACTTTGGCCTGCATCGTGAAGGCGAAGGATCCGGTCGAAGGCACTACGACAGGCTTGGAGATGTCGTAGGAGCTTGTGCTGACAAGTTCGATTCCGCCGTCGCCCGCCGGAGCGTCAGGATCGTAGCCGTCGCCTTCCTCCACTCCGTCGACATAGTTTTCAAGGACAAGGTCCTCGACAAGACCATCGATGTCAATGGCGAAGGTGGCATTGCCGGAAGCGTCGACCTTCTTCATGATGGTGACGATGTGCCAGTCCCTGGCCTTGACTCCGGTGATGGAAGTCTTCATCTTCTGGGACTTGCCGTCGACCGAACCCTTGAAAGTCAGGAGGATGGTGGAATTGTCACCGTTCACCGCGAAATAGCCAAGACGGCGTTCGTAAGTCACGTTGCCACCGGAATAGTTGAGATTGTACTCAAGCGGATAGCCCGATGTCAGTTCGACGGAAACCGAGCCTGCTCCGGTCACCGACTTCAGGAAATCATCGTTGTAGCCGACAGTGACAACAGCCTGGAGAAGGGTGCATGTCAGGGAGCCGAGGGTGGTGGTCACTCCGGCCTTGATCGTGAAATTCTGGCTCGCGCCGTAGACAGGAGTGTTGAATTTGGCCTGAGGCACCTCGGAACTTGTGGAGCGTGCGGTGAGTGTGTAGTCTCCGGCAGGGAGCGTGATGTCGCCGCCGGAGAGAACCTCCTGGTAAGTCTTCTGCCAGACAAGCTTTTCGGCGTTGTCGTAAAGGAAGACTACATAGTCGCCGCTCGCGGCTTCAGCCCTTGTGGAGACCTGGTGAAGTTCGTCGGAGACCGAAAGGGTCAGACCGCCGAGGGACAGGATACCCGTCTTCCCGCTTCCAGGATAGTTGAAATCATCCTTCTTGCAGGAACCCGCCAGAAGCACGATGGCGGCAAGAAATGCGTATGCTAACTTTTTCATATTCAAAATCAGTCGTTCAGTTCAACGTCGCTAAGTTCCACATCATCGACCGTGTCGTCGAATTTGATGGTGACCTTGCCGCCGCCCACATTCGACACGTCGAATTTGAGGGTGTAGCAGGTCTTGGAAGAGAGGCTTGTCTTGTAGTCCTTGGTGAAGGTCTGGGTCTTGCCTCCCTGGTTCGTGAGAGTGCCGGACACAGAGATCGTGTAGGCGTCCACGAACGCGGCCCTTGTCTCATCCTGCGGGAACTCGATCTTCGTCCCCGCGCCCGTGGTCAGGGTGAATGAATATGCCGTGTAGTAGGTCTTGAAAAGGTCCGTGCAGGAGACCTTGACGATCGTGTTGGCGAGAGTGACAGGGATAGTCACCGCCGTCGTGCCGCCGCCCGTGATTGAGAAAGTCTTCTCTCCGGTGAAGCAAGGCTTGTCGAAACCTTCATTGCTCACCGAGCCGTAACTGGCTTTCACCGAATAGTTTCCAGCCTTGAGCGCGGTAGACTCGCTGTAGGCGCTCAGGAGTCCGTTGTAGATCTCGTTGCCATCGCTGCCGGTCAAGACGATCGTGAAATCGCCGGCCGAAGGCAGGGTCGTGTAGTCGGAGACGTTGCTTCTCGTCTGCTCGAGGACGCCGAGGTCGGTGTCCAGCGAGAAAGAGACTCCCCCGTCCGACTGTTTGGAGCAGGACGCCGACATAACAGCCAGCGCCAGCATTCCAAGCATCAATTTGTTCATTTTCATAATTTTGATTATTTCTTTATCTTCACTTTAACATTGTCGATATACAGCCAGCAAGTGCTGTTGGAAGTGTCCCAAACAGTCTGCGCGACAGTTCTCCAACTCAGTCTCAATGGAGCCTGGACATCAGACAGAGTCGTTTGAGACAGATGGTTGATATTCGAATATGAGCCTGTCGTTTCGTTAAGTTCGAAGGAATCCGGGTAAGTGCCCGTTTCATCACCACTCTTGAGGTTTTCGCTTGTAGTGATATATCCGAGATATACCGTCTGTGAAGCCTTCGGTTTGGAGCCGAGACCACCTTCCTCCCTACCCATTGAGTAGTTGAACTGGACATCGAGGTCCACATTCTTTCCTTCCTTCAGCCCGCTGAGGAACGGAGAATCAGCTCTAGAAGGATAGTTCCCTAATCCGGTCTCTCTGTGGGCGGCAAGTCTGATGGCGGTCCCGGCCTGCGCTCCGGCCCTCGCCACGCTCCAGCCGTTGAACACCTTAGGGTCCTTGCTTCCGACATTGGAAGCGGAATGTTTGTCTCCCGAGTTGAAACTCTCAACGGTGCTGAAATCCTCGAAGAAGAGATAAGGGCAGTTCACTGAATATGAAGCGTTCGGCACTGAAGACAGGTCACCGAGCGACAGCGTTTCAGAGACTATGGCATCCTCCGATTCATAGGAAACGGTCACGCTCTTGGACGACAAGGACCTGAAGGCGGATTCATCACATGTCACAAACAAGTATGAGTCACCGACATCGACAGTCCCGCCATCCGAAGCCTCCCACAGCAGAGAGCTTGACGTTCCGTCCGGCCAGGCTGAGCCGTCCGCAAGGGCAAGGGTGATTTTCTGAGGGTCCTCGCCCAGATTGTTCGAGGCGAGAGTGAACTTCAACCAGTACTTGTCCTTAACGACAGCGGGCTTCAGCGGCACAGGCGTAATGTGTCCGGCATCGAAAGTCCTACCGGCAAGAGATATTGGATTTACCGTTGCCCATTTGTTATCAGAATATACCGTCACGTTCATCTTGTCCGTGGCGGAATAGGCTGCCGAAGGAGGGAAGATACCCGCTACCGCCGCAGATGACGGATCGTCAGTAAGAGGCTCGGAAAGATCCAGAATCATATCCGTCGTGCCGCCGGAAAGCGATGCGGAGGAAGCGTCGGTGACATCCACGCCTACATTTCCCGCAATATTCTGAGGCATAGAGAATTTGATGCTTGTCAGCGGCTCTCCTAGAATATTCTTGCCTTCAGGCACATAGAAGCGCAGGAAATGAAGCAGATGCCTCATCCTGACATCCATCACGTCCTCGGCCACAGGCTCATCACCTTCAGCGACCGCCTGAAGCGCCCCGCCCTGCGCAGGCTCGCTCACGAGGATGTCGACTCCGCCGGCCCCTTTGCCGTCCTGGATTGTCGGCACAGTGAAGGTCGCCGTCGTGCCGGAAACGCTCACTGGCTCAGGATAAGTCACATAGTATGAATATGTTCCTTCAGTCATCGGGGAATCGAGCGTGGTCGTGAAGTAGGCCGAGGCGCTGTCAGCCTTCCTGGCCAGCAGACTGAAGGAAGTCCCCTCAAGGGCGAAGGTGCCGGAGGCTGACTCCGCCCAGACCGAGACCTTGTCGCCCTGCTGCCAGACAAAAGACTTGGTGTCAGCGTCATAGACGGTCCTGGTCCTCGGGCTCTGGCCGACGGCGAGGACGACCTCGGTGGACGACGCCTTATGGCCCGGCACAGGTGTGTCCAGACCGCCGCATCCGCACGACGCCAACATCAGAGCCACAAGGGCAACCTTCAGTATATCTTTCAAATACACTCTTTTAGCAAGTTACTTCGAAGGCCTGTGCCATCGAAATGAAAACTTGCAAATTTAATCATTATTGTCTTAATCACCAAAATTGCGAAATTATATGCCGGTCTACCCTAAACGATAAGATTAAGGAATATCCGCATCCGCCACTCGCCCCGGTCAAGTGACGGAATCATATCCGCCCCTATCCGATCCCGCCAACATTATCCAGTCAAGGACACGAGGAGGCTTTTAAGTATGTCTCAGACATAAGGGCGGAAAGGAAGAACAAAGATATTCCGGAATGGTAGCAGGACAGGTAAAGTATCTGATAGATTCCGACATCCTGATCGCAATGCTGAGGGACGCCGGCGGCAAGACCGGGCTCCGCCGGAAAGCGTTGGAGGTCGGTCTGCAGAATTGCCATGTCAGCTCAATCTCGCTTGCGGAGCTGTCCTCGGGAGCCTACCGTATGGCTTCGGACAGAGGGCTGTTCGAAGTGGAATTCGTCAAAAAGATTTTCAACATCCTTCCTTTCGGAATCAATGACTATGACGATGTGGGATGCTACGGCAGGACCAAAGCGTTGCTGCACGGCGCCGGCATCCCGATAGATGATATGGACCTGCTGATAGGCGTCTCGGCCCTTGCAGGCGGGTTCACAATGGTGACACACAACGTCCGCCACTTCTCGCATATTCCCGGATTGGCCATCGAAGACTGGCTGGGGTGACACTCCTGCGCCGGACGGGGAAAGACTCGCCGCGGATCCCCCGGCTGGACGCCGCTCCCTTTGATCCAGGCCGCCCTAGACATCTGATTCCGATCCTAGGTAAGACCAGATCGACCGGCACGGGTTACCGCTCGGTTATTTCGATACTGTCGATGTAGAATCTTTCATTTGTTTTATTCTTACCGGCTATGGTCACAACCTCACTTGACGACGCCGCCGGAATGTCGAAAGCATATTCTTTATAATCACTTCCCAGAACTTCTGAAGTATATTCCTTGCCATTAACGGTAACGACTATTACAGACTTATCATAAGTCCCGCCTGACGTTACGTAATCCTTTGCCTTGATAGTCACTCGGGAAGCTTTGGAAAGATCCAGAGGCTTAGTGGTAATAATACCCTTGTCGCTGCTTCCGGCCACTCTGATCACTCCGTCAGCCGTGGTATAATATACGTTTTCGAATGAAATGAACTTGGAAGCGAAATGTTCCGTAAACAGAGTGCTGGTTGTTTCTAATCTAGTTGTCTCATTCTTCGCAGCCTTGACATCGTCGAAGTTCTCCGCAAAAGGGAGAGAGAGGCCTGAAGATGTAGGATTATAGTTGATCTTCAAAGTCTTGATCTTTCCGGCCTCGAAAGTCTTGTCCGCCGATAGAGTCACAGTCTTTTCCACGCCATTGACGGAGAGTTTGAGCGTGGATCCGAGCGCAGCCGTGTGAGGCTTGACGACAATATAGAAGTTTGCCGAAGCATCCTTGGCGATGGCTTCTCCGCCGGTAACGGTGAGTATTGCGGTATTGCTGACATTATTCGTTTTGCCGGTATACACCGGAGTTCCGGCAAAACTGATGTAATAATCTCCAACGATATCCTCGGTAGATGTAAATGCAATGTTGCTTACTGTCAAATCCGCATCCTGCTTGTTGGTTACCTGAATACAGATTACAGAAGAAAGATTCTTCATAATGAATGCAGGCCTGTCAGCCGCGCCCGCTCCTTTGACTGTCCCATAGAGCGGACATATCTCGCCACAGACGTGAGACATGCTGTTATGGCCTTCCTGGACTTGAGATGCACCGCCGACAGTCACATATCCCGAAGAAGTGTTCGCAGGAGTTTTGATGTTTTGTTTGTACGGATAGAAAGCATACCAGTCATACGTTTTGTCCGCATCCAGAGACTCTGGAAGAGAACCGGTAAACACACCGGCAAGATCCTCATCCACAACGAATTTGCCATCAGACACATAAGTCGTGGCTCCAGACTCGGAATGGAACAGATTTATGCCGTCATTTTTTGCCCACCTGGTGCCCATACCGTCATTTGTGGTTCTGGTAAGGACAGTGGTAACCTTGAAAGGAATGCCCTCGGGCTCAGCCTCAGCAGGATTTTCAATCTGTTTTGTGCAATCGGTAAGGAAGAGCGACGCCGCCATCGCGATTCCAAGAGAAACAAGAGTGTTTTTCATAAGGCGATGAATGGATTAACCAAAAACAATGTCATCATCTGTGTCTTCTTCCCAGTCATCGATTTTCGATTTCGGGCTCGACATAATGACAGTAGTGCCGTAGGTGAGACTAATCGCCTCGCATTCAGGAGTTTGATACCTTTTCGCAAGGGTTTCGGAGGATTTTGACATATTCGTTGCTATTGTTGTATTGTACTCAAAACCACAAATATAGTAATTTCCGAAAAAATAGTGAGACAAAGTGCAGATTGAAATGAAAACGAGCGTACTTGCGAAATTTCCCGTACAAGGATGGCAACCCGCAGGGTGTGGAGATTTCGAGGCAAAGCAACGCTCCGACCTTGCACAGACAGCCTCTGGTAGGCACCTTTGCAGCAGAATTGCTATAAATAACGGAAGGAGAACATGAAAGAGAATTATTTACATATTCAACTTTCGCAAGTAATTAAATGTATGTGACAAAGTACCTTATCTCACGTTCGAAGAATATTGTCCAAGAAAAATCAGTTCACGTTACCCCCTCCCTAAATCCCTCCCCTCGGGGGGAGGGACTTGCTCCGTCACATAAGTGACGGGAGATAAAGTGTTTCGCCATGCGAAACTTAAATTACATATCTGCAAGTAAGCCGAAGAATAATGTTAAATTTACACTGCCAACCCATTTTTCCTATCTAAAACAATTGAATAATCGAAAAAGAATCATAACTTTATAATCGTTAATAATATGTTTTGCACAAACTAGACGACTACAAACATAGAAATCTGTAGAGATAAATATCTGAATCTGCTGACCCACAGTTGCGGCAATGGTTTGATAAAGGTGATAACCGGTATGCGCAGATGCGGC
>CAVEYE010000117.1:2406-3851 GCA_963619595.1 bacterium | reverse complement strand
AGCACCGGGGCCACGAAGGAGATCATCTGAAGCACCTTGGCCTCATCCTCCGGGATGCCTCTGGACCGCATGTAGAATTGTTCGTCCTCGTTCAGTTTGCCGACGGTGGCTCCGTGGGAGCATTTCACATCGTCGGCGTAGATCTCCAGCCGAGGCTTCGTGTTGACCCTGGCCGAATCGGAAAGGAGGATGTTGTGGTTCTCCTGGCAGGCCTCCGTCCTCTGGGCGTCGGGCGCGATCACGATCTTGCCGAAGAATCCGCATCGGGCTTCGCCGGCGGCAAGGCCGTTGAATGTCTGGCGGGACGTGCAGCCGCCGCAGCGGTGATGCATCGTGATGTCGAACGAGACTTCGTCCTTGCCTCCGCACAGGTAGATGCCCGAAAGCCTTACCTCGGAATGTTCTCCGGTCAGGTCTATGGTCAGCGGAACGCTGGCCGAGATCCCCGGCAGGACGACCACGGTCAGGTCCAGCGAGGCGTCCGCCCCGAGAATGAAGTGGGCCGGAATGTCCGCAGGGCGGCTGAACTGTATGCCGGTCCGGCCTGCGGTCCGGGTCTGGCTTGCCGCCTCGCCGTCAGCCGGTTCAGGCAGACCGTCCGGGGAAAGCACGTAGAGCCGGCGGAGATGACAGCCGTCCTCGATGGCCAGGCCCGGAGCCACGGCCGAGGGAACGTAGTTGCCGCGGTCTATGTTTTTAGAACTGTTCGAAGCCATCCTTTTCAATCTTGTCAATCAGTTCGTAACCTCCGGTGGCCACGATGCGGCCGTCCTTCAGGACATGCACGACATCCGGCCTTACATATTCAAGAAGCTTCTGGTAGTGGGTGATGACGATCGCCGACTTTTCCGGAGTGTGCAAAGCGTTCACTCCGTCCGCCACGATCTTGAGCGCGTCCACGTCCAGTCCGCTGTCCGTCTCGTCGAGAATGGCGAGGGTCGGGTCCAGCATAGCCATCTGGAAGATCTCATTGCGCTTCTTCTCTCCGCCGGAGAACCCGACGTTGACCTCCCGCTTGGCGAACTCCGGCTTCATCTGTACCAGAGTCATCTTCTGCTTCATCAGTTTGAGGAAATCCCCGGCCTTCATCGGGTCCTTGCCCTCGGCCTTCAGTTTCGAGTTGATGGCCGTCTTCATGAAATTCGTTATGGACACTCCGGGAATCTCGATAGGGTACTGGAACGACATGAACAGCCCGGCCCAGGCCCTCTCCTCCGGCTTCATGGCCAGCAGGTCCTTGCCGTCAAACTCGATCGAGCCGCCTGTCACTTCGTAGTTCGGCTTGCCTGTCAGGACCGAGGACAGGGTGCTTTTGCCTGCTCCGTTCGGCCCCATCACGGCGTGGATCTCGCCGCGGCCGATCTCCAGGTTGATGCCCTTCAGGATCTCCTTGTCTCCGACCCTGGCGTGGAGGTCGGTTATCTTAAGTAATATGTCTGCCATAT
>CAVEYE010000117.1:0-2263 GCA_963619595.1 bacterium | reverse complement strand
CGCTACATCTTGTTTTTGTACAGCCTGAACCAGGTCCAGAGCGACCAGATGCCGTTCACCAGGTACAGGGCGCTCACTATCGGCATGAACACCAGTCCGGCGCTGAGGTAGAGGGTGATGTTCGTGATGTTCACGACCAGCCACACGATCCAGCAGTCCCATTTCTTCTGCGCGGAGAGGAACTGCGCCAGCAGCGTCAGCATCAGGCTGTACGAATCCAGCCACGGAGTGGGGTCCGCACTGAATATGTCTGTGAACCAGTCTGTTCCGAGTTTGCTGAGGACGAAGCCCCAGGCCGCTCCGGCTACGACCACGGCGGTCAGCGCGGCGCACCAGCCCTGCATTGAAAGCCGGCTGACTTTCAGTGCCGAAGCGTCGGCCGAACTTTGTTCTCCGCTGCGGGGATGGGTCCATCTCCAATGGCCGTAGGTGTTGATGGCGAACGCTATCGGCTGCAGGAGCATGGCCGAGTACAGGTGCCTCTGCCAGAACAGGGCGAAGAGCAGGATGTTGTACAGGTAGCCGACCCAGAAGTTGTACTTGCAGTTGCGTCCGGCCATCACCACGCAGGTAAGTCCTGCGATGACTCCGAGCAACTCCAGCCAGCTCACTCCCGTTCCGCCCATCTGGAATGCTATGTTCTCTATGCTGAAAAAATCCATAAACTTCTTATCTTTAAATGAATATCCGCCCGGGAATCTTCGCAGGCATATTCATCAGCCGACCGAGCCTTCGAGGGAGACCTGGAGAAGCTTGGTGGCTTCGACGGCGAACTCCATCGGGAGGCGGGAAAGGACCTCGTGGGCGTAGCCGTTGACGATCAGGCCGACGGCATCCTCAGGACTCAGGCCGCGCTGGTTGCAGTAGAAGAGCTGGTCTTCGCTGATCTTCGAGGTGGTGGCCTCGTGCTCCACAATGGCCGTAGGGTTGGCGCTCTGGATGTCCGGGAAGGTGTGCGCGCCGCACTGCGAACCGATCAGAAGGCTGTCGCACTGCGAATAGTTGCGCGCCCCCTCGGCCCCGGGGTTCATCCTCACCAGCCCACGGTAACTGTTCTGGCTGTGACCCGCTGATATTCCTTTACTTACGATTCTGCTTCTGGTGCCGCGTCCGAGGTGGACCATCTTCGTGCCGGTGTCGGCCTGCTGGAAGTTGTTGGTCACGGCGACCGAGTAGAATTCCGAAGAGGAGTAGTCGCCTTTGAGAATCGTGGAAGGGTATTTCCAGGTGATGGCGGAGCCTGTCTCGACCTGAGTCCAGCTCAGATGCGAGCCGCTGCCCTTGCATATTCCTCTCTTGGTCACTAGGTTGAGGATGCCGCCCCGTCCCTGCGCGTCGCCGGGGTACCAGTTCTGCACAGTTGAATATTTCACGTCGGCGTCCTTCTCGACCACGATCTCCACCACCGCCGCGTGCAGCTGGTTCTCGTCGCGCATCGGAGCGGTGCAGCCCTCCATATAACTTAACTGCGAGCCTTCGTCCGCGACGATGAGCGTCCGCTCGAACTGCCCCGTGCCGGCCGCGTTGATGCGGAAATAGCTTGACAGTTCCATCGGGCATTTGACTCCTTTGGGAATATAGCAGAAGCTGCCGTCGCTGAAGACCGCCGAGTTGAGGGCGGCGAAGAAGTTGTCGCCGACAGGAACGACCGAGGCGAGGTACTTTCTCACGAGGTCAGGATGCTCTTTGACGGCCTCGGAGAAGCTGCAGAAGATGATTCCTTTCTCGGCCAGCGAGGCTCTGAAGGTGGTCGCGACCGAGACGGAGTCGAAGACCGCGTCCACGGCCACGACTCCGGCGAGGGCCTCGCGCTCCCTGACCGGAATGCCCAGTTTCTCGAAGGTCTTCTCGAGTTCCGGGTCGATCTCCTTCGGCTTGTCGGAGTTCTTCTTCGGCGCGGCGTAGTAGATTATGTCCTGGTAGTCGATTTCAGGCATGTCGAGATGCCCCCATTGAGGCATCTCCATCTTCTGCCAGCGTCGGAAGGCGTCGAGCCGGAATTCAAGCAGCCACCCAGGCTCTTCCTTGAGCTGAGAGATCGTGCGGATTATGTCTTCGTTCAGTCCTTTCGGGATGAAGTCCTGGCCGACTTCGGTGACGAAGCCTTCCTTGTACTCCTGCCGGGTGACCTCACGGATTATGTCATCTTGTTGTGTGTCCATAGCGTTCAGAACGAACTACAAAGATAACACTTTATTTTATAACGAAGCTTTTGCGGAAAAAGAGTATGGTTTCCATAGGCTATGGGATTGGCAATCAGTTT
>CAVEYE010000116.1:0-3552 GCA_963619595.1 bacterium | reverse complement strand
GTGAGATAAGGTACTTTGTCACATGCATTTAATTACTTGCGAAAGTTGAATTGAATATAAATGATTTCTGAATATAAGAGATTAGCTGCGGCTGTGGTCGCCGCGATCACGATAGCGACGGGAGCGGTGAGCGCCGGAGCGGAAAGACAGGAGGCCGCGGTGGAGTGTGACTCCGGACCATCAGCGGAATTCACAGAAGAAATAACTTATGAATATGCCTCCCCGACCGACTCGGTGACGGTGTCGACGGAGGTGTTGGCCGACAGACTGATAGAGGATGCGAAGGCTCTGCTCGGGACTCCGTACCACTACGGAAGTACGGGACCGAGGTCATTCGACTGCACCGGCTTCACAAGCTACATCTACAGAAAATACGGCTACGATCTCGAACGCTCTTCGGGAGGACAGGCGAAGCAGGGCCGCGAGGTGACCGGCCCTTGGTCCAACCTGCAGAAAGGCGATCTTCTAGTGTTCGCTTCAAGACGCAATTTAAGCCGGGTCGGCCACGTCGGGATATTCATAGAACTCAGTGAGGACGGCAAGGATTTCACTTTCATCCACGCAGCCGTCAAGGGCGGAGTGCTGGTCTCGCATATTACCGAAAAATATTATTCCGCAAGGTTCCTTGGGGCGCGGAGAATCCTTCCGGACTTCGTCAAGGCTCCTGTGGACACTTTGGCCGCACCGCTCCCCGAGGGCTTCGTTCTTGAGGAAAAGGACACTTTGAAGCTTGCTGAAGGTGACAGAAAGGTGCTTCTGCTCGCCGACGGACGCTGGATGCTCATCGGTGAGGACGGCTCGCTTACGGCCCCGGATGACACCTCCAATGTCGTTCTCTACGGTTCCGGGCAATGGACCGCCGTAGTGAATTCTTCGCATAAGATTCCGACCGCTCCGACCCGGACAGCTTCCACTGCCGCAGCCGCTACCGCGAAGGAAGACGCCTCGGAGAAGAAGTACCACACGATCAAGTCCGGCGACACCTTGTCCTCGATCGCTGCCCGTAACGGCACTTCGGTCGACGCGCTCTGCCGTCTCAACGGAATCTCCCGGACCACCGTCCTCCGCATCGGACGACGCCTCAGGGTGAAGTAGGCGGACCTGGTCCGCCAAAGGCTGGTTTTTGAAAATGACGCTGTCGGCTAAAATTTTAGTCAAACCGATATAAATTTTAATATATTCAAGGAAAGATGTACATTCGCGGCCGTTTTTTAGTGGTTTATGTTTAATCCGGCGGCCGTCTTGGAGTAGAATCCACCTTTGTTTAGTTGTTCCGGGGCCGCGCAAGCAGTTTTCAGTACTTATGGAGTACACGAGAGTATTCCGTCCCAAATTCTTCCATCTGTTCCAGAAGGGACGGTACAGCAAGGAGAGATTCATCTCCGACCTCATCGCAGGTGTGATTGTCGGCATCATCGCCCTTCCGCTTGCAATCGCGTTTGGAATCGCCAGCGGTGTCACGCCTCAGCAGGGACTTATCACCGCGATCGTCGCGGGATTTCTGGTCTCCGTCTTCGGAGGCTCCCGCTTCCTGATCGGCGGGCCGACCGGAGCCTTCATCGTCATAGTGGCCGGAATCGTGGCAAAGTACGGGATGGCCGGACTCACCGTCGCCACGATAATGGCGGGTGTGATTCTCATCGTGATGGGCCTGTGCCGCCTCGGAACAGTGTTCCATTTCATCCCTTACCCGATTGTGGTGGGCTTCACCAGCGGTATCGCCCTGACGATCTTCTCCACGCAGATGAAGGATTTCTTCGGACTCACGGATGTCTCCGTGCCTTCGGGATTCATCCCGGAATGGATCTGCTATTTCCAGAACATCGGCAACATAAACTGGCTTGAGACGGCTCTGGGCGCAGGTTGCCTTGGGGTGGTCGTGCTTTGGAACAAGTTCGGCCCTAAGAAGATACCGGGATCGCTGGCGGCTCTGCTGCTCGGCACTCTGGCCTCGGTTCTCCTGGGCAGGTTCTGTGGCATCGACTTCGCCACCATCGGCTCTAAGTTCCCGGAACTCGCCGAAGGCCTCCCTATGCCGAAGCCGACGATGCCCGACCTCAGCTGGGGCGATGTGCGGAACCTTGTGTCTCCAGCCTTCACGATCGCCATCCTCTGTGCCATCGAGTCGCTGCTGGCGGCTCTGGTCGCCGACGGTGTGACCGGCAAGCAGCACGACTCCAACACCGAACTCATAGGCCAGGGAATAGCGAACATCGTGACCCCTCTCTTCGGCGGAATCCCTGCCACCGGGGCGCTTGCGAGGACAATGGCGAGCATCAACAACGGGGCCAGAACCTCCGTGGCCGGCATAGTGCACGCCGTTGTGCTGCTGCTCATCTATCTTTTCCTGATGCCGTACGCGGTCTATGTGCCCCTGGGCTGCCTTGCGGCGATCCTCGTCGTGGTGGCCTACAACATGAGCGAATGGAGGACCTTCCGCTACCTGCTCAAAGGCGACAGGTCCGATGTGGTGGTGCTTCTGATCACCTTCTTCCTCACCGTCGTCATCGACCTCACCGTGGCCATCGAGGTGGGCGTGCTTCTGGCCATCGTCATGTTCGTCAGGCGAATGATGCAGACTTCCAGCATCGAGGTGCTGGACCAGGCGCGTCTCGCGGCCACCGAGGACGACGAGAAAGCTTCGCTTGAGGACACTGAATATCTTGACGTCCACAAGGGTGTGGAAATCTATGAGATCAACGGGCCTTATTTCTTCGGCCTTGCCGCCCGCTCGGAGGAGTTCGAGAACAGGAAGAGCAACGACACCTGCGTGAGGATCATCCGCATGCGCAAGGTCCCGTTCATCGATTCGACCGGCGTGAAGAACCTGCGGAATCTCTGCGACATGGCCCGGAAGAGGGGAGTGCGGGTCATCCTTTCAGGCGTTCAGCCCAGGGTGATGCACACTCTGGAGAAGTTCGGAGTGGACAAGGAACTTGGCCGGGGGAACATATTCGACCACATCATTCCTGCCTTGGCCGCCGCCAACGAGTTCGCTGCCTCGAACGGTAAGGAGACGTCTGCCTGTGCCTGATGCGGCATCCGGCAGGCTCGCCGGTGGCGTCCGGCCTTTAAAATTCCATTGTCCGGCTGAGGCTCGGCGGTCGTGCCGGTGGTCTGATGCCGGGGGGGGGAGTGTCTTCTGTCTGCGTCAGAATACGAACAGGCCGATGAGGCCGGCGCAGAGGATGATGGCGATCGGGCCGAGAACCTTCAACTGGTTCAGGACCAGCGCGGCGATGAACAGACTCCAGGCGATCCAGTTAGGGAAATTCTCCTGGATGATGGACAGCGGCCGCACGTGAAGCGTCAGCACTATGGCCGCGGCGGCGATGAGACCTGCCACCACAGGACGGAGACCTGCCATGGCGTAGGCGTAGGCCTGGCTGGAATGATATTTATTGAATATTCTTATGACCACCAGGAACACCAGGAACGAAGGCAGGACGACGGCGAGGGTGGAAAGGAAGGATCCCAGGATGGAAAGTCCGACTCCGTAGCCGGCCGAATGGATGACTTCGTAGCCCACGTAGGTGGCGCAGTTTATGGCCA
>CAVEYE010000115.1:0-3801 GCA_963619595.1 bacterium | reverse complement strand
CAGCGTCGATGTGACCGTGGTTCTCAGCGAGCCTGCGACAGCCGACGTTTCAGTCGGTGTCACCGGGACGGGAGCCTCCGCCGGCACTGACTACGAGTTCTCCGGAGTTCCTGTCAGCGTGAAGGCCGGACAGACCACCGGGACCTTCAGCGTGAAGAATCTCGGACTTTCCGAAGAGAAACAGCTTAAGCTCAGCATAGTGGCTCCTTCAGGCTACAAAGCCGGAACCAAGGCGATCACCGTCATCACTCCTGATCCGGAGGAGACGCTGGTATATTCATTCAAATCCGCAAAAGCCGAGGTGCTTGGGTCGTATGTCGCGCAGATGACGGTCACCGGCGTGGATTCCGGCGAGGAACTCTCGCTCGGCAGTGATGTCGTCATCCCGCTGACGGTCTCCGGAGACGCCGCAGGCCACATCGTGTATGACACCACCGTCGGCGACGGGCCTTGCGCCGTGCTGCCTGCCGGAAAACGTACGGCCAGCTTCAACTTCTCGCTCTCCGAAGGATTCACCGACGGCGACGTCGTCACTGTCAGCGTCGACCTTGACAAGGCCGAACGGTTCATCCCGGGCGACAACGAGACCATGGAACTAACTCTTTACTCGGTGAATGTCCCTGACAACCTTCTCGGCACCTGGACCTTCAACGAGGTGTTCGACGCAGAGGAACTTGCCATGTGGTTCGAGGAGATGGAGGACGATACCGCCCTTCTTCCGTTGAACAACACCGGTTTCACTCTGACTTTCGCCAAGGATGCCGCCGGTGTCGTGACCGTCACGCCTAACGACAAGGGAGATTTCGCCAACTATTTCAGAGAGGCGACGATCACCCCGACCGAGCCTAAGAACTACTCGACCGAGGGCAAGGTCGTAGGCAAAAACGCGGTCGAGGAATGCACGATGTTCATGGCGGAGGCCGGCTACGACGTGCACACCAACAGGTACTACAAGCTGTCATCCGCCAACAGGGCGTTCAGCAAGACCAAGGAGACTCTCGGCGAGGCCGTCGTAGTGTTCACCGTCATCGACGGCGACCTTGTGGTCGAACTCCGCGACTACGACACACCTCCGTTCGGAGAGAACTGGTGGAGCGACGCCAAATTCGACGCCGACATGTTCAGCTTCGCTTCCAAGTTCAAGAAACAGTAGCCCCGATTTGGCAGCGAACTGATTTTTCACTATATTTAGAAGTTGTTTCGGGAAGGGCCGCCCCCTCCGGAGCAACTTCTACTTTTTTAAATATTCAGACCAGGATGTCAGAAGAACTTCACCTCGTAACCGACCTGGCCGTCATACTAGTGGCGGCAGGAATATTCACAGTGATCTCAAAGGCTCTCAAGCAGCCTCTCATACTCGGCTACATCGTGGCCGGTTTCATCGTGGGGCCGCATCTGGGCCTCTTCCCGGAATTTTCCAGCACTGAATCGGTGGAGCAATGGTCGGAGATAGGAATCATCTTCCTCCTCTTCGCCCTGGGTCTTGAATTCAGTTTCAAGAAACTTATAAAGGTCGGGAGCAGCGCCCTGATAATGGCGGGGGCCAAGTTCATAGGAATGTTCGTTCTGGGAATGATCGCCGGCTACGCCCTCAAATGGAGCACGATGGAGAGCATATTCCTCGGAGGTCTGCTTTCGATGTCTTCCACCACCATCATCATCAAGGCCTACGACGAGATGGGGCTGAAGAAGAGTCCGCACGCCCCGCTCGTGTTCGGCACCCTCGTGGTCGAGGACCTCATCGCCATCCTCCTGCTCGTCCTGCTTTCCACCCTCGCCGTGTCCAACAAGTTCGCCGGTGGAGAGATGCTTTGGGGAATATGCAAGCTGTGCTTCTTCCTAGTCCTCTGGTTCCTCATCGGAATCTATGTCATCCCTACCCTGTTCAGGAAGGCCCACAAGTACCTCAACGACGAGATCCTGCTCATAGCCAGCATCGGACTCTGCTTCGCTATGGTGGCGATCGCCAGCCTTGCCGGTTTCTCCTCGGCCCTCGGAGCTTTCGTGATGGGTTCGATCCTCTCAGAGACGATCGAGGGAGAACGGATCGAGCATCTGGTCAAGAGCCTGAAGGACTTGTTCGGAGCCGTGTTCTTCGTGTCCGTGGGCATGATGATGGACCCGGCCGTCATAGCCGAGCATTGGGGTACGGTGCTGGTGATCACTCTCGTGACCATCGTCGGCATCGTCATATTCTCCTCCAGCGGCGTGCTTCTCGCCGGCAAGGGACTGAAGAACGCCATCCATTCGGGCTTCAGCCTGGCCCAGCTCGGTGAGTTCGCCTTCATCATCGCAAGCCTCGGCTGCTCGCTCGGGGTTATGCGCGACTTCATCTACCCGGTGATCATCGCGGTCTCCGTCATCACGACATTCACAACTCCATACATGATCAAGGCCGCCGACCCTGTCATCAGGCTTCTCGAGAAGAAACTTCCGCAGAGGATCCTGGACAGGATCGAGCCTGACCAGACCGAAGGGTCCAAACGGTCGGCCGCCGAGGAGAGCGAATGGAAGAGGCTTCTCAAAGCCTATTTCATAAGAATCGGACTTTACGGAATCCTGCTGCTGGCCATCCTTATAGGTTCCAAACTCTACCTTGATCCGTTCGTCCACAAGATCCTCCCGAAACTTAGCGAGACCGTGGCCGACTGCATCACCGTCGGTGTCACGCTTGTCGTGATGGCTCCGTTCATCTACGGGCTTAGCATCAGCAGCGGCTCGATTTCATCCTCCGCCAAGAAACTGCTGGTCGAAAAGCCGGCGAACTGCTGGCCTATCCTCTCGCTGATGCTCATCCGGAGCTTCCTGTCCATAGCCTGCATCCTCGAAGTGTTCATGGCACATTTCCAGGTTAGCGGATGGTTCATCGTGGTCGTCACCATAGCCGGAATCGTCTTCTTTTATCTGGCACGGCGTTCAGCCCACCAGTACTCCCCTATCGAGATGCAGTTCATAAACAATCTGAACCAGAAAGAGGAGATAGCCAGAAGCAAAGCCCCTGTGACCACCTCGATCAAGGACAAGCTTTCCGGCTACAACGTGCATCTGGCTCCGTTCGATGTCCCTGCCGACTCCGAATTCATCGGCAGGGAGATCCAGTTCATCCCGGTCATCCGAGAGAGCGGTGTGAACATCGTGAAGATCCAGCGAGGCACCCACGACATCCTTATCCCGCAGGGCAAGGAGCGTATCTACCCGAACGACAGGCTGCTGGCCGTCGGCACGGACGAGGAGATCAACGCTTTCGTGGATGCGATGAACTCTTCGGTCAAAGCGGCCGACAGCAATTCTGCCGACGAATTCGTCGTGGAGAGGGTCGAGCTGACCGCGGAGTCCTATCTGAATGGCAAAGTCCTGAAAGAGATGGACATGCGTTCAGCCGGCTGTATGGTCATCAGCCTCCTGCGCGACGGGAAGTTCGACACCAATCCGAAGGCCGACATCCGCTTCAAGGAAGGTGACGTGGTCTGGCTGGCCGGCACGAAGGACGGCTGCGGCTGGTTCGGCAGATAAGCCTCGCGGAGGTCATCCCGGTCATTCGTAATGGTCGTGATCTCTTGGATTCAACAGCCCCGGGAGAAACGCGACGCAGCAAAGGAGAAAGATTATTATACTTATGGCGATAGTGTTAATACCGCCAAAGATAGCAACAGCTTGTGCCACACAGAAGCACAAGCCCGAAAAAAATCACACGCCCCACATCAGGTGACGGCATCACTTTCGGGCTTATACGCTCCCGTCACTCTCTGCAACACAAGTGACGGCATCACTTTCGGGCTTATACGCTCCCGTCACTCTCTG
>CAVEYE010000114.1:0-12681 GCA_963619595.1 bacterium | reverse complement strand
ACCAAGATCCTCATCCGCCTTGACACCACCTTCAGGACATCGACCCACCACGACACCACCAAGGTCTACTACCGCTGGGACAAATGGGGACTTGACACGACCTACATGGGCAACGCCACCACGGTCCACAGACTCGACTCCATCCTCAGGCTCATGCAGCTGGACAGCGTCTCGCTCGTCTCCAGCGCCTCCCCTGAAGGATCGATGAAATACAACGAGACCCTCTCCAGGAAACGTGGAGAGACTATGAGAGTCCACCTCGCCAGAATTCTTGACGAGCAGAGACTCCGCACGATGACCGTCGTGCCTCTCGGCTCCAACTACGATGAGTTCCTCAAGGCTCTGAAAGAGGCCAAGGACATCCCTTACGTCGACGAGGTCATCAATGAATTCAAGAAGAACCCGGACGAGAACCCGGACATCACCTACAGGCGGATCATGAAGATGAGGCAGGGAGTGCCATATTCCTACATCAAACGCCGCATCCTTCCTTATTTAAGGTACGCCGAGATCATCATCATCTCGCACCCTCGCCACGCCGTGGTCGACACCACCGTCATCGCCCAGCCTGTCGTTGTGCCTGAGGACACGATCGCCAAGGTCGGCCCTGTCGCCGACACTCTCGCCCACAACGTGGAGATCGCCCCTCAGGCGGTCACTGAATCAGAACCGGTTGACACAGTGACACCTGCGGTCAGAAAGTACTGGTATCCGGCCCTCAAGACCAACCTTCTCTACGACGTGGTGACCGCCCTGAACGCCGAACTCGAGATCCCTATAGGGAAGAAATTCTCGATCGCTTTCGAAGATGTCTTCCCGTGGTGGAACTGGGGTCCTAACGGCAAGAAATACTGCTTCCAGCTCTGGGAGATGGGCGTGGAGCCGCGCTGGTGGTTCGCCCGCACAGACAAGAAGGACTACCTCAGCGGCCACTTCGTCGGAGCCTACGGAATGAGTGGCAAGTACGACTTCCAGAACGACACCGACATCTGCTACCAGGGAGAGTTCTGGTCGGCCGGTCTCACCTACGGCTACGCCGTTCCGATCTGCAAGTGGCTGAATATGGAGTTTTCCATCTCTGCCGGCTATCTCCGGACCGACTACCGCCACTACCAGCCGGACGAGGCCTACGAACACCTCTACCGCGACCACTACAAGATCGGCAAGACCAGCTGGCTCGGCCCTACGAAAGCGAAGATCTCACTTGTGCTGCCTCTCGGAAGGGACAGCCACAACGCTAAAGCGAAAAAATAGTGAATATGTTGAAAGACAAAGGCATAGGTAACGGAAGAAAAGGACGCTGGACGGCGTTCCTCGGAAGTGTGCTGCCATCATCGATGGCGGTCCTCTGCGCTTTGTCACTGGCCACATCCTGCCACAGGCGGCCGCTCGAGGATCCGTCCGACCTCACCCGCGTCAAGGTGATCATCAACACGGACAGCATCAAGAACGTCACCAGCGACATCTACAACGACAAGATCGAGCGCCCGACCATAGAACCTGAGGCGATGCACGCCCTCTTCTTCAAGAAGGACAACGACGATGTGGTCTCCGAAACCTTCATCACCAACATCACCACCGAGCCTGACGGCCGCAGGGCCCTGACCGGCGACGTGTACCTCCCGAAGGGCGAGTACAGGATGCTCATCTACGACTACGGCACTGAAGAGACCATAGTCAAGGATTTCTACCACTACTCCGAAACCCTCGCCTACACCGACGAAGCGCCATATTCAGTGAAGAGCCGCTTCCCTACCAAGACCGGAGAGACAGCGGGCATCCTCAACGAGCCTGACCATCTGATGGTTTCAAGCGACGACAGCGAGGTCATCCCTTACCACAAGGATGTCCACACCATAATCACCGAGGCCAACACCGTGGTCGAGAGCTGGTACATCCAGATCAAGGTTGACGGACTCAAGTACGTCAGCAGCTCACAGGCAGTGCTTTCCGGCCTCGTAAGCTCGAACCTTATCGCCTCCGACACAAGGGTGAACAACCCGGAGGCCTCGGTCTGGTTCAAACTCCAGAAGAGCGACGACGACGGAGTCCCGGTCATCTGCGCCATATTCAACACCTTCGGCCGCATCCCGGAATCCACCAACAACCTCACGGTGAACTTCAACATCATCACGACAGACGGAAGAGTCGTGAAGTGTGAATATGACATCTCGGACCTGTTCCTCACGGAGAACGCCATCAAACACCAGTGGCTTCTGCTGGAGGACACGATCCACATCGACCCGCCGCCACAGAAGGGAGGTTTCGACCCTTCGGTGGAAGACTGGGAGGAAGAGAACAGGGAAATCTACCTCTAAAAAGCCATCCGGAAAGGTTCAAAACAGATAGTGGAAAACATCGGGAAAGGCCACCAGAAAGCATTGAGGGATGAAAAGCATTGAGGGATGAAAAGCATTGAGGGATAGGCAATCGCAGGGGAAACTTCAAGGAAAGGCCTACATCGTGACCGGACGCAACCACACCGCCCCGGACCAGTCCAGGACAAATTAAGCAGGAATATACAGAATTGAATATAAATAGTTAATACATAGGAAGTTCTATAGTAATGAAGAAATTTGTGTTATTTGCCGCCGCTGCCGCCGCTCTTGCCGGCTGCGCGAAAACAACAATCAGCGGAGACACCGCCGACCGGACCGAGATAACCTTCGAAGTCGCGCCTTTGACAAAAGGTCTGACGACGAGCCAGAGCAAGTTCTCCACGGACAACGTGTTCAGCGCCACGGCATACTACCTTGCAGACAAGAAATGGACATATTCAGACAACGGAGCCTCTCTATACATAGACGAAGCGACGATATCTTATGATGCGACAGCGAATGTCTGGAGAAATGCGACGACAAAATACTACTGGCCGAAGACCGGCAAGCTGACATTCTTCGCCTGGACGCTCAACAAGTCAAATCTGAATTTCCCAGATGGAAGTGGAACATATGTTGGGGTCAGCACTGAAAATGGAGTTATCGCTATGGAATATAACATAGAGACAAACAAAAATATAGACTTTATGGTTGCCGACTCTGCCACAAACAAGACAGCCAACGAGAACATCTACTCCTACACCGGTGTCCCTACCCTCTTCCACCACAAACTCACACAGTTCCAGGCGACAGTGTGCGAAAAAGAGGCTTACTCTGGGGTCACATTCACGCTCAAGTCAATCAGCTTTGCGGAGTTGGCAAAAACGGGCTATTACCGTCAGAACCCCGAGGGGATGACTATAGTTAAAAATGGATCATCGCCGACCTACTACTCAAGCACGACCGGCCAGGTAGTGAACACAACGACTCCGACCGCTGTCGACAATGCAGGAATCGACCAGTACATCTATATGCCACAGAAGTTCACCGATGACAACATGATCGAGATCAAGTACGACATCGCCTACGACACAAACGGCGACGGCAAAGCTGATGTGACCGAAACCGTGACCGAGACGAAGAAGCTCAGCGAGATTTTCGGCGCCGAATGGAAGATGGGCTACAAGTACACCCTCAAACTCACCTTTTCGGTTGACGAGATCCTCTGGGACCCTGCGGTACAGGAATGGGATCCCGTATCCAAGGATGTCACCATCATCTAATCAAATCAGAATGACTACGGCCGGATAGAAAAGTACACCCACACGATGTCACATTATCCAATCAAGCCAGAACAACAGAATTGACAGAATCACAAGACATTCAAGAGATTCGACTGATTCAAGACAACAAGACAACAAGATATTCAAAAGCAATCAATAAAAATCAATAAAAAATGAAAAAAGCATTACTTTTACTTGCTTCCGTAGCGGCTGTAGCAGCCTGCTCGAAGACAGAGGTGACCCCTGCGACAGCCGAGGACACCGAAATAACTTACAATGTCGCTCCTAAGGTAAAGGGGACAACCGAATTCAATACCGACTGGACTTTCAATTCCACGGCTTTATACCTCCCTTCAGGAGAAACCTGGGCGTCCCACACAACCGCTCCGACCACCTACATCAACGCTGCGGAAATCAAGTACGCTAACGACGTCTGGAAGGATGCGACGAAGACTTACTATTGGCCGAAGACGGGTTCTCTGACATTCTTCGCCTGGACAGCCCCGACCTACAACCCGTCGACGGGTGCCTACACCAACGCCACCGTTCCTGGAACAGTGACTGTTGACGCCAGCAACGGAGTCAAGATCGCCTCCCACGATGTTGTCACCAACAAGAACTACGACATCCTCGTGGCCGACATAGCGAAAGATCAAACAAAGAACATCAAAACATACTACACGACCGGTGTCCCGACCCTCTTCAAACACAAGCTTTCACAGGTCAAATTCACCGCGAAGACCGCACAGAACTATGGCTCAGACATCACATTCACGATCAATTCAATCAAGTTCAAAGGCATAGACAGCAAAGGTGTCTACGCACAGCTTTCGACCGAAGGTTGGACGACCGACACGCCGGCAGACCAGACCTACACTTCCACAGCCACGACCGTCACAAACACTGCTACCGCCATCACCGGAGACCAGGTCTTCTATATGCCTCAGAAATTTGAGAACGACGGCAAGACAACCGATGCCTTCGTCGTGAACTACACCATCAGCATAAAGAACGGTTCGACCACGACAACCGAGACTACCGACTTCACGGTAAGCCTCAACAGCGCCACGGCAAGCAAGGTTGTCTTCGATGAGTGGAAGATGGGCTACATCTACACGATCAACCTCACCTTCAGCCTGAACGAGATCCTCTGGGATCCTGCGGTACAGGATTGGGACACAGCGGAACAGAACATCACTATCCAATAGTCAAACTTTTAGAAGCGAAGCCTGACGGAATTCCGTCAAGGCACGCTTCATTCGTCTGCGGGAGGGTGAAACCTCCCGTGGGTGCCAAAGGGCTTAAGCCCGGAAATAATAGGAAGGACGTAAGCCCTGAATATAAAAACGGGTCACAAACCCGGAAAACGACAAAGGGCATAAGCCCAGAATAAGAGGAAGGGCGCAAGCCCGGCGGATTGCCTGAAGGCTGGCATGGTTCCCTGAACGGGGCGACGCCCACCTGAAAGGCAGACGATAAACAGGATAAAGCCAAAGACGGGATGAAAAAATCAGGAATATTATTAGCCGCGATGACGCTGGGGTTCTGCGCCTGCGTCAACAACGATGTGAACCCTGTCGAGAACGACAAGGACATCGAGATCACCTACACCCTGTCTCCGGTCAAGGTTTCGACCAGGGTGACGACAGCCGATTTTGACAAGAGCGAGACCTTCGGCAGTTCGGCATACCTGCTGGCCAAAGGCAAGACTTGGGAAACCAACTCATCCGAATCCAGTATATTCATAGACAAGGAGAAAATTTCCTACAAAGAGGATCAGGCAAAGTGGAAGGCCTGGGACAGCGGTAAAACTTACTACTGGAGAACTGACGGCTCTTCGCTCACCTTCCTGTCCTGGCATCCGTACTCGATGATTGAAAGCGGTCTGAGCATCGACACTGCCACAGGAGATTTCGCCTACAGCGGCTGGACGATGACGAACACCGCCGGCTACGGTTACACCTACAACAGCACGGACGACAAATTTGAGCGTAACACAACAGACGGCAGCGTCGACCTTCTTCTTGCGAAGACCGTTGACAAGACCGCCAACGACTCTCCTAACGGAGTACGCACCGACTTCGCCCACCAGCTCTGCAACGTGCGTGTCTACGCGTCCCTTCTTGATGATCCGAAAGGTAAAGAGTACAAAATCACAAAGGCCGAGTTGCTCTACGTCTACACCAAGGCGGACCTTAAGAAGGCGGCCACGGCGGAAGTCAAGACCGGAGTCTGGGACAATTACAGAGATAAAGCCGACTACACCTACGACACATCTGAACAACCAATCGAACTTGAAGCACCGACTGAAGTAGATGGCAAAACGACTGCGGTCGAAAAGGTGATTTTCCCTCAGACACTGGTGCTCCCGCAGCCGGTTCTGACAACTTCTACGGCCTCGCCTTCAGTCTGCATCAGAGTCACATACCTCAACGAAGATGGCACAGAACTAACAGTATACGGACCTCTCGCCAGCAACCCTTTGACACAGCTGACTATCTGGGAGCCGGGCAAGACCATCGCCTACCACATCTACATCTATTCAAGCGAAGAGTACATCGAGTTCGACGCCTCGACGGAAAATTGGGAGAATGTCGATGAAACAGACATAACTGTCGAAAGTTAATCAGAATGAAAGTCCAGAACATCATATTCACATTGGCCGTCCTGCTCGCGGCAGGTTGCCAGAAGACGGTTGTCGATGACCAGACGGGAGAGGACATCTCGTTCGGTCCCTCATTGACGGCTGTGAAGGAAAGCTCCGGCAGCAGGGCTTCATCAGGGTCGCCGGCCACACGCTCGGGAGCGGGTTCCACACTCATCGACAGCGACACCGAGCTTCAGGCCCAGCCTTTCGGCATCTACGGCTACAAGTCCCTTGACGAGAAGACCTTCCAGAATGTCTTCAGCACAACGGCCGCCCAGAAGGTCTACTTCACCACCACGGAGATCACAGGCCAGGCTGAAGCCAACACCTGGACCTACGACGACCGGCAGAAATGGCACAAAGCCATGCACTACAGGTTCCGCGCATATTGGCCTTACACCGCCAATGTGAACATAGCTTCGACCGCCAACTACCTTGCTGTGGAGTACCACAACATCGAAGACTACGACCTGCTGCTCGCCTACACAACACGCTATCCGATGACAGAAGGCACGAAAAGGGTGCCGATGAATTTCAAGCACGCCCTTTCGGCCCTGCGGTTCAAGATCCGCTTCAAGGAGGACGAGAAGTTCACCAACATCACAGACAAGTTCACCGGACTCTATGTGCAGGGTCTTATTCCTTCAGGCACAGTGATCTACGGCAAGGCTCAGGAGACTGATGCACTGACGACGATGCGTTGGAACATCTCCACCGGCAATTTCGACACATCCACGAAATTCTTCAGCTGGACAGGAAGTGAGGTGTTCGGAGTAGGGTCTACGATTGCGGATAAGACCATAGCGACCGCGTTCGACAACGACCAGGCCGTCTTCTGCGTGCCACAGACCCTCTCAGAGACCGAGAAGCACAACGGGGAGGAGGTCGTGGTACGCCCGTCATACGTCTATTTCACGACGGAGAGCGGCGGCAGCACTGAGCAGAAGGCTTTGATCCCTACGACAAAACTCGAAGCTGGCAAGATCTACACGTTCACGCTCGTCGTCAACGGATCCAGCGTGACAATTAACGTCGACATTGAGGATTGGACTGAGACCCAGGCCAACATGGACATATACTTTTAAATAATGCGATTTTTAAGACACAACATATTCCTGGCGCTACCGCTCGCGCTTCTCGCGTTCTCCTGTGACATCCACAAGGAGGACGAGTTGCCGGGTACAGGCACCATTGTGCTGAACATCACGTCTCCTACCGAGCCGCAGACCCGCCACGCCTCCGGAGAAGGCTCCCCGGCCAGCGACGGCGGAAGTATGAATACGCTCTGCGTCTGGCTTGTCAGAACGAGCGATGACTTGATACTTGAGCATCAAGACCTTACACCGAATGCCTCAACGGCCACGGTGGAATTCAAGGACGTGACGAGAGGAAATTACTATTTCTGCGTGCTGGCGAATTACAAGGGGCTGGATTCATATGTTAAAGGCGGCACTATCGATGACGCTTTCAAGGATGCCCTCGTCCCAGCGCAAGCCACTACTACTACTACTACTACTACTACTACTACTCTCGAGGCCGGGCAGGCGCCGTCGTTCGAGACTGACGGTATGCCTCTGTCCTATGTGAAGGCGATAGAAGTGGCGGCAGGAAAGAATGTGCTGGATGTGAGCCTGAAGAGATGCGCTGGCCGTCTGACCATCAATCTTCGCAACAACCTTTCTAACTATGACCTTTTCGTCCACAGTCTGAACCTCAGCGAGAACAACCGGACACAGGGCTATCTTTTCCCGCGAATTGACAGTTCCATTGACCCGATCCCTTCAACATCCTCCCAGGTCGCTTTCCCTGACCTGACATCCCTTGTCGAGATCGACCCTAAAAAGCAGGTGGAAGTTTATGACTATTACCTTTACGAGACGAATCCCGGTACTGCGCTCACCATCAATATGCTGGCGGCACTGTATCCTGCAGGTACAGATGTCAGCACGGTGAAGGTGGCATCCAGAGCTGAAACCGAAAAAGAAATCGGCGGAAATACTTCGGCTATCGGAACCACGTTCAATTATATGATCCGCTCGGGATATTCATCGAATTACTATCTTGGGGACAATGGCAGCGGTACGCTCACGATGACTTCCATCACTTCCGACGATGAAATCAAGGCAAAGTCCGATCTGGACAATTATCTGTGGAAATTCTCAGGCACGACCGGCAATTCAACTACGGTCCAGAATGTCGGCACCGGTAATTATCTGACCATCAGTTCTTCAGGGGCTTCGCTGTCGAGCAGTTCCGCGACTCTTACCACAAAGGAAAGTTCCCAGTACGGAGTACGTCTGATGTCCGGCAACTACAACATGACTTATGACGGAAGCAGCATCGGTGTAACGGATGAGATCCAGAACAAGAAGACGATTCTCTGGTATGTGCGCCCCGTGCGCTCAGGCGACACCAGCAAATTGAAATACTATTTCGTGAACCCTACCGTCGAACTTGCCAGAGGCTACCACGAAATCAAATATCTCGATGTCTACGGCTCACCTCAGCCGCTCACCAAAATCGACCGCAACGAACACGTGACCCTGAACATAAGCCTGTTCTACAACACAGAACTCGCCCAGTTCGAATTCGAGGTCGCCGAATGGGCCGACG
This sequence comes from bacterium, assembly GCA_963619595.1. Taxonomy (GTDB): domain Bacteria; phylum Bacteroidota; class Bacteroidia; order Bacteroidales; family UBA932; genus Cryptobacteroides. Next base: position 3,820 of record CAVEYE010000114.1, on the reverse strand, counting down.
GCGGATCGAGAGAAACCACGTTTGATTAAACCTGACTGCGATGAAAAGAATTCTCAAACATATATCCGCATTGGCGGCTATCCTTCTGGCTGCATATTCCTGCGCCGAAGAGCCGATGCCTGCCGAGACTGACGCCGCGACGGGCGAAGAGACCCTCCTCACCTTCAATTTCGGTCATTCCGAGCCTATGGAGGTGCAGACCCGCTCCTCCATCGACCACAAGTACGAGTCCCAGGTCCACAACTTCTACCTCTTCGTGTTCGACTCGGAAGGCAACAAGGTGATCGGAAAGTATTTCGACAACGAGACGCTTTGCCCTTCGCTCACCACGCTGGAGAGCACTTACGACAACTGCTGGTACGTGGACAACGCCACATCCAACGATTCCACTTCGGATGACTACAACACCACGGGAACCATCCGCGTGAAGGTCTCATCGGGAGAGAATATGAAAATCTATATGCTCGCAAACCTCGACGCCGACATGGCCAAGGTCTCTTCCGACCTGCTTTCCACGACGGTCGCCGACGAGCAGGATCTTCTGGACTTCAACGTCTACATGAACCAGACCACGGTGATGCGTAACGGTTACTTTCCGATGACCGGAGTCATCACTGGAGTCACAATCACCGGCAGCGAAAGCGGTAGCGGCACAACTTCTGTGTCAAAAATCACCGGGAAGACACTGACACTCAACCGAATCGATGCGAAGGTACACTTCGTCTTCAAGACCGGCTCGCGTCCGGACGACAAGGGGCAGGTGATCTCCAAGTTCGAGCCGCTCTCGTGGCAGGTGCTCAACGTACCTCGCACTACCTATGCGATGGGATATTCAGAAAGAGGCAAAACCGCGGCAAGCGGGGAAGACATCGTCTCCGTGGATCCTTCGACTTCATATTCAGACTATTCCAAATATGCCGCCAATTTCTTCGACTCAGATCCGCTGACTTTCGAGGAATACACCTCCTCCACCGAGAGCGCCTTCACTTTCTATATGTTCGAGAACCGCCAGACTCCGAAGAAAGAGGCGACCAAGTATCAGGACCGCAGCCTTCGCTCGAAGATTGACGGCGGTGCCAACGACCAGATGAACGAGGAGTGCACGGTGAACTACGTGGTGAACGGCAAATCCTACGAGAGAACGATGCGCTGCTTTGAATATGCCAACGACTTCTCCACCTATGTGCTTGTGAGAGGCCGCGTGGAAATGGCTCTCACTGACGATTCCGCGGGCTCTACTCTCGGAGCCGATGTGAACTACATCATCCACCTAGGAAGCTGGAATTCCACCATAGACGCCACAGGCCCGGGGGACGGTAAAGATGTGTACTCGAATCTTGACGACTACAACACCATCAGAAACACTTCCTACACCTACACGGTGACCGTGAATTCGGTGAACAACATCCGTGTGGAGGTGGAGAGCAGCAATCCGGAGACCGGCGAGGCCAACGTGATCGAGAACCAGCCGGGAGCCTTCGGAGACGTGACCGTGGCGAAGGAAGAGATCACAATCTGCGACGCCCACTATGTGTCCAAGACCCTCAACTTCAGATTGAAGAACTTCTTCGAGGGCGGAAACATCACCCCGGAGCATAAGATTTCCGACCAGCTTACATGGAACATCAAGACTCCGTTCGCCGAGGGTGAGCCTCGTGCCGAGGGCGACATCGACATCACCGACGGTCTTGACTACAAATGGGTTCATTTCCGTCTGAACAAGAAGAATGATGACGGGACATATTCAACGGCAAGGCGCAAGTACGTGGACCGCGTGTTCGCCACTTCATCGACTGAACGTTCCGCTTCGGACAATAAGGAGGGTGACGGCACCACCGACGGCCTCGGGGGCTACCACAATGACGGTGCTATGGATGTTGAATATATGGTCAACTACATCAAGGACCAGGTGGACCTCTACCTCACCACCCCTGCCGCCAGCGCCTTCGACAGCACTTCCGACGATGACGGTGGCCCGAAAATCACCGTGACCGTGTTCGTGGACGAGTACTACTACGACAAGAACCCGCTGACTAACGAGTCCGACCCGATGCTCTGGAAGAAGTTCGTGAACGCCGACGACCGCAAGCTGCACATCCTCTGCGACTCCAAGAAGAGCAAGGATATGGAGTCCACCGCCACAGGCTCAGTGGTCACCATCCAGCAGCACGCCATCCAGTGCATCTACAACACCGACGAGTCCAACACCGGCCTCACCACCGCCTGGGGCGTGGAATACACCGATGAATATGATGGAAGCTGGGCGTACTGGAGCACGACAGGCAGTGACAACCGTGGCAACAACAGCGATGTCAACGGACTGCTGAATACCGCAAAGGAATGGGGACTTTGTAATTCCAGCAGCACGGCGTTCAATACCGGCAGTTCCTGGTGGACCTATATGGATGTCGAAGTTCCGAATGAAACCGCTCAGCTTTTAAGCGACTACCGCTACGTTCGCTATTCCTGTATGACCAGAAACCGTGACAATAACGGTGACGGCAAGATAGACCGCGATGAGCTTCGCTGGTATATGGCATCTCCTCAGCAGCTCATAGGTATGTTTGTGGGGAAAAATACCTTGTCCAAGTCGACTCAGCTCTACAACAAGAGTCCTGAGAAGAAGGCGTCCAGCACCGAGACTGACTGGCAGCAGCACGTGATTTCAAGCCAATACGGATCACACTCCAACAGTAATGACCCGCTGATCATCTGGGCGGAGGAAGGTATTTCCACTGGAGATAATGTTGAATCGTGGAATAGCCTTCAGAATTATTGTTCCGTGCGTTGTGTGAGAAATCTGGGGTATCTGGGCGATGTTTCGGATGAGTCCTATGACCTCGATGTCACTCCTCAGAATTACATCACGACGACTTCTTCTGATAACGGTGTGATTTACGATGCGTCAAATCTGAACACATCGGCTATGCGTTATTACACCTCCAAGGAACTTCCAATGCACTCCGAAATTGACCCTACGAATCAGCTATACAAGAAGTTCGAGATGAACTCCAGTTCTGAAACGATTACTGACAGCAATCAGTATTTATTTGTCGGATTCAACACTGCCGTTGACGAAGCGATTGCAAAAGGAAATTCCTTCTGTCCGGACGGATGGAGAATTCCAAACCAGGTGGAAATTGCGGTGGCATTTTATTATGGTAATCAGAAGAGCGACACGTACTGCAGAACATATTTCTCTTTCGGGCCTACTTCACCGTACGGCGGTTTGAATAAAGATGCGAATAAATATGGGTTCAAGGTGAAGAACAATATCAACGTGGCCAACAACGAAAACCTCACCTCCTACCGCTGCGTCCGCGACATCCGCGTGGATGACTAAGCGATGATGCCCTACGGCCCGACGGAAAATGCGACGCGCCACTCCGCACGCCGCATTTTCCGTTTCATAGTCACTCCCCCACCTCCCGTACTCCATCCTCGTGGCACCGACTCGTGGCACCCCACTGTGTCATCTCCTCGTATCAGTTACCCGTATCACCATCCCCTATCACTTCCCTGTATCACCTTCACATCTCACCTACTCGTATCACCTACTCGTATCACCACCCCCTATCACTTCCCCTTCAATTCTCGTGGTACCTCACCGTGACACCACTACTCATCGTAACGGAATCAATTTCGCCCGCATTCGCACCCGTCACTCTCATCATCACGTGTGACGGCATCGTTATCGCTTCAATTCGATCCCGTCACCCATTCCGCACCGTGTGACGGCATCATTATCGCCCATATTCGCACCCTTCACGCACTCAACACCGTGTGACGGCATCGTTATCGCCCATATTTGCTCCCTTCA
>CAVEYE010000113.1:0-4693 GCA_963619595.1 bacterium | reverse complement strand
GCAGGTCAGGAAGGCCGGCGATGATGCTCGGGCAGGTGTTGCGAGGAAGGTCCTCGACCGGACCCTCGTAGGTGTAGCCCGCGTCCGGTTTGTCAAGCGGCACCTCCGCGTACATATTCTTGATCACCACATCCTTAAGGCAAGGAGTAAGCTTGTCGTTGGTGTTCCTTGTGCCGGTACGCAGGAAAATCGGGTTGCCGGTGTTGATGCAACAGAGGCTGTCAATCTCCACATCCTCGATGGCCGCTCCGTCAACGGAAGCGATGGTGAAACCGCTGCGATAGGTGTCGAAGATTGTTATATTCTTGAACCTGAAGTGCTTGAACTTACCTCGGGTGTAGGTGCCGAACTTGACTCCGTTGGCGCTGCTTCGACCGATGCAGTTCTCGACCAGCACGTTCTCGCTCACCCCGTCGGTGCTGTGGCTCTTGAAGCAGTAGGCATCGTCGGCCGCGTCGATGTAGCAGTCGCGGATCACGACGTCGCTGCAGTCAACCACATCTATGCCGTCATTGTTCCAGTAGCACTTGGCGTCCACCGTGATGTCCTCGACCAGGAGGTTGCGGCACTTGTCGTACTGCTGGTTCCAGCTGCCTGGGTCTTTAAGGGTTATGCCCTTGATAGTCACATTGTTGCACTTGTAGAAATGCAGGTTCTCAGGACGGATGGCCTCGCTGATACGGTCGTTGCCGAGCTTGTCCTCGATGAGTCCCATGTGCACGAAATCCACGAAGCGGGTCGCGATGGCGAAGCCGCGTCCGTTGATCATTCCCTCGCCGGTGATGCCGACATTCTCCTGCATCACGCCGAACACAAGGGCTGTCCACTTGGCATCCGCGTCACGGACATAGTCGTAAGGATTGAGCGAACCCAGAAGAGCGGAGCCCTTCTCGATGTGGAGGGTCACTCCGTTTTTGAGATAGAGCGAACCGGAGACATAGTCGCCTTTGTCAAGGATGACACGGCCGCCGCCTTTCGAGGCAGCGAAATCGATGGCCGCCTGGATGCTTGCGGTGTTGGTGGTCACGCCGTCAGCCTTCGCACCGAAATCGCGGGCGAAGAAATCAGTCGCGTCGAGCGCCTGGGCCGAACCCGCCAGAAGCAGAATAGCCAATGAATATTTCAATATTGTTTTCATAATGCGATAGTTTGTGCCGGTCCCTGATGACAGAGACCGGTGTTAATCGTTAATACAATTGCACAGGTCCTATCAGACCGGCGGAGACATAAGGCTGGTTGCGCTTGAGAATGTAGCGCTGCGCCACCTTGCTGTCCTTCAGGGTCTGGATGTAGTTGCCCATAAGAGTCGTGACTTTGACCTCGATGGTGTTGTCGCCCTGCTTAAGAGCGCCGGCGACATCGTAGACACGCTCACCGAACCACTTGACTCCGAGAGGCCTGCCGTTGACGCTCACTTCGCAGATGTCAGCCACCTTACCGAGGTTGAGGTACTTCGGAAGCTTGCCGGAAAGGGTCACGGTCTTGGTGTAGGTCACATCGCCCATAAAGTTCTTGTAGGCGGTGTCCTTCATCTCCTTGAAGTCCACAAGGCTGTCAAGACTGGCCGTCCAGGTCGTGTCAGGATAGCTGTGGTGCATCTTGACATCCCAGGAACCATCAACCTTGACCGCATCGTCACCGGAGAGCGGAAGCCTGCTCCAGACAGGGGCGCTGCCGCCCATCTTGTTGAACACGAAGAGATAGGTCTCCGACGGGCCGAAACGGAAATGCATCTTGCCGGTCTTGTCGACAGGAAGAGTGTAACGCTTGCCGGTGGCAGGGTCGTAAAGCCAGGCGTGATGACCGGCGGTCACAGACTTAGGGAATATGATGTCGGTCTCTCTGGCCTCGCTCATATGGGCGTTCATAAAGAGGAACACATCGCTGCCGTCATCAGTGACATACTGGTTCTGAAGAAGGAATCTGTCTGGATCGCTGATGGTCAGGGTGTGAGGAAGGTTGTACTTCTCCATCACGTCCTTGTACCATTCAAGGTACTTTCCGTCAGACGGTTTCTCCAGCAGGATGAAGTTGTCAGTGTACTGCTTCAGACGCTCTACAGTGGAGGCGATGGCCTTGTCACGAGACTCATAGTCCTTGAGTCCCAGCGACTTCTCAGGGTATTTGCCGATGCAGAAGACCCTGCCGCCACCCTTGACGAACTCCTCAAGTTTTTCAAGGGTCTCCGGAGTCGTGCTTGTCACCTCAACGAGGAACAGGTCAGAATATTCCTTAGGTCCGTAGCAGATCTTTCCGTCACGGATGACCGCGTCGGAAAGGATGATCTCGCTGACATAGTCCGCTCCGCCGCCGTTCTTGTGGATGGCCTCCCAGATGAGGGAGGTGTAAGGCACGTTCAGTTTCACCGGGAACGGCTCCGTCTGCACTCCCATCTCACCCCACATATCGTAGTTGGCAGGCAGGATGGCGATGTCGGTGTACATATCGGCGTTCTGCAGCTGGCTGGCGATCCTCGCGCGGTAGTCGTTGAGGTTGTTCACGTAAGGCCACCAGGTGTTCCTCTCGTTGTGGAAGGTGCCGTACTGAACCCAGCCCGGGAAGTCCGCCTTGAGCGGAGAGTAGTTGAATCCGTGCCAGATCGAATGGGTAGTGCCGGAGATGGCGCTCATGTCAGAACCCACCTTCAGGAATTCCAGAGTGGTCGTGAAGACCTTGTAGGTGTTGGTCATCTCCTCGGCGCTGACGACGCGCTTGCCGGTCAGATGGGCTGCCGACGAGACGTACTTGTTGATCATCGTGTAGCCGCGGCCTCTGCGGTAGTCCTCGTCACCCATCTCCTCGCCGATCTTGTGCTTCAGCCAGTTGGTGGTCCAGGACTCCCCTTCCGGGATGTCGTAGCCGAGGGAGGATTCCTCAGGGAAGAAACCTCTTCCGTAAGCCTGGGCGCGGGATTTCACGCCTTTCTCCTTGCACCAGGAAAGGAAGGTCTGCGTGTAGCGTTCGTGCAGCAGTTCGGCCTTGGTCAGTTCGAAATCGAAGCGGACCCTGTTGACCTCCTCCTGGAACTTGTCGCCCTTCTTGGAGCCATATTCAAAGTTCTTCACGTCGCCGAGTCTGCCGACCTCGAACATCGTGAACGGCAGCCACGGCATCAGGTCGTAGCCCCTGCGGGCCTTGAACTCCTCGGCGAAATCGCTGGTCCAGTTGCAGCCTTCAAGTTCCATACTGTCCACGAAGAAGGCGCGCAGATGGCTTGAAAGCGGTCCGGTCTTGCCTTCGATCGTGTCGGCCATATGGTCGAGATAGCGGCGCACGGCGGTAGCGTCCATATGGTTCAGAATCGAACCGGCCGCTCCCGGAGCTCCGTTGATCACGCAGGCGAAAGACTCGTACTTGACGAGGGCGTAAAGCTGCCAGTTTCCCTTAGGGACATCGACGGTGATCACATCGTCCTTGATGTTGCCGGAAAGGTCGATCGTCTCGCTGAGGTCATTGACCGGATCAGGAGCGAGGAAGACGGACACAAGTTCCGGAGTGCGTGAAGTGTTCACCTTCGTCACGCCGGGATCTATGTTCTTGAATATGTTGAATTTGGACATCTCGAACCTCTCTCCGCCGGTCACCTTCTGGGCATAGGTCAGCATCACGGACGCCCTCTCCCCGCGGGGGAGGGTCTCCGCTCCGAACGGCCAGCCCGAGCCGATGATGAGGTCGCAGGTCATACCGATGCGCCCGGCTTCGTCAAAGACGACCTTGAGCATGTCGATCCACTCGTCGCTGAGCCATTTGAGGGCCTTGGTGTCCTTGGCGTCGGCCCCGTAAGGGAAGGAAATCGGGTTGATCTCGACTCCACCGATGCCGGCGGCCTTCATTATGTGAAGCTCGCGGACAAGCTCCTCGGCCTCGACCCTGTCGCCGTTCCACCACCAGCGCACAAACGGACGGTAGCGGCTGTCAGGATTCTGAAACTGCTTGTACAGGTCCTTGGACGAGGTCTTCGCCGGGAGTTCGGAAGAAGCCGCCGCCAATGAGGCCAGCCCCACGGCGACGGCAGCTATATACTTGAATATCTTCATTGAAAACTAGTCTTCGTGCTTGAGAGTCTTCGGAGTTCCTGAGTAGACAATATAGTTGTCGATCACGATGTTCATGTTGTCCTGTTTGTTGAGGAACTTGAACGTCAGGGTGTGCTTGCCTTCAGGAAGGTCGTACTTCCAGTAGAGGTCGGCGGCTCCGCCGTTGCCCTTCACCGGGTTCTTGGCGACGGCTGAGAGTTCTCCGTCAAGGTAGATCTCGATCTCGCTCTTGTAGCCGGTGGTGTCATCGTAACCGGCGCCCTTGAAGTTATGGTACTTCAAGACGATACCCTTGCCCTCGAACTCGATCTTGTCGATCTTGGTGACGGTCTGCTTTACCTCCACGCGGCACTTAGGATAGTGGCCGGCGAAAGCCTTCTCATAGCGCACGGCCTGAGGCTTCTGCACCTTGATGGTGACATTGTCGCCGTCGACCGAGCCGCCGTTCCTCCCGATCACCTGCAGAGCCTGTGAGAGGGAATATTCAGTGGCCTTGTTGATGGAGATGTCGGTGTAGACGAAAGGTCTGTCGAGGACGCACTTCACCGGCTCTTTCCAATAGTCTGGAATATTGCTGTAGCCCAGCATCGTGCCGAGGATTCCGCCGGCGGAAGAAGGGTTGCAGTCGGAGTCCTGGCCGCAGCGGGTGGAGATGT
>CAVEYE010000112.1:0-5634 GCA_963619595.1 bacterium | reverse complement strand
TGTTCTGGTCGTTGTTCTGGTCGTTCTGGTTGTTCTGTCCACCGCCGCCCTCGTTCTTCAGCATCTGCCTGGCGTAGGAGTAGTTCTCCTTGGCGTCCATATCCTCAGGATTGACCAGCAGGGACTGCTTGTAGGCATCCACAGCAGCCTTCCAGTCTTTCTTCTGGACGGCGATGTTGCCGAGATTGTAGTAGTAGTCAGCCGCCGAAGCCGAAGCCGGAGCCGCGTCCTTTATCTTTTCCAGAGACTTCCCGGCCTCGTCGAAACCACCCTCGCGGTACTGCGCCCCGGCGAGGTTGTACCAGGCGGCGAAGGACAGCGAATCTTTGGTGAGCGCCTTGCGGTACTCGATGTCTGCCTCCTGCCACTTCTCCTTGTTGAAAAGCCGGTTTCCGGCACGGACCTCTTTCTTGTCCGTCTGCGCGGAACATACCGTGCAAAGCAGACCCAGGGCCAAAGCCGTCAATGAACATCTAAGTGCTGTCTTCATCTTCATTTCTCGAACAAATGTCTGCGCGGCCGTCTTTCACCTACAAGCATCTCAAGGATGAAAAACACCAGCGCTATGCCTAAAAAGTACATGAACTGCTCGTCATATTCCTCGAAAACGACCGAATTGTACTCCTCGTCCTCCATCTTCCGGATGTCGTTCACGATAGGGGTCAGGCCGAACTCGTCGTTGCCGGCGTGGACATAGATCCCGCCTCCGGCCTCGGCGACCTGCTTGAGGACATCCTCGTCAAGATGGGTCACGACGATGTTGCCGTCCTTGTCTTTGAGAAGACCTCCCTCGACCGGGATAGGCTGGCCGTCGGCCGAACCGACACCGATAGTGTAGACCTTGATTCCGGCCTCCGCGGCGATTTTGGCGGCCGCGACCGGATCGTCCTCGTGGTTCTCTCCGTCAGTGATCACGATGACCGCGCGGCTGTTCTCGCTCTGGGCGCTGAACGACTTGACCGCCGTGCCTATGGCGTCGCCGATCGCCGTTCCCTGAACAGGGACGGAACCGGTCGAGATGGAATTCAGGAACATCTTGGCACTCACGTAGTCAGAGGTGATCGGCAATTGGACGAACGAGGTGCCGGCGAACACGATCAGGCCGACCCTGTCGTCCTGCAGTTTGTCCGTGATTCTGGAGATGGCCAGTTTGGCCCTTTCCAGACGGGAAGGAGAATAATCCTTGGCCAGCATCGAGTTGGACACGTCGAGGGCGATCATGATCTCCGCCCCGCGGGTCTTGTGTTCTTTGAGTTTCGCTCCGATCTGCGGCCGCGACAGGCCGATCACGAAGAAGAAGAACGCCAGCGAGAACAGGACCGTCCTCAGCCAGAGTTTCCCTTTCGACCAGGACGGCATCAGCTCGCCCACGAGCTGTTCGTCGCCGAACCTGCGCACCAGACGGCGGCGGCGCCAGAGCCAAAGCCCCATCCCGACGAAGAAGAACGGGATCAGGAGCAGAAGCAAAAGGTAGCGAGGGGCTGCGAAAATTATCATACCATCCTCCTTATCAAGAGTTTAACAAGTCCTTCAAGCAACAGGCACAGCAGCGCGGCGAAAGCGTACGACCCGAACAGTTCCTTGTAGACCGGGAAACTGTCGATCGTCGTGCGGGTAGTCTCCATCTTGTTGATGTCTGAATATATCTCCGCAAGTTTCGTGTTGTCGGTGGCTCTGAAATAGCGGCCTCCCGTCATCGTGGCGATGGAGGACAGCAGTTTCTCGTCCAGTTCCACCTTGAGGTTGCGCATCTCTACCCCGAACGGAGTCATCACAGGGTACGGAGCCTCGCCGTTGGCGCCCACTCCGATGGTGTAGACCCTTATCCCATAGGTTTTGGCTATCTCCGCAGCGGTCTCGGGCGAGATCTCTCCGCAGTTGTTGACTCCATCGGTGAGCAGGATGATGACCCTGCTCTTCGCGTCGGAATCCTTGATCCTCGCCACGGCGGTCGCCAGGCCGTTGCCGATGGCGGTGCCGTCCTCGATCAGGTCTGTGCTGATCTCCTTCATAAGGTTGATCAGAGTAGCCCTGTCGGTGGTCAGAGGACACTGCGTGTAACTCTCACCGGCGAAAACCACGATTCCCATCCTGTCGGTCGGCCTCTGGGCCACGAACTCGATCGCTATGTCCTTAGCCGCGCTGATCCTGTCAGGGGTGAAATCCCTCGCGAGCATACTCGTGGACACATCCATCGCTAGCACGATGTCGATGCCCTCGGTGTCGACCTTCTCGACCTTGGTCGAGGAGCGCGGACGGGCGATGGCCACCACGATCAGCGAAAGGGCGGCGACCCTCAAGGCGAAAGGAATATGCCTGACGACCCCCAGGGCGGACTTCCCGCCGGCTTTCCAAGGGGTCAGGCTGGAGACACGCAGATGAGGTCTGCGGTCTTTGATCTCGATGTACAGGTAGCGCAGGACCAGAAGGGCCGGCAGCGCGAGAAGCCAAAGCAAGCCTGGATATTCAAAAAACATCACCTGTTCCCTCCATTCTTTTCAGCACCGTTCTTCCCCTCCTGTGCGGCCGCCTTTCCCTTCGCCTCTTCCTCGGCGAGCTGGGACTGGTAGGTCACGGTGACGAAGCGCACGGCGGCAGGAAGCGCGGCGGCGTTCTCCTCGTCGGAGGCCGAAGCCTTGGCGAATTTCACGAAGTCGGCGGTCTCGAAGAGCGTCTTCATCTCCTCGTAAAGGTCGGCGGGAACACCTGCGGACTTGAGGTCTTTGAATATCTCCGCGGTCGTCATCTCAAGGGCGTCGATGCCGTAGCGGGAGGCTATATATTCACGCAAAGTGTCCGTGATGCCTGAATAGTAGGCCTTCTGCTTCTCCGGAGCCCAGAATTTCGAGCCGCGGTAACGCTCAAGCTTGCGCAGAGCCACAAGATAAGGCGGGTCTTTACGGATGTCCGCCCCTCCGTTTTTCTCAAGCCGCTTCGCTATCAGTTTCCAGACAAGGAACACAAGCAGGAGCAAAGCCAGCGCCCCGAGGACATAAGGGATGACCTCGGAAGCCTTCAGCGGGTAGCGGATCTGGCCTTTGATGTCGTGGATCTGGTAGGAAGTCGTGTCGACGGGCATCAGCCTGATGTCCAGCGTTCTGGAATCGAAGACCAAGGTGTCGATCCTGTCGGCGGACGCCGCCCTCAGCATCGACAGAGGCGGGAGCTCGTACTCACCCTCCTCGAAAGATGTGATGACCATCGAGACATCGATGTCGTAGGTCTTGGGGCCGTTCTTCCCGCCGTGGACGGCGACGGTGTCAAGCTCGAGCGGACTGACTATGTCGATGTTGTCCATGAATCCGCCGGAGTAGTCCGGCAGACCGTAGCCGGTCCCCTCGGCCACATCCTTGAGGTGGAAGCCATAGCGGAACTGGTCGCCCACAAGCACGGTGTCCCTCTTGTGCAGAGGTTCAAGGAACGAGTCCCCGGACTTGACGACAAGTCCCCGGGACGGCTGGGCCACCGAAACGGCGGCCGCTCCGACGAGTACGGAAACGAAAGCGAGAACCGTGTGGACAGAACCTGACTTTTTCATCTCTACCTCCTTCCAAAAAACGCCATCAGACCCTTGACATAGTCCTGGTTGGTGGCTATGTCCACAGAATCTATGTGATAGCGGTTGAAAAGTTTCTTCTCTCCGTCCTCGACAGCCCCGAACCACTTTGAATATGCGGCCCTGGTCGAAGAGGATGATGTGTTGATCCAGGCGGAAGCTCCCGACTCTGAATCCTTTACGTGTACCAGCCCGACATCCGGAAGGACCCTTTCGCGAGGGTCGTGGACCTTGATCACGGAGATGTCGTGGCGGTTTCTGGCGACCTTCAGGGCATCCTCGTAACGCGGAGTGCCGTCCGGATTGACATCCAGCATGTCCGAAAGGACGAAGGCCGTGCATTTCTTCTTGATGGCATTGGTCAGGTAGCGCAGAGCCTGGCCCACATCCGTCCCCGTCGACTTGGGTTCAAGCTCGATGATCTGGCGGATGATGCGGAGAAGATGGCTGCGTCCTTTCTTCGGCGGGATGAACTCCTCGACCCGGTCGCTGAAGAACAGAGCCCCGACCTTGTCGTTGTTGATTATGGCCGAGAAACTCAGCACGGCCGCTATCTCGGCGATCAGGTCGCGCTTCGACCTGACGGAAGTGCCGAACAGGCCGGAACGGCTTATGTCGATCAGCAGCACGACGGTCATCTCCCTCTCTTCCTCAAAGACCTTGACATACGGAGAGCGCAGACGCGCGGTCACGTTCCAGTCCATCGAACGCACATCGTCGCCGTACTGGTACTCGCGGACCTCGCTGAAAGCCATTCCGCGGCCTTTGAAAGCGCTGTGGTACTCACCTGCGAAAATCTGGTGGGACAGAGCCCTTGTGCGGATCTCTATCTTGCGGACCTTCCGCAGAAGCTCGTTAGCTGAGGAATTGGATGCCATAGACGTTCGCTGTTACGGAACCTGGACGGCGTTGACCACCTCGGCGATGATCTGCTCGGAGGTGACGTTCTCAGCCTCCGCCTCGTAGGTCAGGCCGACTCTGTGGCGGAGCACCTCGTTGCAGACGGCCCTCACATCCTCAGGAATCACATAGCCTCTGCGCTTGATGAACGCATAGGCCTTGGAGGCCATCGAGAGCGAGATGCTGGCACGAGGGGAAGCACCGAAGGAGATCAGGTCCTTGATCTTGCCGAGGCCGTAGTCCTCAGGGGTACGGGTGGCGTAGACGATGTCCACGATGTACCTCTCGATCTTCTCGTCCATATAGACATCCTTGACGACGTTCCTGGCGCGGACGATGTCCTCGGGCTTGACCACAGGGTTGACTTTCGGAAACTCTCCGGAGTTGTTCATCCTGATGATCTGCCTTTCCTCTTCCTTCTTAGGATAACTTACGACCACCTTGAGCATGAAACGGTCGACCTGCGCCTCGGGGAGCGGATATGTACCCTCCTGCTCGATCGGGTTCTGGGTGGCCATCACAAGGAACGGCTCCGGCAGTTTGAAGGTCTGGTCACCGATGGTCACCTGACGCTCCTGCATCGCCTCGAGAAGGGCTGACTGCACCTTCGCGGGGCTTCGGTTGATCTCGTCCGCCAGCACGAAATTGGCGAAGACCGGACCCTTGTGCACCTCGAAAGACTCGTCTTTCTGTGAATATATCATCGTGCCTATCAGGTCGGCAGGCAGGAGGTCCGGAGTGAACTGGATACGGCTGAACTTAGCGTCGACAGCCTTCGACAAAGTGCTGATGGCAAGAGTCTTGGCCAATCCAGGCACACCTTCCAGCAGCACGTGTCCATTGGCGAGAAGTCCGATGAGAAGGTTCTCCACAAGGTGTTTCTGGCCGATGATGACCTTACCCATCTCGAGAGAGAGCATGTCCACGAAGGCGCTCTCTTTCTGGATCCTGTCATTCAGTTCCTTGATGTTTACACTTTCCATATAATCTGTTTTTTACTCAACTTTCGCAAGTACCTAAATACATGTGACAAAGTACCTTATCTCACGTTTGAAGGGTATCACACGAGAAAAAACATCTCACGTTACCCTCTCCCTAAATCCCTCACCTCGGGGGAGGGACTTGCTCCGTCACTGCCGTGACGGGAAATAAGGTGTTTCGCACATGCGAAACTTAAA
>CAVEYE010000111.1:0-17076 GCA_963619595.1 bacterium | reverse complement strand
TTGAGAACACAGAACTCGGCCGGATTAAGAAACTCCTTCCTCTGCACAAGATGGCGGAGAACCTTGGCCTGGTAAGCAAGAGTATGCGGCCGAAACTTGGACGCAAGTCCTACTTCACGCCGCTTGACCTTCGTACCAAAGAGGAGGCGGGTCATATGTGGGAGAACTTTATGATTGCCGAGCGTATGAAAATAAACCAATATGGCCGCAAATACACCAAGTGCTATTTCTGGCGCACAGAACAACATAAGGAAGTGGATCTGATTGAGGAACTTGACGGTAGACTGAACGCCTTTGAATTCAAGTGGGACCCGAACAAGAAAGTCAAGATTCCGGCTCAGTTTACAGCGGCCTATCCGGATGCCGTTTTCAAGTCAGTGTCTCCGAAGAATGCCGCTGAGTTTCTGATAGGATAATTAATAACATTAAAGGTCAATACAGATGAAAAGTTTATTGAGATTGTCATTAGTGCTGGCGGCGCTGCTGGCGGCCGCCGCTGTGGAGGCGAAGTCTCCTGTCAAGAAATTCAGCGGGGACGGATTCAAGATCGTCCAGTTCACCGACCTTCATTGGGTCAGCAAGAAGAGGGAGATCAACGACAGCACGCTCGCCCTGATGGACAAGGTGATCCGCGACGAGAAGCCGGACCTCGCCGTGCTGACCGGCGACATAGTCACCTGGAACAGCGTCCCGGACGCTGTCGCGGCTTGGAAGGAGATAATGGCCTTCCTGGATGAGAGGGACCTCGACTTCGTGGTGGGCTTCGGCAACCACGACCCCGAGAACGGCACTCTCACCAAGAAAGAGATAATGGATCTGCTGAAGGAAAGCCAGCACAACCTGACATTCAACGACGACAAATCGCTGCCCGGCCAGGGGAACTGCTACCTTCAGGTCAAGGACCAGGCCGGCAGGAATGTCCTCTGGAATCTTTACTTCTTCGACTCGCACGACTACAACCGCGACAAGAAAATCTCCGGCCACTACGGCTGGATCGAGTTTGACCAGGTCGCCTGGTACCGAAGGCTCAGCGACCGCCTCAACAAGGGGAAGGAGACCCGGACCCCGGCGCTCGCGTTCTTCCATATTCCTCTACCTGAATATGTTCCTGCGGATTCCGCATCGGTCTACGGCAGCATCAAGGATTTCGGCAGGGGCGCTCCCGAACTCAACAGCGGCCTGTTCCATTCCTTCGTGGAGAAGAACGATGTCTTCGGCACTTTCTGCGGCCACGACCACAACGACGACTACACCCTGGTCTATGACGGAATATGCATGTGCTACGGCCGTAAGACGGGTTTCAATCCGGCCTACAAGGAAGTCCTGCCGAGAGGAGCGAGAATCATTGTTCTGCACCCCGACAAGCCTTCGTTCGACACCTACATCATAGACCAGGAGGGCCGCTGCCTCGACTATTCCTTCACCAAGACAAGATAACGCCAAGCCGGGGGCAAAACAGTCGAAGCACTTGGAGCGAAGCGACCCAGCGGGGTCTGGGGGATACAGCCCCCAGTGCCCCACCGGGGCTGTCAAGGAGTGACTGAGGACATAAAAAGCTCAGTTTACTTGAAGGCGAAGGTGACGCTGACATCGCCGAAGCGGTTGGCCGCCCCGTTGTACTTTTCAAAGTAGGAGCTTGACAGTTTCCCCCTCCAGACAAGGTCATCGTTGCGGTTCAAAGGAATCTCTACCTCGAAGCCATAAGATTTGGACTTGATTTTGACCGTTCCTGAAGCCTTCCATGAGGTCTTCTTGCCACCATCGTCCTCGATCATAAGAAAAACACACTCCTCCAGCTGCGGACTCCACTCAGAGACGACCACCGAGTTGAACCTGAGCGTCTTGCCGACCTGCTTACGCTTCACGTTGATCATCATATCCGTCACCGAAGGAGTGTAAAGTTTGATTTCGTCCTCCGTCTGGGCCTTGAATCCGTCCAGGGCTCCGCACTTCACGAAGAACTCAGAACCGCCGGCCAGCCAGGAATCATAGTTCCTGTGAGCCTTGAACTCCTTCAGCACCAAAGTACGAAACTCGCCGGTGGCCCGGGTCGCCGCGACGGCGCTCATCTCCGGGTAGAGAGCCTCGACCATCTGCGGAGTAAGATAGCCGGCATCCTCGTTGGCGTTGACCACCCAGACCGGATGCTCCATCGCATATTCCTCATCCACAACCACTTCGTTGACAATCCAGGAGCCGTCTGCAAGTTGTTCCCTCAGAAATCCGATGTTGGAATCTTCAGGCAGATTCCTTGAGGAAGCCTTGTCGGCGATCTCCGGATTGAAGGTTATTACAGGCATAGTCTCACCGTCCCAGTCCTCGGAGTATGGCCAGTAGATCTGGAGTCCGGAGCCGGAAAGGACATCGCAACCGGAGCGGGTCCCGGCTAAAGAAGCCTCGATGAGTCCGGAGAGCGGTTCAGACCCGGACTCCAATGAATATGACCGTGTCTGGAGAAGTTCGTCCCCTACCCCGAGGCCCGGAGAGCGGAACACGCAGGAGAACGGGTACTCCTCGTCGTAGCCGTTGGCGGAAGATGCCGTGACGGCGGAGTGTACTTCCTTCACCTGGTCAAGGCCGATAGACAGGCCGGAAAGCATTCTGGCCACGGATTCCGGAGTTATGTCCGTGACCGGGACGACCGTCTCGGCCACCGGAGTCTGAGACGGCGGGACCGGCACGGAATCCTTGTCCAAAGCGTTGCAGGACGGCAGGAGAATCGCGGCGACGGCCGCAAGGAGCGATGCGGAAGGCATCATCGACCCAAAGGTCTTTTTGAAATTTTTCATTGTTCAACAATTTTAAATGTTTGACTTTACTTTGACTTTACGTGGAGCGTCGACCGGCAGGGACTCCGCTTCCGATGCAAAGTGACACAAAATTAGCCGTGGAATGAAATATTCCACGGCTAATTTTCAAAATCGTGCGCACAAGTGCGTAGAATGCCTATTTTGAATAGAAAACGAAGCGATTTTTGTCGTAAAAATCCTTGACGACCTCGGTTTTCTGGAACCCTGCGTCGGCGAAAACCTTCGCAGTCTCCTTGCCGAAAAGTTCGTTGACCTCGGTCAAACCCCTTCCCTCGGCCGCCAGACAGCGATATGAAAGACCGGCGATGGCCCTGTAGAATTCAAGCGGATCGGAATCTTTCACGAACAGAGCCGTGGACGGCTCGAAGTTGAGGACATTGACGCGCATCTGGCTTTTCTCCGACTCCATGATGTAGGGAGGGTTGCTGAGCACAAGATCGTACTCCCCTTCCAGAAACGCCGGCGACTCAGCCAGCACATCACCCACGACGAAACGCGGAGCGATAGCCCCGGACTCACGCATATTCAAAGAAAAGTCCTGCGCCGCCGCGACAGCCACCGCTTTTTCGGAGATGTCGACTCCTGTCACCTCCGCTCCGGGGATGTTCAGGGCGACGGTCCAGGCGATGCAGCCCGAGCCTGTGCAAAGGTCAAGCACACGCACCGGCCGCGCCGAACGGCCGTAGGCCTTCCTCATCCTCTGCATTCTGGAGCCGATCTTGACAGCCTCGCGGCAAAGGAGTTCAGTCTCCGGACGCGGGATGAGCACATCCGGGGTGACCTTGAACTTGTAGCCGCAGAAATCGGCGAGACCGATGACATACTGCACCGGTTCACCTCCCGCGAGCCTTTCCAGGTCAGCCTTCAATCCGTCAAGGAACTTGTCCTTGATCTGATAGTCGGGCTCGACGATGTGGGTGTAGCTCTTTGTGCCGATCCTGCTTTCGCAGAGCATCAGCATTATGTTGCGGGCTTCCTTGGTCGGATAAAGAGATTCGAGACGTGTGGCTCCCTCGTTGAGGAAATTTTTCAATAGCATAAGCGTTGAATCTGGTTAATCATTCTCTATCAAGCCGGTAAGGAAATCAGTGATGTCGATCCCGGCGGTGCGGACCATCTTCGGCACAAGCGAGGCGCTCGTCATGCCCGGGATGGTGTTGACCTCAAGGAAGTACAGCCCGTCTTCGGCGAGAATGTAGTCCATCCTCACCACACCGGCGCACCCGAGGTGTGAATATATCTTCCTGCTCACTTCCTGAATATGTCCGCTCAGGGCCTCGTCGATAGGCGCGGGGCAGATCTCCTGGCTGTGGCCGTTGTACTTCGCGTCATAGTCGAAATAGTCGTTGTCAGTCACGATCTGGATGACAGGCAGAGCCTTGACTCCTTCGGAATCAGCGTAGGCGGCGCAGGTGAACTCCCTGCCGACGATGCCTTGCTCGATGATGAGGGTCGAGCCTTCGGAGAAGGCGAACTCGATGGCCTCGCGCAGTCCCGCCGCCTCACGCACCTTGGAGATTCCGAAGCTGGAGCCTCCGTCGGTAGGCTTGACGAAGACAGGGAAGGTAAGTTCCTTCTCAACCTTGGCCACGACTTTGTCCAGATCCATCCCGTTACGCACGAAGACGGACGGGGCGAGTTTCACGAAATCCACATCCCTCAGGTAGCTTTTGCAGGCGAACTTGTCGAACGCCACCGCCGAGACGAAGGCGCTGCAGCCGCTGTGCGGAATCCCCAGCATCTCGAAATAGCCTTGCAGAAGACCGTTCTCGCCGGGATTTCCGTGCTGCATTATGTAGACGTAGTCGAAATTGACCTTCTCGCCGTACACATTGACCGAGAAATCGGTCTTGTCGACCTCAGGTCTGGCCCCTTCAGCGAAAGGAATCCTCATCGAATCACGCTTGCGCATGGCCACAAGCGACCATTTGCCGAATCTCGCGAAGATTTCGTAGACATCATATTCAGTCCCGTCGATGCGGGAAGCGGTGAATTCTCCGCTGCGGCAGGCCACCTCCCATTCAGAGGAGTCGCTTCCGTAGACCACCGCGATTCTTTGGTACTTGCCCATATTCTTCATTCACTTAACTTTCGCTTGTCACAAAGTGACCGTGCGAAACTCCGATTATTCAAAATAATAGTCTTCCACTTTGTTCTGCGCCTCGGCCGCCGCCGTGGAAGCGTCCTCGTCGCCGCCCGTGCAGCCCAGATTGATGCTCACTCCAGGAGGAGCGATGAACCTGTCGCTTTCAGAGATGCCCAGAGTGCCGTCGGCGATCACCTTGCGCATGAATATTCCCCAGGTCGGAAGCGACATGTGCGCTCCCTGGCCGAAGGCTGTCGACTGGAAGTGGACCTGGCGGTCCTCCGCCCCCGTCCAGACACCGGCCACGAGAGTCGGAGTGTAGCCGATGAACCATCCGTCGGCGTTGTCGTTGGTCGTGCCGGTCTTGCCGGCGATCTCACCCATCAGGTTGTAGCGGTAGCGGAGCCTGCTGGCCGTGCCGCCCTGCACCACGCCTTCCATCAGATTGACCATCAGGTAGGCCGTGTTCTCGCCGATCGCCTCCCGCTTGCGGTTCGTGAACTCGCTGATGACGTTGCCCTGCTTGTCCTCGATCCTTGTCACGAACAGAGGCTCGATGTACACTCCCTTGGAAGGGAAGGTGTTGTAGGCGGCGACCATCTCCCAGAGGGACAGGTCGGCCGGTCCAACGCAAAGAGCCGGCACCTCGTCGATGTGGCTCTTGATGCCCATCCTGCGCATCATGTCAGCCATAGCCTCCGGGCCGAACTGCTTCATAAGGTAGGCTGAGATGTTGTTGGAACTGTTGGTCAGACCCCACTTCAGGGTGACGGTCTTGCCGATCCACTGCTCCTTGTCCGTACTCCGCGGAGTCCAGGTGTTGCCGTCAGGAAGCACGAAGGTCTGAGGCAGGTTCACCACCTTGTCGCAAGGGGTCATGCCCTCCTGCATCGCCAGCGTGTAGAGGAACGGCTTGATTGTAGAGCCGACCTGGCGTTTGCCCTGACGGACATTGTCATACTTGAAATAGCGGTAGTTAGGACCGCCCACATAGGCTTTCACGTGACCCGTGCCAGGCTCCATCGCCACGAAAGCGGTACGGAGGAGGGACTTGTAGTAGCGGATCGAATCGTCCGGGGTCATCGTGGTGTCCGAGTAGCCTTTCCTGTTGTAGGCGAACACCCTCATCTTCGTAGGCTCGGAGAAAGTCTTCAGGATCTGGGCCTCGGTCAGGCCGTCCTTCTTCAGGGTGCGGTAACGGTCGCTCCAGCGTCTGGCCTGCTTCATCACCCTCTCCCTGGTCTCCTCGTCGATGTCGTTGGAGAAAGGCTTGTTGGTCTTGTTCTTGAGGTCCTTGCGGAAATCCGCCTGCAGCGACCTGATCCTTTCGGCCACGGCCTCCTCGGCGTATTTCTGCATCTTGTAGTTGATCGTCGTGTAGATCCTCAGGCCGTCCTTGTCGAGGTCGTAGGCCGTGCCGTCGGCCTTCTTGTTCTTCTCGAGCCAGCCGTAGAGGTCGTCCGTGGCCCAGGCGAGAGAGTCCGCGGAATAGTCCTCAGGGACGGAGTAGCTGCTCCTGCGAGGTTTCTTCGCGCTCATCGTCCTGCGGACCATATCTCTGAAATAAGGGGCTAGACCGGCGTTGTGGTCCTGCACCTCGTAGTTGAGTTCTATAGGAATAAGACGGATGGAATCCCTCCCGGCCTTGTCAAGATAGCCGGCCTTCTCCATCTGTCCGATCACGAAGTTCCTTCTGGTCAGCGCCTTGTCCGGATTGATGGCAGGGTTGTACCTGGTCGGCTTGTTGACCATTCCGACCAGCATCGCGCTCTCCTCGACCGTGAGTTCCGAAGGCATCTTGCCGAAGAAGGTCTCGGAGGCCGAACGGACACCATAGGCCCCGCTTCCGAAGAATATGCTGTTGAGGTACATCGCCATGATCTCGTCCTTGGTGTAGTCCCTTTCAAGCTTGACGGCCGTTATCCACTCCTTCAGCTTGATCCAGACCATCTTGATGTGGTATATTCCCGGAATCCTGCGCCCCATCTCGGCACGCGGGTAGAGGGTCTTGGCCAGCTGCTGGGTGATCGTGCTGCCTCCTCCCTGGCTGGACCTGTGCAGGATGATGGTCTTGACCAGGACACGGCCGAGACCTTTGAAATCGATGCCGGAATGCTTGTAGAAACGCACGTCCTCGGTGGCCACCGCGGCGTGGACGAGGTTCGGCGAGATCTCATCGTAGGACACGTAGGTCCTGTTCTCAATGTGGAACGTCGTCAGGATCTCGCCGTCCTCGGCGAGAACCTGGGTCGCAAGTTTGTTGTCAGGATTCTCCAAGTCCTTGAAGGACGGGATGTCGGCGAACGCCCACACGAGTACTATCATCACAAAAAGAAGCAGCACCGGCAGCGTCACCAGCACCCAGAACCACTTCACTATTTTCTTTCGAGTCGTTTCGGTCATAATGAGGACAAATTTAGTTATTATTTGAAAAATAATAGGTCAATCTTCACGAATCTTTTTCATTCAAAATTTGGAAAATTGCCCTGATTGTGGCTTACTTTGCAGTCCGAAATTGGAACGCAGACTATGAAACGCTTACAAAATAGAACATTATGGCAGACAATTTAGTTATCGTCGAGTCTCCGACGAAAATCAAGAGCTTGCAGAAATGCCTGGGAAAAGACTATGTGGTGAAATCAAGCTTCGGCCACATCAGAGACCTCCAGGACAAGAAACTGAGCGTGGACGTGAAGAACGGCTTCACTCCTGAATATGTGATCCCGGCCGACAAGAAAAAGGTTGTGGCCGAACTCAAGAAGGCGGTCGAAGATGCCGGAACAGTCTGGCTCGCGACTGATGAGGACCGCGAGGGAGAGGCCATCTCGTGGCATCTCGCCACCACTCTCGGACTGGACCCCGCGACCACGAAGAGAATCGTCTTCCACGAAATCACTGACACGGCGATCCTGAACGCCGTGAAGAATCCGCGCACCATCGACATGAACCTCGTCAACGCCCAGCAGGCCCGCAGGGTCCTCGACAGGCTCGTCGGCTTCGAGCTCTCTCCTATCCTCTGGAGGAAAATCCAGCCGAAACTCTCAGCCGGCCGCTGCCAGTCCGTGGCTCTCAGGCTTGTCGTCGAAAGAGAGAAGGAGATAATGCGGTTCCAGAACGAACCGTACTACAGGGTGGACGGCGTTTTCCATCCGGCGGGCTGTCCGGCCGAGGTGACCGTCAAGGCCGCCCTCGACACCCGGTTCCAGAACATTGAGGAGGCCCGGGGCTTCCTTGAGGACTGCGTCGGGGCCTCGTTCCGGGTCTGCGACGTGGACAGGAAGGAGGGCACCCGCAGCCCAGCGGCTCCTTTCACGACCTCCACGCTCCAGCAGGAAGCGTCAAGGAAACTCCACTTCTCGGTCAGCCTCACGATGAGGGTGGCCCAGAGCCTGTACGAAAGAGGTCTCATCACCTACATGAGAACCGACTCGACCAACCTTTCCACCCTCGCCCTCGGCACGGCCAAGAAGTTCATCATCGAGAATTTCGGTGAGGAATATTCAAAGACCCGCCAGTACAAGACGCACAGCAAGGGCGCGCAGGAGGCGCACGAGGCGATCCGCCCGACTTTCATCGACAACACCGCGATCGAAGGCACGGACCAGGAAAAGAAACTCTACAACCTCATCTGGAAGAGGACCGTGGCCTCGCAGATGGCGGATTCCAAAGTCATGAACACCACCTTGAAGATCTCTTCCGACAAGAGGCCGGAGAAATGGATCGCCAAGGCGGAACAGGTGCTGTTCGACGGCTTCAGGAAAGTCTACATGGAGAGCGTCGAGAACGATGGCGAGGAAGAGGAGGCGCTTATTCCTGACCTTCAGACGGGCACCATGATGGAGGAGAAAGGCATAAAGGCGGAGAGCAAGTTCACGGCGGCGCCGCCAAGATATTCAGAAGCCACCCTCGTCAAGAAACTCGAGGAACTCGGCATCGGCAGGCCTTCCACCTACGCCGCCATCATCACCACTCTCAGCAGCGAGAGAGGCTACATCGTCAAAGGCGACAAGGAAGGCAAAGAGGTGAAAGTCAAGGATTTGTTCTTCTCCAAAGGTGTCATTTCCGAGAAGGAGAGGATCGAGAAGGTCGGTGCGGAAAGAGGGAAATTCCTGCCTCAGGAGATCGGAATGATAGTCTCGGACTACCTCGAGAAGAACTTCACCGACATAATGGACTACGACTTCACGGCGAACGTCGAGAAGGAGTTCGACCAGATCGCCAACGGAAGCCTTGTCTGGAACGATGTCATCGGGGAATTCTACACTCCGTTCCACAAGAAGGTCGACGAGGTGATGCACGACGGCAACTACAGCCACGTGTCGAGGGAACTCGGCGAAGATTCAGAGGGCAACAAGATCACGGCCAAGTTCGGCAAGTTCGGGCCTTACATCCAGAAAGGCGAGGGCGAGAAGGTCCAGTACGCCTCCCTGGGCAAAGACCAGCTCATCGAGAACATAACCCTCGAGGAGGCTCTCAAGATGTTCCAGCTGCCGCGCACCGTCGGAAGCCGCGAGGGCGTGGACATCATCGCGACCAAAGGCCGCTTCGGACCATACCTGAAATACGGCGAGAGCAACTTCTCGATCCCGCGCGGCAAAGACCCGCTCAAAATCACCCTCGAGGAGTGCTGCGCCATCATCGAGGCCGGCCTCAGCAAAGGCCCTGCGAACGCGGTGATCTCTGAATATCCAGACAGCGACATCCAGGTCATCAACGGCCGGTACGGCCCTTACATCAAGCACGCAGGCTCGAACTACAAGATCCCTAAGGAGACTGACGCGGCCGCTCTGACCGAGGCCGGCTGCCTTGAGATCATCAACAACTCGAAGCCGACCGTCAAAGGCCGCAGAAGGTTCTCAAAGAAGTGAATTCCATCCCGGCTGAAGCCGGTGGCTGAAAAATGAAACGCCCGCCCTTCCGGTGGGCGTTTTGTTTACTCGCATTAATATTCAGGCGATTATTTTCCGCTCACATGTTGAAAAAACTTGGCATTTTAGTTTTTTTTATATACTTTAGCGGCGGTTTAGTTATAAATTGAAAGTAATGGCTACTTATCACATTGATCAGATTGACCAGAAAATCCTTTCCTTCCTGGTCAACAACGCCAGGATGCCTTTCCTGGAGATAGCCCGCGAGTGCGGAGTTTCAGGAGCTGCTATCCATCAGAGAGTCAAAAGGTTGGAGAATAACGGAGTGATCACGGGATCGAGGCTTCTGGTGAAGCCGCAGGCTCTCGGGCTCAATGTGTGCGCCTTCATCAGCGTCACCCTCTCGGAAGCGAACAAATACCCGGAGGTCGTGGAGAATCTTAAGAAAATCGCAGAGATTGTCGAGTGCCATTTCGTGACCGGCAAAGCCGCCCTGCTTCTCAAGGCCTACTGCTTTGACAACGACCACCTTATGGAGATTCTGATCAACACTATACAGAACATTCCGTACATCCAGTCCACCGAGACGATGATCTCCCTCGACCAGGCTATCGAACGTCAGGTCTGGGTCAAGGACTACAAACGTACGAACTACCAGCCCGACACCTTCGACAACAAGAAGAAATAGATTCTCCTTCTATCCTTCCCGGCCGTCCAGAATCAGACGGGCGAGGGCGAGATCCTCAGGGGATGTCAGCTTGAAATTCAGCCTCTCTCCTTCACAGAACGAGAGAGGTATTCCTTTTCTGGAAGCGACCGAGGCGTCGTCGGTGAACGAAAGGTCGAAGGCTTGTGAATATGCCGCCTTGATGTCCTCGGAGAGGAACATCTGAGGTGTCTGCGCACCGAAAATCCGGCTTCTGTCGACGGTCTCTCCGGCCACCTCGGACAAGGACTGAGTCCCGTCCTCGCCCACGACATGGTCAAGGACTTTCAAAGTGTCCACGGTCGGGACCACAGGGATGAGAGCGCGGACATCCCCGCCCGACATCCGCTCGAACATATTCACTATCATATTCTTTGACAGGAGCGGGCGCACGCCGTCGTGAATCGCCACCACCGACCCGTCAGGCACCTTCGCCAGCGCGTTCCGCACGGAATGGAATCTGGTGATGCCGCCTGCCACAAGGGTCTGCGGGCAATAGAAGCCGGCCGAGACGCAGTAGTTTTTCCAGTAAGGAATATGGTCGGCCGGGAGGACGGTCACGACTTTCACATCGGGCACCGCCGAGACGAAGGTCTCGATGGTTCTCCGCAGCACCGGAACACCGCCGAGGTCAAGGAACTGCTTCGGGGTGGAGGCTCCCATCCGTGTCCCGCTGCCGGCGGCCATGACGATCAATATTTTTTTCCTTTCCATATTGTCAGGCACAAAGATAGAAATTTTCAAAAAATCACCCTGCCTATCTTTCGCACTTCATAACTTTTTTGTACTTTTACAAATTGTATATTACACCTTGAAAACAGATAAAAACAAAACAAAAAGAATATGGCATTTTCCTTCCTGACCCAAGAGATAGCGATGGACCTCGGTACTGCCAACACCGTCATTTTCAGGAATGACGAGATCGTGATGGACGCTCCGAGCATCGTGGCCATCGACAACAACACCGGCAAGTGCATCGCCATCGGCCAGCAGGCCAAACTCATGCACGAGCACACCAACCCGGGCATCAAGACTGTCCGTCCGCTGCGCAACGGAGTCATCGCCGACTTCAACGCCGCCGAGATGATGATCAAAGGATTCATCAAACAGGTCAACAACAAGAGGAAATCTCTTTTCACCCCGAACCTCAAGATCGTTGTCGGAATCCCTTCCGGCAGTACCCAGGTCGAAATCAGGGCCGTGCGCGACTCCTGCGAGCACGCCGGAGGACGCGATGTCTACCTGATCTACGAGCCTATGGCCGCAGCCCTCGGTATCGGTCTTGACGTAGAGGCTCCTAAAGGCAACATGGTAGTCGACATAGGCGGCGGTACGGCCGAGATAGCCGTCATCTCCCTCGGAGGTATCGTCCAGCAGGAAAGCATCCAGACGGCCGGCGACGTGTTCAACTCGGACATCCAGTACTACATGCGCCAGCAGCACAACATCAAGATCGGAGAGACCACCGCGGAGAAGATCAAGTTCGCCGTCGGAGCCGTCATCCCCGACCTTGACGAGGAGCCGGAGCCTTATGTGGTGAACGGACCTAACCTGATGACCGCCCACCCTGTGGAGGCCACGGTCACCTACCAGGAGATCGCCCACTGCCTTGACAAGTCCATCGCCAAGCTGGAGGCCTCTATCCTGCACGTGCTTGAGCAGACCCCTCCGGAGCTATATTCAGACATCGTGGAGAACGGAATCTTCCTTTCCGGCGGCGGAGCGCTTCTGCGCGGACTCGCGAAGAGGTTCACCGACAAGGTAAACATCCAGTTCCACGTCGCCGAAGACCCGCTCAGGGCCGTGGCGAGAGGCACCTGCATCGCTCTCAAGAAGACTTCCAACTACTCATTCCTGATGAGATAATGCCGAAGGAGAGATCCGTCTTCCAGAGTGTTCTCACAGTCGCGGTCTTCATATTCCTGGAGATCGCGGCCGTTCTTATGCTCTCGCACAACAGCCAGATGCAGAGACTCTGGGTGGCGAGGATCTCGCACGGCTTCATGGCTAAGACCTGGGGGACGACCCAGGCCATCTCCAACTACTTCTCGCTGAAGAGCCAGAACGACAGACTGGCCTTGGAGAACGACTCGCTGCGGCGTATGGTCCGCAGTTTCGAGATCGAGGCCAGGGCCGCTGACCCGGCCTGGCAGCCGGTGATGAGGAATGACGGCTTCCTGCACATCCCCGCCACCATCATCAAGTCCAGTTCCAACACCCAGCACAACTACCTGATCATCGACAAAGGCAGCGAGGACGGAGTCACACGCAATTCCGGCATCATCACCTCCGAAGGAGTCATCGGAATCGTGGATGCGGTCAGCGCACACTACTCCTACGGAATATCCTTCCTCAACGCCGAGCTCTACATCAGCGCCAGGCTCGGAGATTCAGGGGCCGTAGGACCTCTCGCCTGGGACGGGACTCACACGGACGGGGCCATCCTCAAGGAGATCCCCCTCCAGTTCAAGTTCGAGCCGGGCGACACGGTCTTCACCAGCGGCTACTCGGCGATCTTCCCGCCGGACATCCCCCTCGGCGTGGCCGGAGACTCGAAGATCATCAACGGAGCGACCAACGAGATCCAGGTGAGCCTCTTCCAGAACCACCAGGCCCTGAAGTACGTCACCATAGTCGTGAACACCAAGGCTGGCGAGATCACGGAGATAGAGAACCACGAAAAATCAGAGAAGAAATGAGAAACAGTTTCGTTTTGACCTACATTCTGCTGACTGTCGGACAGATGGTTCTGAGCAACTATTTCCATTTCACTCCGTACATCACGCTCTCCATCCTTCCGGTGATGGTGCTTTGCATCCCGACCAAGGTGAACACCCTCGGAGCGATGCTCATAGCGTTCGCCACCGGTCTGGCCGTGGACTTTTTCGCCGAGGGCACTCTCGGCATCAACGCGTTGTCCCTCGTCCCGGTAGCCTTTGTAAGGAGGCCGCTGATCGAACTTCTCTTCGGCAACGAGCCGTTCGGGCAGAAAGAAAGCGTCACGGTCAAGAAATACGGAATGCCGAAGGTCTCCCTCGCCATCATCCTGGCGGACATCGTCTTCCTGCTCATCTACATCCTCGCGGACTGCGCCGGCACAAGACCGTTCTGGTTCATCATCTCGAGCCTCGGCCTCTCCGCTCTTGTCAGCTACATAGCGTCGATCTGTGTTTTCAATCCGCTGACCCATGAAGACAGACGGTAGAAGCAAGGTTCTGGTCATCGGACTGCTTGTCGTCGCGATGGTCATTCTGGGGAAATTGTTCTACATCCAGATCATAGAGGACAAGTACAAGGTCACCTCGGGCAACAACTCGATGGTCTACGACATCATCTACCCGACCCGGGGCATCATCTACGACCGCGACGGGAAAATCATCGTCAGCAACAAAGTCACCTACGACATCATCGTCACCCCTAAAGAGGTGGAGCCTTTCGACACCGTGATGCTTGCGGGAGCGCTCGGAGTCACCCCCGATTTCATCAAGGAGAAGATGGCTGAATATGCCCGCAACCGCCGCAGGATCGGCTACCAGAGCATGGTGATGCTGAAGCAGATCAAGCCTGAGACCTACATGAAGTTCGCCGAAATGCAGTACAACTTCCCGGGATTCAGGGGCCAGGCCAGAAGCATCCGCGACTACCCTGTCAACGCCGGCGGCAACCTTCTCGGCTACGTCTCCGAGGTCGATTCGAAATTCATAGAGAAACATCCGGGCGACTACCGTCCGGGCGACTACGCCGGCAAGACCGGCATCGAGGCGGCCAGGGAGAAGGAACTCCGCGGCGAGAAGGGCTACCACATCTACCTGCGCAACTCCAGAAACCAGATCGTGCAGCACTACAAGGACGGAGAGATGGACAAGGAAGCCGTTCCCGGCCACGACATCTACACAACGATCAACGCCGACCTCCAGCAGTACGGCCAGGAACTGATGAACAACAAGGTCGGAAGCCTCGTGGCCATCGAGCCGAAGACAGGCGAGATCCTCACTCTGGTCTCAAGCCCGGGTGTGGACGTGGACATGCTCGCCGACATCGGACACCACTACACCGAGATCATCAAGGACCCTCACAAGCCGATGTTCAACCGCGCCGTCCAGGCGGCCTACCCTCCGGGTTCGGTGTTCAAACTGGTCAACGGTCTGATCGGACTTGAGGAAGGCACCCTGACCCCGGACATGGCCTATCCTTGCAGCCAGGGCTACCATTTCGGCAACCACAAGCTTGGATGCCACAACCACCGCTCCCCTATCGTGCTTGAGGAGGCGATAATGATGTCCTGCAACGGATACTTCTGCTATGTGCTGAAGAACATCCTCGAGAACAGGAAGTACAAGGACATCGGCGAGGCTCTGGACAAGTGGAGCGACTACGTCAAAAGTTTCGGTTTCGGCCACCCGCTCGGGAGCGATTTCCCGGCGGAACTTGGAGGCACGATACCGACCTCGAAACTCTACAACAAGCGTTACGGCAAAGGCGGCTGGAAGTTCACGACCATCATCTCGATCTCGATCGGACAGGGAGAGGTCGGTGTGACCCCGCTCCAGATCGCCAACCTCGCGGCCACCGTGGCCAACAGGGGCTGGTACAAGATTCCGCACATCATCAAAGCCTCGGACGGGGTCGAGATCGACCCGAAATTCTACGAAAGGCAGTACACGATGGTGGACACGACCAACTTCAAGAAGGTCACCCAGGGTATGTGGAGAGCCGTGAACAGCGGCTTCGGCTCGGGCGGAACGGCCTCCATCGCCGCTGTGCCGGGACTGGACATCTGCGGCAAGACCGGCACGGCCCAGAATCCCCACGGAGCCGACAACTCCGTGTTCATCTGCTTCGCCCCGAAAGACGACCCGAAAATCGCCGTCGCCGCCTATGTGGAGAACGCCGGCTTCGGAGCCACCTGGGCCGCTCCTATAGCCTCGCTGCTTGTTGAGAAGTACCTCAACGGCGAGATCAGCCAGGAACGCAAGGGACTGGAGGACAGGGTGCTTCAGGGCAATCTGATGTCCAGAGTGAAAACAAAGTAAAAGGCGGGCAAGATGAGCAATTTTTCTGACAGAGGAATCAAGCAGAGCGTCGACTGGGCGCTCGTGGGCGTCTACCTGCTTCTTATCTTCATAGGCTGGATAAACATCTTCGCCGCCACCCAGGCAGACGGAGCCACCAGCATCCTGGATTTCCATTTCCGCTGCGGCAAGCAGTTCATCTGGATGATGGTCTCGATAGGAATCGCCATATTCATACTCTTCGTGATGAACCCGCAGTTCTGGGAAAGCGCCTCCGTGCCTTTGTACCTGGTTGTGCTGATGCTGCTTGTGGCCGTGATCTTCCTCAGCAAGGATGTCAAGGGTTCAAGGTCGTGGTTCGAGTTCGGAGCGATCAAGTTCCAGCCGGCCGAGGTGTCGAAGATCACGACCTCGCTTCTGCTGGCAACGGTGATGAGCCAGGTCAATTTCAAGGTGACAAGGCTCAAGGACTTCATCTTCACCGCGCTCGTCATCGGCGTACCGATGCTGGTCATCCTGATGGAGAAAGAGACCGGATCGATGCTTGTGTACGCCGGATTCATCTTCGTGATGTACCGGGAGGGCTTCTCCGGCTGGTGGCTTTTCTGCATCGGAATGGCCATCCTGCTTTTCATACTGACCCTGACCGCGTCGCCGTACGTCTCGATAATGGTGCTGGCGGGAATCATCCTGCTCTGCAATTTTCTTGAATATGGAAGGCTGGACGCAGTGACAGGATGCGGCCTCGGCGGCTTCCTGATGCTCTGCTTCCTGCCGTGGGCGATGGGCAAAGCCGACCCGGAGAGTTTCATCGGCAAGATCGACCCTGTCTACGTCCTTGTAGGAATATGCGCGGTCACGGCCATCGTGATGATTTTCAGGGGATACAGGCTGCGGAAGCGCTTCCTGTCGCTCTCCGCCCTCGGAATCCTGGCCGGCATAGCGCTGGTCTTCTCCACAAGCTTCATCTTCAACAACATACTCCAGGACCATCAGCGCGGCCGTATCGAAGTGCTGCTGGGGATGAAGGAGGATCCGAGCGGTGTCGGCTACAATGTGAACCAGAGCATGATCGCGATCGGCTCCGGAGGTTTCACCGGGAAAGGTTTCCTCGGCGGCACGCAGACGACTTTCGGCTTTGTGCCCGAGCAGTGTACGGACTTCATTTTCTGCACGGTCGGCGAGGAATGGGGCTTCCTCGGCTGCTTCGTGGTCATCAGCCTCTATGTGTTCCTCATCTGCCGGCTCATCTCCGACGCAGAGAAATGCAGGGAGGCGTTCACCAGAATCTACGGCTACTGCGTCGCTTCCTGCATCTTCATGCATCTGTTCATCAACATCGGAATGACGATCGGCCTGATGCCTGTCATCGGCATCCCTTTGCCGCTTCTCAGTTACGGAGGCTCATCCATCGTGGCTTTCACAACCCTGATCTTCATCTTTATCGCCCTATACCGGCAGGAGAAGAAGTATTATTAGGGATTTTTTCTTAACTTTGCAACCTACTCGCCTTGGTGGTGAAATGGTAGACACGAGGGACTTAAAATCCCTTGGACAGAAATGTCCGTGCGGGTTCGATTCCCGCCTGAGGCAC